>CABYAF010000005.1 GCA_902516925.1 uncultured Bacteroidota bacterium
CTCCCCCACTACTCCAAAGAGGTCCTTGAACAGCAACCCAAACAACATCAGAGTTATGAGGATGTACAATAATTTTAGAAATATGCTCTGATTCTTTTAATCCCATATTTGTCCATGACTTACCTGCGTCAGAACTTCTATATATTCCATCTCCATAAGCAACATGTCTTCCACCAACATTTTCTCCAGTACCAACCCATATAATATTAGTATTAGAGGTGTCAATTGCTATTGCACCTATAGAATAGGAAGTTTCATTATCAAATATTGGATCCCATGTTGTACCAGCATTGTCAGTCATCCAAACACCACCAGAACCCGCTGTTATATACCATGTATTTTCATTTTCAGGGTGAATTGCAATATCTGAAATTCGCCCAGATAAAAATGCGGGACCAATATTTCTAAACTTAAAAGCATTTAATGATACTTTTTCAGTAGAGGATTGTTTTTGGTTCCTTTTTCTCTGTGAGTTTGCTTCAATTGGCAAGAGCATGAGCAAAGCAAACATCAATAATAATAATCTTTTCATATAATTAGTTTTTAATTTTAATAAGATTTGAAACTTTACTTAAATATAGTAATATTTAGAAAATTTCAGCTATCATACATCTAGCACTTCCCCCACCATTATTCTCAATCGTTTTAATATCTGAATGAATAATTTCAGAATATGATTCAATCTTTTTGAGCTGAGATTTGCTTATTGAGTTAAAAGCTCTAGAACTCATAACTAGTATAGGAGAATGGTTAGAATTTATAAGCTGGATACAATTACCTAAAAAAGAAGTCATTTGATCAAGAGAAATATCAATGATTTCAAGACCAGAATTATTTAATTTTTTAATAATATTTTTTCTTTCTTGTTTATCATGAATAGAGTCAAGACATATAATAGAAAAATTATTACATATAGACATCATAACATTTGTATGATAAATTGGTTTTGACTGATATGAAGAGTTAAAGATGACAGGAAGATAGTCCATATCTAAGCAGAACTTTTTAAAAAGATCAATATTAGATCTTTTAGATATTGAACAATAGGCATTTTTTGATTTTCTATCCAAAACTATACTACCAGTTCCTTCAAGAAATTTATTCTCATCTTCATGTAAAGAATAATCCTTAACTATTTCAAAATCAAAACCAGATCTAGAAAGTTTATTGAATATTTTAGACTCTCTTTCAAGCCTTCTATTAGGGGCAAACATAGGATATAATATAGCTTTGTTAGGGTGATGAAAAGAGATCCAATTATTTGGGAATACTGCATCAGGAGTATCAAATTTACTATCATCATCGAAACTAAATACATCTATCCCTGAATTTGAAATAACATCTCTAAGTTTATCAAATTCTTTTAATGTAATTGATTGAATCTGATCCTTAATTTTTTTTCTTGATTGAAATACATTATCCGAAATAGTATATTCGTTATTCCTAAATTTATCAGGAGAAATCATTAATATTTTTGAAGTGAAATGGTTCATTACTCTCTATATAATGGGAGTGTGGAACATCTAAATAGGCCAGACATCTTAGAGACATTTGAGTAGTCAACTTTTTCAACTAAAATACCTTTTTCCTCAAGCCATTTATTTAATCTTTTAAACATTGAATGAGAAATAATAACTTCTGGAGAGACAACAAACACATTTGATGAAAGCATAAAAGATTCTCTTGAATTTGCAAGAAAAACATTTTTTTTTCCAAAAAACTTAATTAAAAATTCGTAATCTTCTTTATTTTTAAAACCATCAGGACATATTATTGCCTTATCTCTACCTATAGTTTGAAAACAGCAGTCTAAGTGAAGTGTATTTTCAAAGATGTTATTATTAGATTTTTTAATTTCAATTGGAATAATTTCAATGTTTGATATCATCTTTTTTAAATATTCAACAGATTCAATATTTGTTCTAGCAGTAATTAATGATGAGTAGTTAGTATCTGTATAAGTGCCTACAAATAATTTATCATTATGGAGAACTACATCCCCACCCTCAATATGCATGAACTCCGGTAGTTTGATAACGCCTACATCGAATTTTTTTATAATATTGTCTATTCCTTGAATTTCATCATGCCGGGCAGGAACAATATTGGACATAAAAAAAATATTTGATATAACAAACCCTAAATCTCTTGTGAAGATTTGGTTACAATCAGATATGTTTTCTGGTCTAATAACATCAACATTATGTTTTAATAATTTATTATAAAAACTGTCCACATTTTTTACTAAATCAGTTTCATTAGGAAAGGAGTTATTTTTGATGTGATATAATGACCTTGGGTCATAGGCATCAAATATAGAGGGAGGTTCACCTATATCATTGGCAATTCCAAGTATTACAGTTTTTATCTGGGAATACTCATTTTCAATTTTTATTTTAATCATTAAAGAACTTGGTTTTTCTTATTTGCAAAATAAGAAATTAAGCCTAAAATAATTATAAAACCAATAGAATAATATACAAAGTCAGGAGTAATAACTTTATCTCCTGAAGCATAAGAATGAAGCCCAACTAAGTAGAAGTTAACACCAAAGTACGTCATCATAATCGCACCAAATGAAATAATACTCATCAAATTAAAAAGCCATTTATTATTGAGTTTTGGCACAATTCTTAAATGGAGTACCGCTGTGTAAATAATAATACTGATTAATGCCCATGTTTCTTTAGGATCCCAACCCCAATACCTTCCCCAACTTTCATTAGCCCACATTCCACCTAAAAAGTTCCCAATAGTTAACATTACTAATCCAATAGTCAGAGATAATTCATTAACTATAGTTAACTCTTCTAACTTTTTAACAAAAGACTTTCTGTTTTTTTTGTTAGCAATAATTGTCAATAGTAATACAACTATACCTAGTATCATGCCAATAGCAAAAGGACCATAGCTTCCTACAATAACTGCAACGTGAATCATAAGCCAATAACTATCAAGTACTGGTTGAAGATTTGCTATTGAAGGGTCTAGCCAATTCATGTGGGCTACAGATAATATAATAGAGGAAACCAAAGTTGCAGATGCTAATGTAAAATATGATTTTCTTCCAAATATAATTCCAAAAATTACTGTTGCCCAAGCAACAAAAATTATAGATTCGTATGCATCACTCCATGGTGCATGTCCAGCAATATACCATCTAGCTGCAAGACCTATTGTATTTAAAATAAATAGGAGATATATTGAATATTCAACAATCTTTATTAAAATATTGTAAAATTTTTTGTCATTAAAAATTTGAAGAATTAAGATTAATAATAAAGAAAACCCTAAGAGTAAATACCACTTGTATAGTCTATTAAAAATTTCTGCCTTATTATAAATTATTTCAGATGATATCTTTAGATCACTAGGCATAACATCACTACCATATTTAACTTGGTAGCCTTTAATACTTTCTAGCAGCTCTTCAGATTGAGAATAATCACTACTCTCTCTAGATACTCTAAGGGTTTGAAAGTATAACTGTAGAACGTTGTTTACATAGAGTGAATCAGCATTATTAAATTCAACATCATTTACCTCTGGAAAAGAGACCCATTTGTTGTTAGCATCATCTGGAATAGGAAATATTCTCATTATTTTACCCTCTAATGCAGAATAAAGTAGGTTAACTCTTCTATCTAGTTCGATAATATCTTTTTCAATTTGGGTTGGAACAGTTGCTAAATAAGCTTTTTCAAGGTTTGTAGCAAGCTTATAGTTTCCAAGTGAATCAAAAAATTTGACTAGTGGAGCTTTTTTAACATCTTTATCTATTCCAATAATTTTCTTTATGCTATCACCTTTTTGACGTGATTTGATATAAACAAGTGGTGCATTAAACCAAACACCAGGGTTATCCATTATAGATAATAAAACTTGATCAGAATTTAATCCATTGTATGAATTAGATCTACTTACTTTCCTTAATAATTCTGAAGAAAAAGTGTTTGCTGGCTTCATTCTTCCTCCACTATCCTGAATAACTATTTTTCCAAATTTACTTGCATGCTCCTTGGTATATGACGTCGAAGTAATTATTGAGTCAATGTATTCACTTTTGGGAGCTATATTATTATTCTGACCAAATAGACCTGAGCTAAATAAAAGAAAAATTGCAACAGCAGTCTTCTTGTTCAATTGTTTTGCTAAAAATTTAAATCTAGAATTTCCTAGGAAGAAAATACCCATCATACTTAAATAGAGTAAAAAATAACCTGCATATGTTATAAATGTTCCCCAGAAATCATTGTTTACTGATAATACAGTTCCCTTTTCATCAGGGTCAAAAGAGGCTTGAAAGAATCTATAACCTTTATGGTTTAATATATTATTCATAAAAATATCATAATCAAATGTTTTAACATCTTCGACAGTTACTCTACTCATAAATGATGAATAACTATTCTCAGTACCTGGATACTTCTCAGCAATAAAATCATTTAATTTGATACTAAAAGGGAGTTGGACCTTATTTGATCCATAAGAAAGATGAAAATCAAGCTCATCAATAGTTATTGATTTAGGACTGTTAACATATCCCCTACCTCCTAACAAAACAACTTTCTCATTCTTACCATTGTATTTAAGATTAAGATATAGAGCATCTTCGATTTCCCTGTCTGTAACTTCAGCATCAACTATCTCAAAAACTCCTCTTAATGCAGGTTCTGGAAATACAAATTGAAAACCAGGTATTTGGTAAAGAGATCTTAATTCCAGAAGCTGTTTTTTATCTTTTAATAAATTTCCATTTTGTTGTGTGGACATAATAGTAAACTGAGCATCAAATGGTGACTCAATGAAATATTCACCGCCCTCAGAGGTAATATTAATTGCCCCTTTTTGATAAGAATTGAAAGAAAATAAGATATTTTGAATACTTGAAACTTGACCTTCTTTAATGTAATGTTCACGTCTGTTTCCGTCAACGGCTTCAACTAATTTTATATATCTCTCACCTGATGGATCAAGGACTAAACCTTCTGTGACATTCTCCCTAAAATCATCGAACGAAATTGAAAAGTTTTTGTTATAAAAATTTTCATTAATTGTAAAATTATTATTCACATGTTCGGATAGAAGAAGTTGAGACTTTAGAGTCTTCCTCTCGGTGACTCCTTCATTTTCACCATCAATAAAAACAGTTAAATATGTTTTTTCCGATAAATAAGAATCAGAGATATTATTTTCTCTAATTGGCATAACTCCTTCATCACCAATATATCTTGTAACGAAGGCTCCAAGCAGAATAAAGATAAAGGACAAATGAAGAATAAGAACAGATAGCTTTTCTCTACTAAGAAGGTTATACTTCTTTATATTACCCATAAAATTAACCATTAACAAAAGCATTATAGCTTCAAACCACCATGCATTGTAAACCCATATTCTTGCTGCATCAGTGGAATACCAACTTTCTAAAAATGTTCCTATACCCATCGCAATTGGAAAGAGAATAAGCAAAACAAGCATTAGTTGAGTTGAAAAAAGAAAATTTAGTATTTTTGATCCCATTTTAAAGCCTACAAAGATAAATATGAAATTTTAATATTTAATCATTTAACTGACAATATCATGTTAAAGTTTATTTAAATTTGAATCAAAATATTATGAACACTTACAAGACAAGATTAAAAGACATAACTACCTTCATTTTTGATGTAGACGGAGTAATGACAAATGGAAAAATTATATATACTCATGATGGAAAAATAGACAGACAGTTCAATGCAAAAGATGGATATGCTATAAAACATGCCATTTCAAAAGGATATAGAATTGCTATTATATCTGGGGGTATGCAGGAAAATGTAAGAACTAGGCTTAACTCATTGGGTGTTGAAGATGTTTTTCTAAAAGCTTTTAATAAAATTGAAATATTAGAAAATTTTATGAAGGAAAAGGGCCTGAAAAAAAAGAATATTCTATATATGGGTGATGATAACCCAGATATTGGACCATTAAAAGTTGTTGGTATCTCTTCGTGTCCTAAAGATGCATCAGTAGATGTAAAGTCAATATGTGATTATGTATCTCATAAAGATGGAGGTTTTGGTTGTGTTAGAGATGTGATAGAACAAGTAATGAGAATTCATGATAAATGGATCTAGTAAACAAATCAGAGTATAAAATTATTTTGGGCTCAGGATCATCAAGAAGAAGAGAGCTACTGGACATGACTGGTATAGATTTTACAGTGAAATCCATTCCAGTTGATGAAAGTTTTCCTGATTCTCTCAAAGGAACAGAAATTTCAGAACATATAGTTAAAAATAAATCTGAAGCTTTTAATGAGCTAATCAAAAAAAATGAAATTATAATTACTGCCGATACCCTTGTTTGGTTTGAAGATGAATGCTTGGGTAAACCTAAAGATAAAGAAGAAGCTAGATCTATGCTTAAATTATTTACCGGTAAATCTCACGATGTAATTACTTCAGTCGGATTCTTGACTGCTGGTATGTTTAAAATTTTAACAGAGAGCACAACTGTTACCTACAAACATCTTACTGAAAAAGAAATCGATTATTATGTTGAGACTGTCAATCCAGTTGATAAAGCAGGAAGTTATGGTATTCAAGACTGGATAGGTATGATTGGAGTTGAGTATGTAAATGGAAGCTATACAAGTGTTCTTGGCCTACCTGTACCTCAAGTCACAAATGAAATAATTAAAATTATCAATGAAAATCTTTAAGTTAAAATATTCACAAAAGCTACCCATTAGTTTGAATGAAGCATGGGATTTTTTATCATCGCCCAGCAATTTGGAATTAATAACACCAAAGTCAATGGATTTCAATATAACTGATTATGATAAAAAGAAAGCCTATCCAGGCCAAATAATTCAGTATACTGTTAAACCATTACTTGGTATAAAGATTAATTGGGTTACTGAAATTACTCAAGTTCAAGACAAAGAGTTTTTCGTTGATGAACAAAGATTTGGTCCTTACAGTTTCTGGCATCATAAACATTTCATTAAAGAAATTGAAAATGGTGTTTTAATGGAAGATGTGATTCACTACAAAATACCCTTAGGACCAATTGGGGTTCTACTTAATTTCCTTTTTATTAATTCTAAACTTAAAAGTATTTTTAAATACAGAAAACAAGAATTAATAAAAACTTTTGGAGATTATAAATAAATGAAAAATATACTATTAATAGGTGGTTCAACTGGGATTGGTTATGAACTCTCAAAAAAACTCGTAGATAATAATAACATATTTGTATCTACCAGAAATACAGAAATTTTTAACGGTACTGAAATCAAAACTCAAGAATTAAACTTAGATGATGACTTTGATTTAGATTGGTTACCAGATCAAATAGATGGTTTTATTTACTTACCTGGTACAATAAACCTTAGACCATTCAAGGGTATTAAGCCGTCTACTTTTATAGATGATTTTAATATTAACGTAATGGGTTGCGTCAAAATACTTCAAAAAGTTTTACCTAGACTCCAATCCTCAGATAATGCTAGCATTGTAATGTTTAGTACAGTGGCTGTAAAATTAGGAATGCCTTTTCATAGTTCAGTTGCTGCATCCAAGGGTGCAATTGAGGGTTTGACAAGATCACTTGCAGCTGAATTTGCACCTAAAATAAGAGTAAATGCTATTGCCCCCTCTATACTTGATACACCCTTGGCTGAAAAGTTTCTTAATTCTGAGTCAAAAATGGATAATGCTAAGAACAGGCATCCATTGAAGGAAATTGGTTCTGCCGATGATATATCTGAAATGGTTAAATTTTTATTAAGTGGAAAAAGTAAGTGGATGACTGGTCAAATAATTCCATTTGACGGTGGGATTAGCTCACTCAAGACTAATTAATGAGAGGAGTTAAAAAACAAAATCTTCCAACAAAAATATGTGTCATATGTGGTCTAGAATTTTCATGGAGAAGAAAGTGGAAAAAAAATTGGGATGAGATAAAGTATTGTAGCAAATTATGCAGAAGCAAAAGATAAATAGTTTAGTATGGTTCCGAAATAATTTGAGGATTGAAGACAATATTTCATTAAGTAAAGCAATCAATAACTCAGATAACATTTTTGGTTTCATTAATATTGACCCAAAAAATTTTCTTTTAACCAAGTATGGATTTAAAAAAACAGAAAAATATAGAGCAAAATTTCTACTTGAAACGATATCTGACTTAAAGAGTCAACTTGATACTCTAAACATCTCACTAATTATAACTCATAAAGATTTTGACAAATCAATAAAAGAAATAATTAATAACTATGAAATTACAAACATTTACACACAGACAGAGTGGACTAGAGATGAGTTAAAAGAGGAGTCTTTTATACCAGATGAAATTAATTTGATAAAAGATTTTGATCAATTTTTATTCTCACCAAATGATGTAAAAGGGTTATACGATAATATACCTAGAGGGTTCTCCAATTTTAGAAAAAAATGTGAAAAGTATTTATCTGTCAATGATATCTTGTCGATACCCAATTCTCTAAATCCTGATAATAAAATTTTATTTGACTACTCTATCCCGACATTGTCTGATCTTGGATTTGAAGATTTTGATGTACATAAAGACTCAGTCTTTAGATTTAAGGGTGGAGAAACAAATGCTAAGGATAGAATTAAAAATTATTTTTTTGATACAAGAAATGTATCTAGGTATAAATTAACTCGTAATGGACTAATTGGTGAGGATTATAGCTCAAAATTTTCTCCCTGGCTAGCAAATGGGTCAGTATCTGTCAAATATATTTTCAAATTATTAAAAGAATACGAAACAAAAGTTGAAAAGAATGATTCTACATATTGGTTATACTTTGAACTAATCTGGAGAGACTTTTTTAAGTATGTCTCAATGCAACATAAAGATAAATTCTTTAATAAAGATGGAATATATGGTGAAGATAAAGAATGGTCAGATGATAAAGATGTATTATTAAAATGGATAAATGGTAAGACAGATGAGCCATTTATAAATGCAAATATGATAGAACTCTCAAATACCGGATTTATGTCTAATAGAGGAAGGCAGAATGTAGCAAACTATTTAACTAAAGAATTAAAGATTGACTGGAGAATAGGTGCTGAGTATTTTGAATCTATGCTAATAGATTATGATGTTCACAGTAATTATGGAAATTGGCTTTACAATGCAGGTATAGGAAACGACTCAATGCCATTTAGGAAGTTTAATCCAAAACTACAATCCGAAAGATATGATCCAGATAAGTCATATGAAAAAACTTGGTTGGATGGTTAATAAATGTTGTCTTGTTTTTCCAAATCAGCTTTTCAAGGAAAGTAACCTTTTAAAAAATGAAAATCATATTTTTTTAGTAGAGGAATATTTATTTTTTAAACAATATAAATTTCATAAACAAAAAATCTCTTTTCATCGTGCAACCATGAAATTCTATGAAGATTATTTAAAAAATAAAAATCTTAGAGTTTCCTACATTAATTCATATGATGAACAATCAAATATTTTAAGCTTGTTAGACTACATTAAATCTCAAGGATTCAACCTTGTTGAAATGTACGACCCTGTTGATTATCTTTTGAACAAAAGGATTAAGAAAAAATGTAATGAACATAACATAAAACTATTTATTCATGAATCACCTCATTTTTTGAATACTAATGAAGATCTTAAAGATTTTTTTAAGGAATCTAAGAAAAAGTTTTTTCAAACTTCTTTTTATAAAACAGAAAGAAAAAAAAGAAATATTCTTATAGATATAGATGGAAGACCAGAGGGTGGTGAGTGGACATATGATATACTAAACAGGAAGAAATATCCCAAAGGCGAAATTCCTCCTAAAGTTGATTTTCCTAAGGATAATGATTATACCACTAATTCTCAATCATATACAGAAAAGAATTTTAAAGATAATTATGGTGAGATTGGTATGTTTAAGTACCCAGTTACATTTGATGAATCTGAAAAATGGTTCAATGATTTTTTAGAAAATAGATTCCTAATGTTTGGTGACTATGAAGATGCAATTGTTAAAGATGAAGTCACTTTAAATCATAGTTTATTAAGTCCATTGATGAATGTTGGACTTCTAAATCCTAGATATGTTATATCTAAATCAATTGATTTTGCAAAAAAGAATAATATTCCTATTAATTCAACTGAAGGTTTTATAAGACAAGTAATAGGTTGGAGAGAATTTATTAGAGGTATTTATACAGTTAAAGGGAGCTATGAAAGGACACTAAATTATTGGGGATTTAAAAGAAAGATTCCAAAATCCTTCTACACAGGGGAAACAGGTATAGAACCAGTTGATGATTCAATTAAAAAAGTTCTCAAAACAGGATATCTTCACCATATTGAAAGACTAATGATACTTGGAAACTTTATGTTATTATGTGAATTTGATCCAGATGAAGTTTACAAGTGGTTTATGGAATTATTTATTGATTCTTATGACTGGGTAATGGTCCCTAACATCTATGGGATGAGTCAATTTGCTGATGGAGGCTTGATGTCTACAAAACCATACATTAGTAGTAGTAATTATGTTTATAAAATGAGTGATTTTAAAAAAGGTGAATGGGATTCTACTTGGGATGGTTTATTTTGGAGATTTATGAACAAACAAAGGGACTTTTTTGTAAAAAACCCTAGACTTAGAATGCTTATAAACACATTTGATAAAATGAGTTCTGAAAAAAGGGAACTACATGTTTTAAATGCTGAAAAGTTTTTAGAAAAAATTGATAATGAAAAGTAAGAACTTAGAAGAAATAGACAGGATCATTGAAATGGCTTGGGAGGATAGGACCCCATTTGAGGCAATATTTCTTCAGTTTGATATAAATGAGAAGGAATTAAAAGCGATAATGAGAAATAACCTGAAGAAAAGTAGTTTTAAACTTTGGAGAGAAAGAGTTAGCGGAAGAAAAACAAAGCATTCAAAACTAAGAGAGAATAGTATAGATAGATTTAAGTGTAAACTACAAAGAACTATTTCAAACAATAAAATCTCGAAAAGATAACACTACACCCTATCTATATCTGCACCAATAGATTTTAATCTTTCTACAATGTTTTCATAGCCTCTATCTATTTGTTCAACATTCTGAATAATGCTTTCTCCTGAAGCAGAAAGTGCAGCAATCAACAATGCAATACCAGCTCTGATATCCGGTGAGGTCATTATAGTGGGTTTTAAAGAGGATTTAAAATTAAGTCCAATAACTGATGCTCTATGTGGATCACATAGAATTATTTTTGCACCCATATCAATTAATTTATCTACAAAAAATAATCTACTCTCAAACATCTTTTGATGGATTAAAGAACTTCCATTAGCTTGTGTAGCTACAACTAAGATAATTGATATCAAATCAGGGCTAAAACCAGGCCAAGGAGCATCAGAGATAGTTAATATAGAACCGTCAATATAGTTAGACACGGAATATCCTTTAGGATGTTCAGGTATTAAGATATCATCTCCTTCTCTTTTTATGGTAATACCTAATTTTCTAAAAACATCTGGTATTTGGCCTAAGTTATCCCATGACACATTTTTAATTTTTAATTTACTTCTAGTCATTGCAGCTAGACCAATCCAACTTCCAATTTCAATCATATCTGGAAGAATATTATGATTTGCTCCATTCAATGATGAAACCCCATTTATCTTCAACAAATTTGATCCAATGCCTTTAATATTAGCGCCCATATTATTTAGTAGTTTACAAAGTTGTTGAACATAAGGCTCACATGCAGCATTATAGATTGTAGTTTGTCCTTTAGCTAGGACAGAGGCCATCACAATGTTTGCCGTACCTGTAACAGATGCCTCATCGAGTAATATATCTGCTCCTCTAAGAGAGTTCTTAGAGGTAACTAAATACATTCTATTTTTTGAGTTATAGTCAAGTTTTGCTCCGAGTTTTTCAAGATTTATAAAGTGAGTATCTAGTCTTCTCCTACCTATTTTATCACCACCTGGTCTTGGGATTGATGCTAAGCCAAATCTAGCAAGAAGTGGGCCAACTAACATAATTGATCCTCTTAATTTCTTTGCATTATTAATAAAATCTTGATTTTCAAGATATTTTAAATCAATTTGTTTTGAGTTAAAAGAGTATTTTCCTTCACCTAGTTCAATAACCTGAACACCTAGACTTTTAAGTATATAAATCAATTTTACTACGTCTATTATTTTAGGAACGTTTGAGATAATTATATCATCATCTGATAGTAGAGTAGCACAAATAACCTGAAGAGCTTCGTTCTTAGCACCTTGAGGTGTTATTTCACCTGACAACTTTACTCCACCTCTTACTCTTAAACTAGACATTAATATCTTCTTTTAGACTTCTTGCGATTTTTATTGTTTGTCTTATAATTATTATTTGTCTTGACTTTATTTTTAAGAAATTCACTTGAATCTGTTAATGGAAGCTTTGACTCAGGAACCTTTAGAGATCCGTTGGATAAATCAGCTAGATGATCAAAAATAACTTTATCATCAACAGAATCTTTATTCCAATTTAAGAAACATTTTTTCATATGATTAGCAATGTTTGCTATAAGTTTATCCTTTAATTCTCCTTCTTCCCATTCTAATGCAATATCAATCATTTTCTTGATATTATTTCCGTAGAATCTATACTTAGGATAACTCTGAGGATATTCAAGTTTATTTGGCTTACTATTAACATAAAGTTCTTTTGATGGCTTTTCAAAAGGACTATCAACATCAAGTTCAAAATTTGACATAATAAATAACTGAGCCCAAAGCTTATGTTGGAAATCAGGTACATCTCTAAGGTGAGGATTAAGGTTACCCATAACACCAATTATAGCTTTAGCCATTTTATTCCTTTCACCCTTATCTTTTAGGGCTACTGCCTGGTCGATCATTTGGTGAATATGTCTTCCATATTCTGGAATTATAAGCTTAGTTCTCTCAGTATTGTATTCTAATGAGTTCATATACATGCAATTTAATAAATTAATTACCAATCTAAAGGCTAATTATATCTTCTATGACACTTACTTCTTTATAAATTTTAATGACATCTGCAGGGGTTAAAGCATAAAAATCAAATGTTACACTTATAAATTTATTATTTGTCGAAGATTTTTGAGATATATTTCCCTTAAAACTATAAAGAATTGATTTTAATTTATCTAATTCACCTTCATCGTTTTTAAGAATAAATTTATATAGATAAGATCCCGGCCATGATTGAGATTCTTTTAATTGTTCTTCAAATCTTAAATAAAAATCTTCAGATTTAGTGCTTTTATTTGACAATGAAATTAATTTTGTAAATAATAGACAAATATAACCAATCTGATCTGGAGAAATGTCAGAAATAAAAATAAATAAAAGAATTGTATTAGCTGGAGGTCCAAGCACTGGAAAGACGAGTGTTATAAATGAATTAAAGAAAAAAGACTTTTATTGCTTTGAAGAGGCTGCAAGAGAGATTTTTGATGAGTTCAAATTGAAAGGATTAGGGTTTAAGACAGATCCAATTGAAATAAGTAAAAATATTTTTAATAAAAGAAAACTTGACTTTGAAGCTGCTGAAAATATAGAATGTAGGGATAATTTAGTCTTCTATGATAGAGGTATTCATGAGGTGACCGCTTATCTTAGATCTATTGGTAATTCGTCAAATTATTGGGATAGGATTCCTTTAGAATATAAATATGACATAATCTTTTTATTCGAGCCCTGGAAAGAGATATATAAAAAGGATGATAATAGAATTGAGGAATTCAGCGATGCTAAAAAGATTAGTCCTTTTATAATAAGCATATATGAACAATCAGGGATTAATATGATTAAAGTGCCTAACCTAAGTATTGAAGAAAGAGTTAGATTTATTTTAGATAGAATATAATGAATGAATTAAAAATAATTTTTTTTGGCACACCAAGTTTTGCAGTAGACTCTCTTCATGAGATAAATTTAAATTATAATGTAGTCTATGCAGTTACGACGCCTGACAAAAAATCTGGAAGAGGTCAAAAAATAAATGAAAGTAAGGTAAAACAATATGCTAAAAAGAATAATATTAAAATTCTTCAACCTGAAAATCTTAATGACAAAGAGTTTATTAATCAAATTGAAGCTATTCAACCGGATTTAATTATTGTCGTAGCCTACAGAAAGCTTCCTTTTGACATATTTTCTATTCCAAAGTATGGTACAATTAACCTTCATGCTTCATTATTACCAAATTATAGAGGAGCTGCACCTATAAATTGGTGTTTAATTAATAATGAGAAAAAAACTGGTGTTACTACATTCTTTATAAACGAAAAGATTGACCAAGGAGATGTTCTACTCAAAGAGGAAATTATTATTAGTGATGAAGATGACTTTGGTTCTTTATATCTAAAATTATCATCTATTGGATCAAAATTACTAGTAAAAACAATTAATGGAGTTGTTACAGATACTCTTAAAGCATCCAAGCAGTTAATCGATGAAGATATAAAAATTGCTCCTAAATTATCCAAAGAGAACACCAGGATAATTTGGAATAAACCTACTAAAGAAATATTAGGGAAAATTAGAGGGCTATCTCCAATACCAGGTGCATGGACAATTCTAAAAAATGGAGATATTGAAATTAGAATGAAAATTCTCAAGGCTGAAATAGGTAAAAAAATATTAAACAAAAAAGTTGGAAAAATTTTAATTCATGACAGGGAGTTACATGTATATTCTGAGGATAGGATTATAAATTGCACCCTTATTCAGTTAGAAAATAAGAGAGTAATGAGTGCTAAAGACTTGATAAATGGGTTAAAACTTGATGAAAATTCCCATGTTTATTGATGAAATTACTAGGATTATCAACAAAACACCCCTATTTATTAACAATATTCTACTTTTACCCCCTAATTTCATTGGACTTATATAATATCACATATTTTTGTTTAAACATTAAAATTAAGTGATATGAACAAATCAGAATTAATTGATGCAATGGCAGCTTCCGCTGGCATTTCAAAAGCATCAGCGAAAATGGCTCTAGAAGCATTTCTAGGGAGTGTTAGTTCAACTTTAAAAGGTGGTGGAAGAGTTTCACTAGTTGGATTCGGATCTTGGTCAGTTTCTCAAAGAGCTGCAAGAGATGGTAGAAATCCTCAAACTGGTGCTACTATTAAAATACCAGCAAAGAAAGTTGTTAAATTTAAAGCTGGAGCTGAACTTTCAAGTACAGTAAACTAAGTTTTAAATTCATTTAAAAAAATGTCTAAAAAGGAGCTTCTAAGTGAAGCTCTTTTTTTTTTAATATGAAAGGAAAAATACTTATATCATCACCAAGCCTCTTAACTGATATGATTTTTTATAAATCAATCGTATTAATTGTTGATCAGACTGATGAGGGTATTACTGGCTTTATATTAAACAGACCCTCTGATCTTTTTATGATTAAAGAAGTTGAATCATCTGAAAAAATTAAAATAGATTTATATTATGGTGGACCGGTATCATCTGACCACTTTTACTTGTTAAAAAGTGAAAAAATTTACACAGAAATTATTAATATCTATGATAATCTATTTTGGGGAAATAATTTAGATTTTCTTATTAATCAGGTTGAGAAAGGAATTATAAAAATGGATGACTTTATATTATTTCAAGGATATTCAGGCTGGGGCTTGGGACAACTAGATGATGAAATAGCTAATGATAGTTGGATAATTAGCAATAAAAAAGCAGAGGAAATATTTAACTACAGAAAAAAAAATAGTTGGAATAAACTAATTAAAGAATTTGGAAATAAATACAGGTTATGGTCAAATTCACCTGATGACATAACTTTAAATTAAGTTGACCCTAAAACTTGTTTTAAATCTGATATTAAACTATCCCAGAGAAGCTTTGCCTCCTCTAGCTCATTTTCATCAGCATAGTCCGTTATAATAAGTGAAACATCTTTTGTAATTTCATCCATTTGAATCTTAAATTCAAAGAAATAATCTTCTTCATCATCTTCCCCGTTAATCCATTGGAATCTAATTTTTTCATTTATTTTTTTTGAAAGAACTCTAGCATATTCTTCAGAATCGCCCCAAAAAAATGTATACTTTTCACCCCTGTAGTTTACATCATCAGAAAACCATTCAGAAAGGCCGGAAGCAGTTGATAGATACTGAAATAAAAGTTGTGGAGATGATTGAAAATCATACTCAATTACAAATTCTTTTTTCTTACTCATATATTTTCCAATATATTAAAAAAAGTTAGTATTTAAGTTAATAAAGAGTTTTTTAGCAATAATTTCTTGAGATTTGTTTTATATATTTGCATTTCCTAATTTGGCGAGGTAGCTCAGTTGGTGAGAGCGTCGGATTCATAACCCGGAGGTCGGGAGTTCAAATCTCCCTCTCGCTACAAAAAAAGTATGAAAAAAATTATTATATATCCTTTATTTTGTCTGCTGATTTTAGCATGTTCTAAATCTGACAACGGTGAACAATTACCTGAAGTTATAGAGGAAGAAATTGAGCAGCTTTTCAGCTGTGTTAGTTATGATGACCTACTAGATCCTCAAACCACTAACCAAGATGATTTAATGCAGTATTGGACTAAATTTGCTGCAGATGTGAAATGTACAAGAGGAGGTCCAGATTATAATGAAAGGCATTCTCAATTAAATATTTTTTTTGAATATAGAAGTGCTGCACAAATTGCTGCAGGTGTAACTCCAGATCATATTGCTTATTCTACTTTTGCTGGATACTGTAATGATAAAGTTGTCAATGTTGGAGTATTATACAATGAATGGACAGAAAAAAATTTACTTCAAAGATTATGGATTATGTACCATGAGTTTGGTCATGATGTGTATAAATATGAACATAGTACTGATCCTGCAGATATTATGTTTCCTGCTAGTACAAGAGGTGATATAAATATTAATGATTTTATTGGAGCAAAAGACAGAATGTTTAAAAGATCTTTTCCAGGAATCAAATACATACCATGTCCAACAGACAGTTAATATTTTTAATTTCTTTGTTTTTCATAGGATGTGATAAAAATTCACTTGTCTATGAGGAAATACCTCAAGAAATTTTATTTAGTTGTATTGATTATAGCAAAGTGACTGATCCAAACTTTGATTCAGATGATTTATATGCCTTTTGGGACATATTTGTTGCTGATGCAAAATGCTCTATGACTTCTAATCCAGATTATGATAAGCTTAATACAGAAGTTAATATTTTTTATGAATATGAATCAGATGCATTATTTGCATCAGGTCAGGTTCTCGACTATGGAGCATATGCTGCTACTTCTTGCGATGATTCAAGAGTAAGAGTTGGTATTGCTTTCAGATATTGGAGTGATATAAACATTTGGCAAAAGTTAGGTTTAATGTATCATGAATTTGGTCATGATGTTCTTAGATATGGACACAGTTCAAACCCAAATGATATAATGCACCCTTCATCACCTTTTGCTAGCACTTATAACGGGTTTATTGAATCAAAAAATAGATTTTTTGAAAAAAAATTTGATGGGCTAAGGTATCTTGATTGTAGTTGGTATGAAGACTATATTAATGGAGTTAGTGAGCCTGATCTTCCCCATTTATTGCATGATTGTAGTATAGACCACAATTAATTAGTAAGAGTACCCCATGTGATTTTTCACTAGAGGATTCATAATACTAAACCATAATGGAGGAATAAAAGATAGTAATATTGAAGTTGGATATCCATAAGGCAGATGAGGACAGTCATCCAACGACTCTAAAACTTGATATTTCTTTGAAGATTTGAAGTGGTGATCACTGTGCCTAGTTAATTCATATAGCACAATTCTACCAATTGTATGATTTGAATTCCAAGAATGATGAGGCTTAACTCTCTCGTATCTTCCACTTGGTTCTTTTTTTCTTAGTAAACCATAATGCTCTACATAATTAATCGTTTCTAAAAATAAGAATGAAATAACAGACATCAATATAGATAACAGCGTTAGGTATAGTCCAAAATTATAGTAAACAAAAGCTAAAAATGTAGTTTGAAACAGTGTATAAAAAACCATATCATTTTTAATAGAAAAGAAGTTCCTCTTAGAAACCTTAAGAAGTTTGAGCTGAATTTCCCAAGCACTAATATAAGTTCTGACAACAGATGTTATCCAAAAGCTATATAGGGTTTGTTTATATCTAGCAGTAGCAGGATCCTCAGGTGTTGCAACATTTATATGGTGACCAAAATTGTGTTCAATATAGAAATGCATATACTGACAAGGAAGATATAAGAGTTTTGAACATGTTCTTGCAATAATTGACTTTCTATGACCTAGCTCATGACCGACATTAATTCCATTAGTTGCCATTACTATGCTAGCTGATAGAATTATTCCGATAATATCTGATACTGAAGAAGTGAAGGATAACTTATCAAGAGAAAAAAAGAAAATTCCAAACACAATAGGAATATTTAAGTATAATAATAAGTCAAAAAAAGGATCAAGCAATCTACTTTCCTTTTCTTCTTGTGTGTACTCCTCATCACTTTTCTTTACTATTGTTTCAAGAATCGGTATAAAAATAAATGTGAATACAACTGCCAAATAATTATAAAGGCCTCCTAATGAAATACCAATGAAAGCCATTAGGGCAATAGAATATGACATTAAGTATTTAAGATCTTTCATGAAAGATTATTTGCTTTAATTAAGTTTAGTGCAGAACCATTTTTGTACCATTCAATTTGCTGAGAATTAAAAGTATGGTTCAATTTAATAATTTCTTTGGAATTATTCGAATGAATAATCTCAAGTGAAATGCTTTTATTAGGTGAGAATGATTTTAAATCAGTAAAATTAAATACATCATCTTCTTGTATCTTGTCATAGTCATTTTCATTATCAAAAGTTAGGGCTAACATTCCCTGTTTCTTTAGATTTGTCTCATGAATTCTTGCAAAAGATTTTACAATAACTGCTTTTATACCAAGATGTCTAGGCTCCATAGCAGCATGCTCCCTTGATGAACCCTCTCCATAATTGTGATCTCCAACAACTATTGTATCAATTTTATTTTTTTTATAAAATCTTTGAATCTCAGGAACAGGACCATATTCTCCTGTAACTTGATTTTTAACAAAATTAGTTTTCATATTAAAATGATTAACTGCACCAATTAAGCAATTATCTGATATATTATCAAGATGCCCTCTATATCTTAGCCAAGGGCCAGCCATAGAAATATGATCAGTAGTACATTTACCATGAGCCTTAATTAAGAGTTTTGCTTGAGTTATATTTTCTCCATCCCATGGGCTAAAAGCTTCAAGTATTTGAAGTCTTTTAGAATCTGGATTAATATTTATTTCAATATTTGAACCATCTAATGGAGGTTCAACATATCCATTATCTTCGCAATCAAACCCATTTGAAGGAAGCTCATCACCAATTGGTGGATCTAATACTACTTCGTGTCCATCCTCAGAGATTAGGTTATCGGTAATGGGATTAAAATCAAGATTACCTGATAAGGCGACAGCCATAACCATTTCAGGTGAGGTTACAAAAGCATGAGTATTAGGATTACCATCTGCTCTTTTAGCAAAATTTCTATTAAATGAGTGTATAATTGAATTCTTCTCAGTATTGTCTTCTCCTTCTCTATTCCATTGCCCTATACATGGTCCACAAGCATTAGTAAAAATTTTTGATTCAAGTCTTTCGAACAGATTAATTAGACCATCTCTCTCTGCTGTATATCTTACTTGTTCGGAACCAGGATTTATTCCAAGTTTAGATTTTATTTTAATATTTTTATCTAAAGCTTGTTTAGCTATTGATGCTGCTCTAGAAAGATCCTCATAGGATGAATTTGTACATGATCCTATAAGACCCCACTTAATATCAGTTGGCCAACCCTCTGATTTAGCTTTATTTTTCATTTCACTTACTGGAGTTGCAAGATCTGGAGTAAATGGCCCATTAATATGAGGTGTTAAAGTATTCAAATCAATTTCAATAATTTCGTCAAAATATTTTTCAGGATTGTCATAAACTTCTTGATCAGCTCTCAAGTCATCTTTAATATTTGATGCGGCTTTTACTACATCTTCTCTCTCAGTAGACTTTAAATACCTTTCCATTGATTCATCATATGCAAATATTGATGTTGTCGCTCCAACCTCAGCACCCATGTTGCAAATTGTACCTTTTCCTGTACATGAAAGAGATTCAGCTCCATCTCCAAAATATTCTAAAATATATCCTGTACCTCCTTTTACAGTCAATATCCCTGCAACTTTTAGAATTATATCCTTGGCAGATGCCCATCCATTTAACTTACCTGTTAGTTTGATACCGATTAATTTTGGAAATTTTAACTCCCATGGCATTCCTGCCATTACATCAACTGCATCTGCTCCACCAACACCTATAGCTACCATTCCAAGTCCTCCAGCATTTACTGTATGTGAATCTGTTCCAATCATCATTCCACCCGGAAAAGCATAATTTTCAAGAATTACTTGATGAATTATTCCTGCACCTGGTTTCCAAAAACCTATTCCATATTTTCTTGATACAGACTCTAAAAAGTTGAATACTTCTGAACTAACCTTATTTGCATTTTTTAAATCTTTTTGTGCACCAGACTGAGCCAAAATCAGATGATCACAATGAACTGTAGTTGGAACAGCTACTTTATCCTTTCCAGCTTGCATAAACTGAAGGAGAGCCATCTGAGCTGTAGCATCCTGGCATGTAACACGGTCAGGACCAAAGTCAACATAGTCCTCACCTCTATTAAAGACTGTATTTGATGATTCATCCCATAAATGTGAGTATAAGATTTTTTCAGAATATGTTAAAGGTCTACCAATAATTTTCCTAGCATTCGCAATCTTGGAAGACATCTTTAAGTAAACATTCTTTATAACATCAATATCAAAAGCCATAAATTTTTTTTCAAAAATAATATTTTATTATTTACTCATCTCTATTATTTGCTTAATAATATTATAATCAGAGTCTAATGATATTTTTTTATCAATCGCTGAAAGATGGATTTCATTAAAACCCGCATTTTTAAATAAATTAAAATTCTTAAGATTAATGCCTCCACCTGGCATAATTGTTATTTTATCTTTAGCTAAAGAATTTAAGTAATTAAGATTTTTGAAACCCTTTTCTGAATTTATTTTGCTTCCTGAACATAGTATTCTATCAAATTTATTCTCAATTAATTGCTCCAAAGATTTTTCTTGTTCTAATAAATAGTCAAATGCTCTATGGAATGTTAATTCATAACCATTAGTTACACTTCTAAACTCTTTTAGTATACTGGGATTTAATTGATTTTTATTATCTAGAAAACCAACAACAAAGCCACTAATATCATAATTTTTAAACTTTTGAATTGATTCAAACATTCTGTCAAATTCTGCGTTGTTAAAAAGAAAGTCTCCACCTCTTGGCCTTATTAAAATATGAATTGGGATTTTAGATACCTCTAAAGATTTTTCAAAGAATTCAATAGTTGGAGTAACCCCTCCAACTAGATAGTTCTCGCACAACTCTAATCTGTTTGCACCAGCATTCTGAGCATTCTTTATCGAGCTTAAACTTGTAGTACATATTTCTATTGTCATAATGCTAGCAGTATCAATGCAGTGTATTTAATTTTTATTACTAAATAATTATATTGATATTTAATATAAGAAAACTTTATTGCTAACTCTATTTAAAAATAATTGTTTTTAATAAATTGAAGTGGTTTATGGAAATTAAAAATTCAAAAGAAAAATATGATGTAATTATTGTTGGTTCAGGTGCAGCTGGTGGGATAACTACTAAAATCCTAACTGATGCAGGACTTAAGGTTGCTCTTATAGAAGCTGGACCTTATTTTGACCCAGCAGACCCTGAACAACAAACTCAGTTTAAACCAACATGGGCATCTCCAAGAAGAGGATCATCTGTAACAAGAAGATTTGGAGATTTTCATATGTCATATGGTGATTGGAAAGTTGATGGTGAGCCATACTCCTCAAAAGAAGATACTGACTTTATGTGGTGGAGATCGAGAATGTTGGGTGGTAGGACAAATCACTGGGGTAGAATTGCCTCAAGACTTGGCCCAAAAGATTTTAAATGCAAAGATTCTTATGATTTGGATGAAAATTGGCCAATAACTTATGAGGACATTAAACCATTCTACGATAAGCTTGACCAATTAATTGGTGTCTTTGGAACCAAAGAAAACCTTCCAAATGATCCTGATGGATTTTTTCTGCCACCACCAAAACCTAGGTTACATGAATTGTATTATATCAAGGGTGCTAAAAAATCAGGTATAAATGTAATCCCCTCTAGATTATCTGTTCTTACAAAGAGAATAAACGATCAAAGAGGAATATGTATGTTTTGTGGTCAATGTGAGAGATCATGTTCTGTATATGCTTGTTTCTCCTCAAGTTCAAGTTTAGTAATTCCTTCATTAAAGGGAGGACTAGTTGATCTTTACACTGATTCAATGGTAAGAAAAGTTAACACTGATAATAATGGTATTGCAACTGGTGTTTCTTTTATTAATAAAAAGAATGGTAAAGAATACTCCATACAATCTAAAGTAGTAGTTCTAGGTGCATCATCATGTAGTAGTGCAAGAATCTTACTAAACTCTAAGAGTAATGTGCACCCAAATGGACTTGGAAATAGTAGTGGTTTAATTGGAAAATATCTACAAGATACTGTAGGGACATCAAAACAAATATTTGTCCCAGAATTAATGAATAGGAAAACTTATAATGAGGATGGGGTTGGTGGTGCTCATGTATATACTCCATGGTGGCTCCATGATAAAAAACTAGATTTTCCAATTGGATATCATATAGAAACATCATACAGAAATTTAGGAATGCCACAGTTTGGAATAGGTGGTTACATACCTAATGATTTTAATAAGTTTTTTGGATTAAGAGTTGGTGGTTACGGAGAACAGATTAGAAAGGATGTTAAAAAATATTGGGGTTCAACAATTTCTCTCGAATCAAGAGGTGGAGCTATTCCTGACATTAATAACTATTGTGAAATAGATGAAGATAAAAAGGACAAGTATGGAATTCCCGTATTAAAATTTAATTATAACTGGGCTGATACAGAATATAATCAGGCTAAACATGCACAAGATATCTATGAAGAATTAGCTTATAATATGAATGGTATAATGATAGGGGATAAACCTGGTAAAGAACAGAATTATGGAATTTCTACCCCTGGATCAATTATTCATGAGGTTGGAACAACCAGAATGGGAGATAATCCTAACACATCAGTTGTAAATAAATATGAACGTCTTCATGATGTTGATAATGTATATGTTGTTGATGCTGGTCCTTTTGTATTCAAAGGTGATAAAAACCCAACATGGACAATAATGGCATTAGCATGGCGTACATCTGAACATATTATTTCAGAACTAAAAAAACAAAATATTTAATGAAAAGAAGGGATAGTATTAAAACAATTATTTTGAGTAGCATAGGTGCATCATTGACATTAGAAGGTTGCATCTCTCCATTGAATGAAAATATTTCAGAAAAAATATGGGAATATAGATATGGTAGAACTCCTTTTGAGAAAGAAAGAGATAATAAGTTTCTTAATGCTCAATTTTTCAACGAGTCAGAGTTAAGAACAATTTCAAGAATAGCTAATATTATTATTCCTCCGAATGAATTTGGAAATATTAATGATGCTGGTGTTGTTGAAATGATTGAGTTTATTGCAAAAGATTGGAGTACTCCTGCGCATAATAATTATGGAGAAAATGTTCTGAGAAAAGGTATAGTAGTTCTAGATAACCTATTTAAAAATAAATTTAATAAAAAATTAAGTGAGTGTTCAGATGATGAAATTAAGTCAATCTTTGATGTTATTTCATACAATGATAATATTGAAGAAGATCTAAAGGAAGCCTCAAGCTCCTTTGCTACATTCAGATACATGGTTGTAACTGGATGGTTTACATCAGAGGTTGGAATGCGTGATCTTGGATACAAGGGCAACATACCTAATGTATGGGATGGAGTCCCTGAAGATGTCCTTAAAGATCATGATGTATCATATGATAAAGAATGGATTGCAAAGTGTGTTGACCAGTCCAAAAGAAATGAAACTGCTGTTTGGGATGATAGTGGGAATCTTCTTACCTGATAAAATAACAAACCTGTATTAGAGTGAGTATTGCGTAAACTCCTAAAAACAGGATTAAGGCTAATTAAACATTCAAGGATCTATTCAAGATAGCTTGCTTTAGCATTTAAACTCACCTTTCTTAATTAATACTCGTTGAGTTTACCAAGAATCACTAATACAGGTTGAAGTAAATTTAAGAAGTTAAAATGGATTTATCAATATCATCAATAATTTTTATGATAATTTTTTCAACTTCACCACTAGAATCATTTGATTTTGACTTGTTCTGTAAATTTTTTGCTGCGAATTGAATACAGCTCATAGCCAGAAGGTCTTGTTTATCCCTTACTGAATAATTTTTTTCTAAATTTTTGATTGTTTTCTCAATAATCTTTGCTGCTTCACGAAAATAGAACTCTTGAGATCTTTGGATTGTAAGAGGATAAATTCTATCGCCAATATTCAATTTAATTTTAATATTCTCGTCCATAATATTTATATAGATATTCTGTCAATGCAGTAGTCTATCTCTTTAATTAAATAATCAATTTTATTTTTAAAATACTGCTTATCACTATCATCTTCAGTTATAGCTGATACAATTTTGAGTTGTTTCTCTTTTAATTGCATAATTTTAATTTTAGCTTCAAGATCTTTATTAACTTTTATTAAATATTCATTTTTTGATTCAAGTGACTCATTCAACAATTTAGTTTTATCTAATTTATTTAAAAGAAGACTAATTTTTTCTTGAAGAGTTTTTAAATAATCCAATTGTATTTAATTTAATAATTTCAATTTATAAAAATCTTAAGTTAAATTTGAAATCAGATGAAATTATTTCTTAGAATTTTATTTACATCATTTTTTATTTTAAACTATTCCCAGGCCATTAGTCAGGAGTTAGATTTCCATTCTCCAATTGATGCACCTTTTGATCTTTCAGGTACATTCGGAGAATATAGGTCAAGATTTCATACTGGGATTGACTTTAAGAGCAGAGGAGTCCAAGGTCAAAAGATTTTTAGTATTGAAGAAGGATATGTTTCAAGAATTGAGGTTAATAACTATGGGTATGGAAAAGTAATATATATTGATCATCCTAATGGATATACTTCAGTTTATGCACACCTGAAAGATTTTAGCACTGAATTAGACAAATTTGTAAAAGGTGAGCAGTACAGATTAAGAAAAAGTACAATTAAAAAATTTCCAAAAAAAGGAGAAATAAAGGTTGAAAAAGGGGAATTAATAGGCTATTCAGGTAATACCGGTGGATCATTTGGACCTCACCTTCATTTTGAAATAAGAGACACTAAGACTCAAGATGCACTTAATCCTTTAATGTTTAATTATGAATATTTAGATAACGAAAGACCTATAATAAGGGGGTTATATCTAATAGATGAGGAGAATACTCTAGTAAGCAGTTTGCCATCAAAGAAAGAGATAAGGAAATTAAATGACTCAACCTATACTACTAATGATATCGAATTTAGTAATAAGACTGGGCTTGGAATTGATATTTATGATATACAATACAAAGGTTTATTTAACCGAAATGGTGTATACAAAGTAGATTTATTGATTGATTCCTTATTAGTTTATTCATTTAAAATGGATAGAATAAAATTTAGTCAAAATCATTACAGAAAGATCATGTATGATTACATGTCTGCTATTAAGAATAAAAAGAGAGTCTTAAAGGTTTATACTCCTCAAAATGCAGATTTATCTTTTCTAGAGAATAATGATTTCAATGGTATATTAGATCCAATGGAACATCTGGATAATTATATATCTATAAGAGTTTCCGATTGGAATAAAAACTCATCTTATTTAAACTTTAGAATTAAAGGTACTGAGAGTAAAGATAATATCAAATCTTATGATGGAATAGAAATATTGACAAATCAGGATTATGAAATAAATAAAAATTCTTCAGTCATAGAGATTAAGAAGAATACATTTTATAATGATCTTTTATTAAATATATCTTATAAAGAAGATACACTTGACCTAGGTGAGGATAAAGATCCATTTAGAAATTCAATGATTATTAACCTACCTCAATTAATATCTGACACATTAGAGTTGAGACAGTCATTTATTGGAAAAATAAAAGATAAAAAAATAACATACTTAAACTCTAGAAAAGATGATTCATACATCTATACTAATACTTCATCTCTAGGAAAATATACAATATCTAGAGATACCATTAAGCCCGAGATAAAACCAATTAATTTTAAGCAGAATTCAAATATTTCTAACAGATCAACAATAAGGTTAAGACTAAAGGATGAAATGTCGGGAATTAAGAGCTATAACGCTTATCTAAATGGAAAATGGGCCCTTTTTGAGTATGAGCCTAAATCAAATTTAATTTTTCACAAGATTTCAGACAACATTATAAACGAAGGTGAAAATATTTTATCTATTTATTATCAAGATGGTGTTGGAAATAAAGGGGTATATAAAGCGACTATATACTATTAAGAATTAATAAATTCTTTGAGTGTGTCTATTAGGTAGTCAACTTCATCCATTTTATTATTGTGAGAGAAAGAGAATCTAACTGAAGGAAACTTTTTTTGATCTTCACTTTGTATTTCACTAAGGACATGAGATCCTTCTGAACTTCCAGATTGGCAAGCACTACCTTTAGAACAGGCTATTCCTTTGAGGTCTAAATTAAAATCAAGCATAGCAGCCTTATCATTAGACATTGGGAAACAAACATTTAAAATAGTGTAAGTACTTTTCTTAATATTTCCAGATTCTCCATTAAAATGAATATCAGGAAATAATTTTCTTAAGTTATCTATCAAATATTCTTTTAATGATAAGACATATTCAGCCTCTTGTTCCATATTTTTATCTGCTATCTCAAGTGCCTTAGTCATTCCAACAATATTATGGACAGATTCAGTCCCTGCTCTGAGACCCCTTTCTTGTGGACCACCACAGATAAATGATTTTATTTTTGTTGACTTATTAATATAAGTAAACCCTACACCTTTTGGACCATGAAATTTATGACCCGCCGAAGATAGAAAATCAATCTTAATAGATTTTAGGTCAATTTTATAATGACCGACAGCCTGAACAGCATCTGTATGAAAAAATGAATTATACTTTTGACAAAGATTTGATACACTATGTATATCAAGAATATTGCCTATCTCATTATTAATATACATTAAGGATACTAGTTTAGGCTCATCATTTAGTCTCAGTAAATTTTCTAGATTATCAATGTCAACATTTCCGTTTTCAGTTAATTTTACGTAGTGAATATTTACACCTTGTAATTCTAGCTCGTCTAGAGTATGTGTGATTGCATGATGTTCAATTTTTGAAGAGATGATGTGCCTTACACCTAAATCTTTAACAGCACATTTTAAAATTGAATTATCAGATTCTGTTCCACCAGAGTTAAAGATTATTTCACTAGGGTCACAGTTTAAAATTTTTGCAATAGATTTTCGTGATGTCTCAATATAGGATTTTGCTGATCTTCCAAATGAATGAGTAGATGATGGATTACCAAAACAATCCTTTAGGACATTTGAGATATCATCAATTACTTCGCCTCTTACCTTTGTTGTAGATGCATTATCAAAGTAAACATTCATTTATTTAGGCTCAAATTCTTTTATTGTAGATGTAATGATTTTAATACAATCTAACAATTGATCTTCAGTCATTACAAGTGGGGGAGCAAACCTTATTACATTACCTCTAGTTGGTTTAGCCAAGAGTCCATTATCTCTCAATTTTAAACAAATATTCCAAGCAGTTTTACTATCAGGAGCATCATTTATTACAATTGCATTAAGAAGGCCTTTTCCTCTAACTAGTTTTATTATCTTACTTGTTTTAATATATTGATTTATATTATATCTAAAAATCTCACCGAGCCTTTCAGCATTTTCAGGTAGTTTCTCTTCAACAATTATTTCTAAGGATTTTTTAGCTATAGATGCTGCAAATGGATTTCCACCATATGTACTTCCGTGTTGACCAGGCTGAATTACTTCCATTATAGGACTGTCACACAGAACAGCAGATACTGGATATGTTCCACCACTTAACGCTTTTGCAAGTATCAATATATCTGGCCTAACGTCTCCACATGCTAGTAGTGAACCTGTTCTTCCGAGTCCTGTCTGAATTTCATCTGCAATCATTAATACATTATACTTAGTACATAAGTTTCTAACACCCTCTAAATAATTCTCGTCGGGAACATTTACACCAGCTTCACCCTGTATAGGTTCTACAAGAAATGATACAATATTATCATCTGCTTCTAAGACATTCTCTAGTGCTTCAAGATCGTTGTGGGGTATATGGATAAAACCTGGTGTATGAGGACCAAAGAAATCTTTTGAACCATGGTCTGTAGAGAACGAAATTACAGTGGTTGTCCTCCCATGAAAATTGTTATCACAAACAATAATTTTTGCTGAGTTAGGTTCAACTTTCTTTTTAAGATATCCCCATTTCCTTGATATCTTAATTGAAGTCTCTACACCTTCAGCACCAGTATTCATTGGTAACAATTGATCATAACCGAATAACTTTGTTGCATACTCCATGTATTCACCAAGTTTGTTATTATGAAATGCCCTAGATGTTAATGTTAGGGTACTAGCTTGTTCCTTTATCAACTCAACTAACTTTGGATGACAATGACCTTGATTAACAGCAGAATATGAGGATAAAAAATCATAATATCTTTTTCCATTTACATCCCATAAATAAACACCTAATCCTTTAGCTAATACTACAGGAAGAGGGCTATAATCATGTGCACCATATTTTTTTTCTAAATCTAGATGATATGACTCTAAATTTTTAGATTTTTCTTTATCAAAAATTTTGTTAATTAAAGTTTTAATCATTAAATGGAAGTTTGTATAAATATACTAATTTTAAGAGATATTAAAGGAGACATTATCACCAGACTTTTAAAAATATTGCTAACATTTTCAGTCTTAATTTCATGCGAAAAAGATGATATATGTATTGAGGGTTCGGAGAATACCAATAGAGTCACAATTGGATTTATTGATAATGAAAGTAAAAATCCAACAGGAATTAATTTAAGTTTTATAAAAGGTGTCAATAATGATTCAATTATAAGTGAGGGATTTTCTGGAGCTGAACTTAAACTACCTTTAATGGTGAATTCAAATCAAACAGAATATATTTTAGAGCAAAATGAAATTAGAGATACTCTAATAATATTCCATCAAACGAAACATCAATATTTGAATAGATCATGTGGATTTAAATCAAATTTTTTAATAAAATCAGACACTAAAATTATAAAAGAATCAGGATGGATTCGAGAAATTACAATTGTACAAGATTCAATTTTTAATGAAGAAAAGACAAACATATTTATTCATTATTAGTCTTATTATACCATATTCAATGGTATTCTCACAGGCAGAAAGTGAATTAAATGATAGTTTAACTATTAAAGATAAAATATTGAATATCAATAAAATAAGATTCGGATTTGATATATTTAAACCTATTAAGTCATCGTCGGATGGAGATAATTTAAATTTTGAAATTGTTGGTGATTTACAGATAACTGAAAATTTATATCTAGCAGCTGAATATGGATTGACAGATAGGTTAATTGAAGATGAGAATATCAATTTTAATTCTAATGGTAGCTTCCTACGTTTTGGTTTTGATTATAACATGTTCAAGAATTGGGTAGGAATGGATAATGCAATTTTTTTAGGTTTGAGATATGGATCTTCTAATTTTTCAAATAAAATTGAAAGTTATAATGTCAGGAATAGTGATGCGTATTTTTCAAACTTTGTAGATAATAATTACCAAACTATTGATCATTCAAATTTAACTGGAAATTGGCTGGAAATTGTAGCTGGTGTTAAAGTTGAAACTTTTAATAATGTTTATTTAGGATTTAGTCTAAGGTTAAATAAATTATTATCAACGGAAAAGCCAGAAAATTTTGATAACCTTTTTATACCAGGTTTTAACAAAGTAACAGATGAAAATACTTTTGGAAGTGGATTCAACTATACATTAACCTACTCTATCCCATTTAGTAAGAAAAAATAAAGATTCTTTTAAATCCAGAATCCATAATACAATATAACACCACAGAGTATAGTTACTATAACTACAAACAAGATTCCTAATAAGTTTGACTCTTTCTTTTTCATACCTAAAATATAAGAAAAATTAAAAATGGGTATAAAAAAACCCTTCAAAAAAAGGGTTGTTTTATAAGATAAAGGCGGCGACATACTCTCCCACAAAATTGCAGTACCATCTGCGCTGATAGGCTTAACTTCTCTGTTCGGGATGGGAAGAGGTGAGCCCTATCGCTATAACCACCTTAAAATTTTAATAAGGTCATATAACATTTGAAAATATCGAAGTTAACAATCAAGAAAGTGTGTTACAATAGACTTACGGGTAATTAGTATCACTCAGCTTTGACATTACTGCCTTTACACTTGTGACCTATCAACGTTGTAGTCTCCAACGACCCTTAAAAGAAATCTCATCTTGAGGTAGGTTTCGCACTTAGATGCTTTCAGTGCTTATCCTTTCCCGACATAGCTACCCGGCGATGCTACTGGCGTAACAACCGGTACACTAGAGGTCAGTCCATCTCGGTCCTCTCGTACTGAAGACAGATCCTCTCAAATTTCTAACGCCCACCACAGATAGAGACCGAACTGTCTCACGACGTTCTGAACCCAGCTCGCGTGCCACTTTAATGGGCGAACAGCCCAACCCTTGGAACCTTCTCCAGCTCCAGGATGTGACGAGCCGACATCGAGGTGCCAAACCCCCCCGTCGATTTGAGCTCTTGGGGGAGATCAGCCTGTTATCCCCGGCGTACCTTTTATCCTTTGAGCACTGGCCCTTCCATGCGGAACCAGTGGATCACTATGCTCTTGTTTCCAACCTGATCGACTTGTCAGTCTCTCAGTCAAGCACCCTTATGCCATTGCACTCTACACACGGTTACCAAGCGTGTTGAGGGTACCTTTAGAAGCCTCCGTTACTCTTTTGGAGGCGACCACCCCAGTCAAACTACCCACCACGCACTGTCCCCTAAAAAGGGTTAGATATCAGAGAAGCAAAGGGTGGTATTTCAACAACGACTCATAAACGCCTGGCGACGCTTAATCAAAGTCTCCCACCTATCCTACACATTACTTATCCAATATCAATACGAAGCTATAGTAAAGGTGCACGGGGTCTTTTCGTCCCGTGGCGGGTAAGCGGCATCTTCACCGCTACTACAATTTCACCGAGCTCATGGCTGAGACAGTGTCCAAATCGTTACACCATTCGTGCAGGTCGGAACTTACCCGACAAGGAATTTCGCTACCTTAGGACCGTTATAGTTACGGCCGCCGTTTACTGGGGCTTCATTTCAATGCTTTGCATAAATGCTAACATCTCCACTTAACCTTCCAGCACCGGGCAGGTGTCAGACCCTATACATCGTCTTTCGACTTAGCAGAGTCCTGTGTTTTTGATAAACAGTCGCTTGGACCTTTTCACTGCGGCCTACTAAAAGTAGGCGACCCTTTTCCCGAAGTTACGGGTCAAATTTGCCTAGTTCCTTAGCCATGAATCTCTCGAGCTCCTTAGAATCCTCATCCCAACTACCTGTGTCGGTTTACAGTACAGGCTGCTTAACTTGTTTTTCTTGGAAAAAGGTCCGCCATATTATCACCTCATCCGAAGAATCGGTGTACTATCATCACCTTAACAGTGATTTCAACGTACTATTCCGTCAGTACGCAATGACATTGCTTTTCCGTCACTTTTGTTGTTAAGCAGGTACCAGAATATTAACTGGTTGTCCATCCACTACCCCATTCGGGTTCGCGTTAGGTCCTGACTAACCCTCAGCTGATTAGCATAGCTGAGGAAACCTGAGTTTTTCGGAGGGGGTGTTTCTCGCACCCCTAATCGTTACTTATGCCTACATTTTCGTTTCTATACACTCCAGCAAACCTCACAGTTTACCTTCAACGTAGAATAGAATGCTCCCCTACCCAATATAAATATTGCCATAGTTTCGGTGATATACTTATGCCCGATTATTATCCATGCTCGACCGCTCGACTAGTGAGCTGTTACGCACTCTTTAAATGAATGGCTGCTTCCAAGCCAACATCCTAGCTGTCTGGGCAGTCAAACCTCGTTTATTCAACTTAGTATATACTTAGGGACCTTAACTGATGGTCTGGGTTGTTTCCCTCTCGGACATGGACCTTAGCACCCATGCCCTCACTGCTAAAAAACATTTCATAGCATTCGGAGTTTGTCAGGAATTGGTAGGTGGTGAAACCCCCGCATCCAATCAGTAGCTCTACCTCTATGAAACTTATTTTAACGCTGCACCTAAATGCATTTCGGGGAGTACGAGCTATTTCCTAGTTTGATTGGCCTTTCACCCCTATCCACAGGTCATCCCAAGACTTTTCAACGTCAACGGGTTCGGTCCTCCACTGTATGTTACTACAGCTTCAACCTGCCCATGGATAGATCACTAGGTTTCGCGTCTACCACTGCTAACTATACGCCCTATTCAGACTCGCTTTCGCTTCGGTTGCTCCGCTTAACGGATTAGCCATGCTAGCAAAGGTAACTCGTAGGCTCATTATGCAAAAGGCACGCCGTCACACATTAATTGTGCTCCGACCGCTTGTAAGCGTAAGGTTTCAGGATCTATTTCACTCCCTTATTCAGGGTTCTTTTAACCTTTCCCTCACGGTACTAGTTCACTATCGGTCTCTCAGGAGTATTTAGCCTTACCGGATGGTCCCGGCAGTTTCATACAAGGTTTCACGTGCCCCGTACTACTCAGGATACCTCTATTAATAACATCAATTACCTATACAGGACTATCACCTTCTATGGTTTTACTTTCCAGTAAATTCTAGTTCTATTAGCATTAAATGTTGAGGTCCTACAACCCCTATATTGCCGTAACAACATAGGTTTGGGCTGTTCCACGTTCGCTCGCCACTACTAGCGGAATCACTTTTGTTTTCTATTCCTCTGGTTACTTAGATGTTTCAGTTCACCAGGTTTGCTCACTTTACAGTGTGACATATCTTCAATATGCCGGGTTGCCCCATTCGGAAATCTGCGGATCAAAGTGTTTGTGCCACTCCCCACAGCTTATCGCAGCTTATCACGTCCTTCATCGCCTCTGAGAGCCAAGGCATTCCCCTTACGCTCTTAATTAGCCTATTGTAACTTATTAAAAAGTTACAAGTAACTCTTAACTCTTTCTTAAATTGTAAAATTATTTGGTATTTAATAATAACAGTATTAAATACCTATTTACGTTAACTCTGTACAATCTCAAAAAACTATTAAATTGGATAACTGAATAATTTATGAATTGTACTTGATATTTTCAATATGTCAATGAACTTATACTCTTAATTTGCATTAAGAAGTTGTGGAGAATATCGGAGTCGAACCGATGACCTCCTGCGTGCAAGGCAGGCGCTCTAGCCAGCTGAGCTAATCCCCCTTTTTTCCGAATTGGAATTTAGTAGTCTCGGGCAGACTCGAACTGCCGACCTCTACATTATCAGTGTAGCGCTCTAACCGGCTGAGCTACGAGACTCTATTCGAGATTCTATTTTAAGGGTTATTATAAAAAATGACAGCAAGCAAACGCAAAGGATTGATGCTATAGTCAGGTCGTCTTTCTCTAGAAAGGAGGTATTCCAGCCGCACCTTCCGGTACGGCTACCTTGTTACGACTTAGCCCCAGTTACTAGTTTTACCCTAGGCGGCTCCTTTCGGTCACCGACTTTAGGTACCCCCAGCTTCCATGGCTTGACGGGCGGTGTGTACAAGGCCCGGGAACGTATTCACCGGATCATGGCTGATATCCGATTACTAGCGATTCCAGCTTCACGCAGTCGAGTTGCAGACTGCGATCCGAACTGAGACCGGCTTTGAAGATTAGCTCCTATTCGCATAGTGGCTGCTTTCTGTACCGGCCATTGTAGCACGTGTGTAGCCCAGAACGTAAGGGCCGTGATGATTTGACGTCATCCCCACCTTCCTCACGGTTTGCACCGGCAGTTTCGCTAGAGTTCCCAACTTTACTTGATGGCAACTAACGATAGGGGTTGCGCTCGTTATAGGACTTAACCTGACACCTCACGGCACGAGCTGACGACAACCATGCAGCACCTTGTAAGTAGTCCGAAGAAAGATCCATTTCTGAATCATGCAACTTACATTTAAGTCCTGGTAAGGTTCCTCGCGTATCATCGAATTAAACCACATGCTCCACCGCTTGTGCGGGCCCCCGTCAATTCCTTTGAGTTTCACTCTTGCGAGCGTACTCCCCAGGTGGGTCACTTATCACTTTCGCTTAGCCACTCAATGTACCAATGTACATCGAACAGCTAGTGACCATCGTTTACGGCGTGGACTACCAGGGTATCTAATCCTGTTCGCTACCCACGCTTTCGTCCCTCAGCGTCAGTATATTGTTAGTAATCTGCTTTCGCAATCGGTATTCTGTGTAATATCTATGCATTTCACCGCTACACTACACATTCTAACTACTTCACAATAACTCAAGTTTGCCAGTATCAAAGGCAGTTCTACCGTTGAGCGGTAGGATTTCACCTCTGACTTAACAAACAGCCTGCGGACCCTTTAAACCCAATAATTCCGGATAACGCTTGGATCCTCCGTATTACCGCGGCTGCTGGCACGGAGTTAGCCGATCCTTATTCTTACAGTACCGTCAGCTTTCCACACGTGGAAAGGTTTCTTCCTGTATAAAAGAAGTTTACAACCCATAAGGCCGTCTTCCTTCACGCGGCATCGCTGGATCAGAGTTGCCTCCATTGTCCAATATTCCTTACTGCTGCCTTCCGTAGAAGTCTGGTCCGTGTCTCAGTACCAGTGTGGGGGATCTCCCTCTCAGGACCCCTACCTATCGGAGCTTAGGTGAGCCGTTACCTCACCTACAAGCTAATAGGACGCATGCCCATCTTTTACCGCCGGAGCTTTTCTTAAAAACTCATGTGAGTTAATAAGAGTATAGAGCATTAATCAAAATTTCTCTTGGCTATTCTCTAGTAAAAGGTAAGTTGCATACGCGTTACGCACCCGTTCGCCGGTCGCCATCAAAGTACAAGTACTTTATGCTGCCCCTCGACTTGCATGTATGAAGCGTGCCGCTAGCGTTCATCCTGAGCCAGGATCAAACTCTTCGTTGTAGTATTTTTAATAAATTATACGACTCTGAATTGACTATGTTTCAAAATGTTTGGTTTGCTAGTTTGTATCTTAATTGATACGCGCTGTCATTTTCAATATTTTCAATGAACTTGCAAAAGAAATTGTATTAAACAACAAATCTTTTTGCGGCTGCAAATATAAAATCTTTTTTGTTGTAATTACACTTATTTAAGATTTTATTTTGATTTTTTTTTAGATGATAAATTTAAAAAAAGTTTAAGTGTTAAATGTCAATGATTTACAATACTTATCAACAGTTTTTTAAGACTATTTTTTATCTCTCCAAAACACATATAATTCATCTAAATCAAAGTCAAGAGCATAATCTTGTTTTTCTAGCGAACCATCAGAAAATGACCGCTGCAGGATATCCTCAATTAAATAGTCTTCATAATCCTGAAATGGTTCGTATTCATCTTTTAGAGAAATTGAATAAAAGGAAGCTGCAGTATTATATAAAAGTGCTCTAAACTTATTTCTGTATTCAGAAACTATACTATGAGCAGTAAGACCAGTTTGTCTATTAAGCAATTTGACAAGAATTCTGCCTTGAGATCTAGATAACTTTCTTAATTCATCAGAAAACTCATCATATACAAATTTTTCAAGTTTTTTGAGATAAAGTCTTTTCTGTCTTCTTGATTTAATCGAATCAACCCTAGAATCAATTCTATTCATTCTTTCAGAAGCAAGCTTAGCATAAGGATAAACCTTTTTGACTCTATATCTTAATATCACATACCTCTTTATCTCATCATCATTGTAAAATTTAAGAGGCTGAAAAACAGTCACTTCATCTAACATAAAGGTATTGGATGGAATTGAATCTCCAGGAAACAAGAAATCCAACTCTTCAATTACTTCTTGACAAGTCAAATTATTTGATAAAAAAATAAGCAATAGAAATAAATAATATTTCATAGCACAAATTTAACAAGATGTTTAGTAATAATTGTTAATTTTATTTTTTTAAAAATTATGAAAATACTTAACACAAAATCTTTAAAGTTTCTCGAGGAATATCTAAACAACGCTGCACCAACTGGTTATGAATCCAATGGTCAGAAAATTTGGATGAAATATCTTAAACCGTATGTTGATGAATTTATAACTGATAATTATGGAACTGCTGTAGGAGTAATAAATCCAGATAAAAAGTTTAAGGTTGTTATAGAAGGGCACTCTGACGAAATCTCTTGGTATGTTAATTATATTACTGATAACGGACTCATATATGTTATTAGAAATGGCGGTAGTGATCATCAAATTGCACCATCTAAGTGGGTAAATATTCATACAAAAAAAGGAATAGTAAAAGGTGTGTTTGGATGGCCAGCAATTCATGTTAGGGATCATGCAAAAGAGGCACCACCTAAAATTGATAATATTTTTATTGATATTGGCGCAAAGAATAAAAAGGAAGTAGAAGAGATGGGTGTTCATGTTGGTTGTGTTATTACATATCCTGATTCTTTTCACATCCTTAATAAAAATAAATTTGTCTGTAGAGCAATTGATAATAGAGCAGGTGGTTTTATGATTGCTGAGGTTGCAAGATTACTAAAAGAAAACAAAGACAAACTACCCTTCTGCCTATACGTTACTAATTCTGTTCAAGAAGAAATTGGTTTAAGAGGGGCTGAAATGATTACAAATACACTAAAACCGGATTTAGCAATTGTTACTGATGTTACTCATGATACTTCAACACCAATGATAGAAGCAAAGAAACAGGGAGACGCGAAAATAGGAAAAGGACCTGTTATTACTTATGCTCCTGCAGTTCAAAACAATCTCAGAGAGAAAATTATAAGTATAGCTGAGAAGAATAAGATTCCATATCAAAGACTTGCATCTTCAAGATATACCGGAACTGATACAGATGCTTTTGCATATAGCAATGGAGGTGTACCATCAGCATTAATTTCTCTTCCCTTGAGGTACATGCATACTACAGTGGAAATGGTTCAAAAAGAAGATGTTGAGAATGTTATCAGATTAATTTATGAAACACTTAAGAATATTAAATCAAATGAGAGTTTTAGCTATTTTGATTAAGCTATTTAATTTTGTTTAATTCTTGATCTAATAGTAAGCTGTTTATTCTTTTAATTAATGAGGGACCTTCATAAATAAATCCTGTATAAAGTTGTACTAGGTCTGCCCCGCATTTAATTTTTTCAAGTGCATCCTCAGCATTCATTATACCTCCTACTCCAATTATTGGAAAATCTGCACCAAGCTTCTTTCTTAGAGAAGAAATAATTAAATTACTTTTGTCCCTCAATTTCATTCCACTAAGTCCTCCTGTTTCCTCTTTGTGTCTAGACACAAGCCCATCTCTTGAAATAGTAGTATTAGTGGCTATTACACCATCTATTTTTAATTCAAGCACTAATTGAACAATAGCATCAAGCTGTTGGCTATTTATATCTGGAGATATTTTTAATAATAGAGGTTTGCTATTCTTTATTTCATTGTTTTTATTAACCAACTTTTCTAGAAGAGGTTTCAATAATTTTTTATCATGAAAATCTCTAAGACCTTTAGTATTTGGGGAGCTTATATTAACTGCGAAATAATCAACATAATCATTAAGATCTGTTAGACATTTTAAATAGTCATCATGAGCATCAATATTTTCAGTGGAAAAGTTTTTTCCAATATTGGCACCGATAATTATATCTCTTGTTTTTTTTAAATTCTTAGCAATAACTTCCAGACCTTTATTGTTAAAACCAAGTCTATTTATTAAAGATTTATCTTCAACTAGTCGGAAGATTCTTTTTTTTGGATTTCCTGGTTGAGGCAAAGGAGTAACAGTTCCAATTTCTATAAACCCAAAACCAAAATTTGAAAATTCTCTGTAGGACTCAGCATTTTTATCAAAGCCAGCAGCCAGGCCAACTGGATTTTTAAATGTTAATCCAAAAAGTTTTTTTTCTAAACTGTAATGATTAACAACAAAGATCTTTCTAATGATTGTTTTAGATAGAGGAATATTAAAAAACACTTTAATGAACTTTACTGAGAACTCATGAATCAACTCTGCATCAAATAGGAAGAGGAAATTTCTTAATATTTTATACATTAAGTTTTTAAATTAGATGATAGTTCAATTGAAATAGCAGATTTTTCAATTTTTAACTTACCAGCCATTGTCTCTATAACACAAGTAGTGCTTTTATCATCAAGTTCATTGATTCGTGCATGAACACCCGAAGTTGTGACAATTCTATCACCTTTTTTTAAGTTTTTAAGAAACTTTTTCTCTTTACTGCTTTTCCTAAAAGAAGGAATTATTATAAAAAATAAAAAGACAAGAGCTGCAAGAAGTAAGTAGGGAAATTGAGATTCCATAGTTAATTTGTTTTTGGTTCAACAAATGCTTGAATTCTTAGAAGTTGACCCCCACTTTGTGTATTAGCTGAAACTTTAACCATTTTTTGCTGTAGATCAGGTCTACCATTTGTGTCAAAGTTCACTTCAATCTCACCAGTTTCTCCCGGTTTAATTGGTACATTCTTTGGGTATTTTGGGACAGTACATCCACAACTTCCAATAGCATCTACAATATATAAATTGTTTTCACTAGTATTAGTAAATTTAAAAATTGTCTTTACAATCTCTCCCTCATTAATCAATCCAAAATCATGAAAAACTCTGTCAAAAGTTATTTCAGCATAGCTATTTTCTTTTTGGACACTTAATTTATTATCAGTATTTATTTTACTGGATGCACTTTCATTGCAACCAAAAAACAAAATGGAAAAAGTTATCAAGACTAAAACATTTCTAAAATTTACCATTGAAAATTTTTATTAAAATTACTAAAATTTACGATATAAGACCTCGACCTTTTTTTACTATTAAACCTTCATTAGTTAAATCTTTCACAATGTTATCAATAACGCCATTGATAAACTTCCCAGAGCTCGGAGATGAAAACTCTTTAGCAATTTCTATATATTCATTTAAGGTGACCTTAGTTGGTATTGACGGGAAATAAAGTAGTTCTGCAGTTGAAGTAATGAGTATTACATAATCAATTCTAGCTATCCTATCAGATTCCCAGTTAGGAGTCCTTCCGCTGAGATGATCTTTCAAACTATCATATTCTGTTACAACCTGGTTTAAAAGTTCTTGACCAAATTTAATTTCATCTTGATAGTCAAATAAAGATGGTAGGTTAAATGAGTCTGGATTTTGAATATCAACTTTTTCAATATTATTTAAAATAAATGAATTTATATATGGTAGGTCATTAACCCAATTTATATTTTGATCCTCAAAAAAATCATGTAGAAGATTAGACTGGGCAATAACATTTGAATATGCATCGATAAAAAAACCAAGATTATCTTCACTATTTGAATCAATATATTTTTTATTTAATATGATTAAATTTTCCTGGAGCTCTATTATATAGTTTAAGTTTAAATCCCAATTAATTATATTATTTCTTTTAAAACTCTTTGGATTTAATTTATTAAAAAAGAAAAAGTATGGATTCTTAGATATAAATGAACAACTAAACTTTTTAGACTCCAGATTATTAAAATGAATATTTATCTCTTTAATAAGATCGATCATACAATATAGAAGGTCCAGTGAAGTTGAAGAGCTATTACTGATATATGTTTTTAAAGATTTACTATCTATTAATTCTATTGAATTTGAATAGGCAGATTGAATTACTAAAGTACGAATATGTCTTCTGTTTAACATCTTTAAAGAACTAAATCAAAATTAGTTAATTATTAGGATATAAATAGGATTTAATAGAATTAATAAAGTTTATATTTGTTTAAGACCATGAGAGAGCTAAGGAGATTAAATAAATTTCTTATAAAGTATAGAGGTAGACTTCTTCTTGGCCTTCTGATAACCATAATATCAAGAGTTTTCTCTTTAGTTACTCCAAGACTTGTTGGAGATTCTATGACTACAATTGAAAATTATCTCACTCTTAATAACATATCTCCAGATGAACTGAAGGATGTTCTCTTTTTTAATATTGTATTGATTATAGGTGCTTCTCTTATTTCTGGATTCTTTACATTCTTAATGAGACAAACAATAATTAATGTATCAAGATTCATTGAGTTTGATGTTAAGAATGAAATTTTTTCTCATTATCAATCCCTAGACCAAATATTTTATAAAAAAAATAGAACAGGAGACTTAATGAATAGAATTAGTGAAGATGTAAGTAAAGTTAGAATGTACTATGGGCCTGTATTAATGTATGGGACTAATGCCATAGTGTTATTCACTATTATAATATTTTATATGTACAGTGTAGCTCCAAGACTTACAATTTATAGTTTAATTCCATTACCTATCTTATCAGTTTTTATCTACAGGATAAGTAATCTTATAAACAAGAAGAGTACTTTAGTTCAAGAGAGTCTTTCTGACCTTTCAACATATTCTCAGGAGAGTTTTAGTGGAATATCTGTATTAAAGTCATTTAATATTCAAGATATCATTTTTAATAGGTTTGATAAATATGCATTTAATAGTTTTAAAAACAACTTGAGTCTTGCAAAGATTCAAGCTTGGTTCTTCCCAATTATTCTTTTCCTAATTGGGCTAAGTAATCTAATTGTTATTTATATAGGTGGTAAAGAGTTCATTGATGGTAATATTGAGATTGGAGTAATTGCTGAGTTTATTATTTATGTAAACATGTTGACTTGGCCAGTAACACTTGTTGGCTGGGTAACATCAATTGTGAAGCAAGCTGAGGCTTCTCAAAAAAGAATTAATGAGTTCTTAGATTCATCAACTTCACTACAAAATGGAGAATCTAAATTAGGGGATAGCAAGAATAAGGATATTACATTTAAAAACGTTTATTTTAAATATGATCAAACAGGAATAGAAATTTTTAAATCATTTAATCTAAAAATTAAGTCAGGAAAAGTGTTGGGTATTGTTGGTAAGGTAGGATCTGGAAAAACTACTGTAATGGATTTAATTTCAAGAATATATGATCCACAAAATGGAGATATTTTTATTGGAGATAAGAATATAAAGTCTATTGAGATTAGTGAATTAAGAAGTTTAATAAGCTACGTCCCTCAAAATAATTTTTTATTTTCTGAAACTATAAAGAAGAATATTGAATTTGGCAATCCTAATTCATCAATAGATGATATAACTAATGCAGCTAAATTAGCAGAGATTGATCTAGAGATTGAAGAATTTGAAAATGGCTATAACACGATTCTTGGTGAAAGAGGTGTAACACTATCAGGTGGTCAAGCTCAAAGGATTTCAATTGCAAGGTCATTTATAAAGGATTCTGAGATATATTTATTTGATGATTGTTTTTCTTCTCTAGACTCAGATACTGAGGATAGAATCCTAAATAATTTAAAAAATAATTTTCATAATAAAACACTAATAATAATTAGCCATAGAGTTTCATGTGTCAAGCATGCAGATAATATTATTGTACTAAATAATGGAAAAATTATTCAAAATGGAAGTCACAATGAATTAATAAAAAATGAAGGATACTATAAGGATCTCTACCTAAAGCAAAACACTGAAATTAATGAGTAGATTTGATTATATTTGATTAAAATAAAAAATTATGGAAAATCAAAACGATTATAATGCTGAGGAAATATTTTCAAAGGCATTAAGAGCTGGAAGAAGAACTTATTTTTTTGATGTAAGAGAAACTAAAGCTGGAGATTATTATTTAACTATTACTGAAAGCAAAAAATTTACTAATGAAGATGGTACGTTTTTCTACAAGAAGCATAAAATCTATCTATATAAAGAAGATTTTGCTGAGTTTAACTCTTCTTTAAAAGAAACATGTGATTATATTATTGAAAATAAAGGTGAAGAGGTAATAAGTGAAAAGCATGATAAGGATTTTGAATTAAAAAAAGAAAAATCAGAAAATACTGAGGCAAAAAAGGAAGAAAAAGAAGATGAAAAAGAGGAGGAAAAAGATTTTGCAGATGTAGATTTTGAAAATGATGATGAATAGATTCTAATTTAAAAAACCCACAATGAAAAAAATTCTATTTCTATTAGCACCAATTTTTTGTTTAAATGCTCAAGTTGATCTTAGTTATTATTTAGGTGATACAAGCAATTATAATCAATCAATACCAACACCAGAAAGTATAATCGGGCATCAAGTTGGAGAGCTCCATGTAAGTCATGATAAATTAAGTCATTATGTCCAAGAGGTCTCAAAGAATTCTGATAGAGTAAAATTAGTCAACCGAGGTAAAACCTATGAAAATAGGACTTCATGGCTAATGATTATAACGAGTGAATCAAATCACACAAGGCTCGAAGAAATTAGAAAAAATCATTTAGAATTATCAAATTCAAAAAACAAAAATATTGACGTAACAAATATGCCGATAGTTGTCTATCAAGGCTTTTCTGTTCATGGAGATGAACCAAGTGGAACTAATGCGAGCTTACCTCTAATCTACCATCTTTTAGCAAGTAATTCAGAAGAGACGAAAGAATTATTAAACGATGTTGTGATATTATTAGATCCAAGCCTTAATCCAGACGGACTTCAACGTTTTTCTCAATGGGCAAACAGCAATAAAAATCAGAGTTTAAATCCTGATAATAATGATAGAGAGTATAATCAATATTGGCCAAGAGCAAGGACTAACCATTATTGGTTTGATTTGAATAGAGATTATTTACCTAATCAGTTAATAGAAAGTAATTTTAAAATTCAAACTTACACTGAATGGCTGCCTAATATTATGACCGATCATCATGAGATGGGCACAAATTCATCTTTTTTCTTTCAACCAGGTGTTCCAGAGAGAAAGAATCCATTAATTTCAGATTTAAATCAAGATTTAACACGAGAGATTGCTACTTTTCATGAAGAAGCTCTAAATGAGATTGGATCTCTGTATTACTCTGAGGAGAGCTTCGATGATTTTTATTTTGGTAAGGGATCAACCTATCCTGATGCAAATGGAGGAATTGGAATTTTGTTTGAACAAGGAAGTTCAAGGGGACACATACAAGAAAGTGACAATGGAATTATCACATTTCCTTTCACAATTAAGAACCAACTTGCCACAGCTTTTTCAACTCTAAAGGCTGCCAAAAATATGAGAGTTAAGTTGCTCAATTATATGAAGAATTTTTTTGATGATCAAATTGATTTAAATTTAAAAAGAACTAAAAATATTGTTTTTGGTAAGCTTAAAGATAAGTCAACTGTTTATCATCTTGCAGACATACTTAAAAGTCACAAGATTAAATTTAATAGTATTTCTAAAGACATTGTAATTAATGGAAAAAAGTATCTAAAGGATAATAGCTATATAGTACCAATGAATCAACCAAAAAGAACACTTATTGAAGCTATGTTTTATACCCAAACAAAATTCAACGATAGCCTTTTTTACGATGTGTCTTCTTGGACTTTTCCATTAGCTTTTAATGTCAACTATGACTATACAGATGGAATGAGTCAATCAAATATTTCTAGCCTTACAGATGATGAAGTTGATAACTTAGTTAAACCAAGTGGTGCTGTAGATAATAAATCCGATTATGCATATATTTTTGAGCCTCACGAATATTATACTCAATCTGCGATTTATAAAATTTTAGATGAAGGTCTAAGAGTCAAAACTGCAACAAGAAAGTTTTCTATAAAAGGCAAAGAATACGATTACGGTACATATATGATACCGGTTCAAAGTCAAGAATTGAACTCTGATGAAATTTATGAATTATTGAATGAAGTATCTAAGGAGTATAATGTGAATTTTGAATCACACTCAACTGGTATTACTGATGGAATTGACTTTGGTTCTAATAATTTCATAATTGTTAAACAACCAAAAATTGGATTAATTGTAGGAGATGGTGTCAGAAGTTATGATGCTGGGGAAATTTGGCATCTTCTTGATGTTAGATATGATATTCCTATCTCAAAGCTTGACATTGGTAATCTTGGATTCATTGACCTAAATAAATATTCTCACATTATTTTACCAGATTATAATGGAAGCAGGATTAATTCAGGTCAGGTAGAAGAATATGTAAATAATGGTGGGAACCTTATTGCATATAGAAATTCTATAAGATGGGTTTCTAATAATATTGATGAGATTGAATTATTATCTAATGATTTAGTTGCAAATGATGTAGCTTTTGATGAGAGACAAGCATTTTATGGCGCTCAACAGACAGGAGGGGCAATATTTAATTCTATAATTGATAAAAGTCATCCAATCAACTATGGTATTGAGTCAAGTACTCTGCCTCTCTTCAGAAATTCAAATGTTTACATGACTAAAGACCAACAAAGCTTTAATAATCCTATATTATATACAGAAAGTCCGTTAATTAGTGGATATATATCTGAGGAAAACCTTTCTTTGGTCAAGAAGTCATCACCATTTAAACTAATTAGAAAAGGTAAGGGTAAAATCTTGTTAATGACAGATAATACAAACTTTAGAGCATTTTGGTTTGGGACTAACAGGATTCTGCTTAATATGCTATTTCACTCAAATATAATGTAGTCTATGAAACATCACTTATGAATTTTACTCTGAAAATTCTGAGTTCCTCTTCATCATAATCCCCATCAAATTCTTTGAGTGCATACAAAATGTCCTCACTTTCACTCTCTAGGAAATATTCATGAAGTTCTTCTTGTTGATCTTCATCAAGAATATCATCTACATAATAATCGATATTTAGTTTTGTTCCAGAGAAAACAATACTTTCAAGTTCTGATAATAAAACATTGAATTCAATACCACGAGATTCGCTTATCTCATCAAGTGGTATTTTTTTATCTACATTTTGGATCAGTGAAAGTTTTTTTGATGATTTTGAGCCTGCAGTTCTTAAAATAATATCATGTGATTTTTTAATATTATTTTCCTGGATGTGTTTTTTAATAAGTTCTATAAACTGAGAACCAAATTTATTAACCTTACCCTCTCCTACTCCATTTATATTTTTAAATTCATCAATAGTCTCAGGATATTTATATGTCATGTCTTCAAGAGAAAACTCTTGAAATATTGCATATGGAGGCAGTGATCTACTTTTAGCAATTTCTTTTCTAAGAATTTTTAATTTATTAAATAAGTCATTATCAATTACCGATGCTTTAACAGACTGGTTCTCTATTTTTCCAGTCTTACTAAAGTCATTATCCCTTGAAACATAAAATTCTTTTGGATTTGAGATAAATTCTTTTCCAGAATTTGATATTTTAATAGAGTTAAAGTCAGAAATATCTTTCTCAAGAAGACCTTCAACAACTGAATAAGTAATAATTGTTCTCCAAAACTTTTCATCAATCCCATCTTTTTCATCAAAAGGTAAATTTTTAACGATCTCTTTAATTAGGACTTTTTTATTATTCAAGAAATGATTTTTAAGTAAAATCAATAATTGATCTTTTACATTTATTTTCTTTTTTTCGTTCTTTGAATTATCATCCATTTCATGATCATTATTAATATTTGGATCATATTTTTCTCCAAAGTAACTAAGTAAAAATTTTCTTCTTGAGATAGATGATTCTGCAAAATTAGCGACTTCTTTAAGCAACATAACACCAATGTTCCTTTCCGATGATTTCTTCTTGGATAAAAGTTTTTCTAATTTTTCAACATCTTTATAGGAATAATACATAAGGCAATGACCTTTTCCGCCATCTCTTCCAGCTCTTCCAGTCTCCTGGTAATAACCTTCAATACTTTTTGGCACACTATAGTGGACAACATACCTAACATCCGGTTTATCAATCCCCATTCCAAAAGCTATAGTGGCTACTATAACATCACATTCATCTTTAAGAAACTTATCTTGATTCTCTTCTCTATTTTTTTTCTCAAGTCCTGCATGATATGGCAAACTTTTGACACCATTCATATTTAGCAATTGGGATAGTTCCTCTACATTTTTTCTAGATAGGCAGTAGATTATTCCAGATTCATTTTGATTTGACTTTATGAATTTTAGAAGGTCAATATCCGTATTATCATTTTTAGCTCTTACCTCATAATATAAATTGTGTCGATTAAATGATGACTTGAATATTTTTGAATTATCAATTTTTAGATTCTTTATTATGTCATCTTGAACTTTAGGTGTTGCAGTTGCTGTTAAAGCAATAATCTTGATATTAGAATTAATTTGATCAATTATATCTCTTATCTTTCTGTATTCTGGTCTAAAATCATGTCCCCATTCAGATATACAATGAGCCTCATCAATAGCTAGAAATGATATATTTGACTTCTTAAGAAATTCAATAGTATTTGTCTTAGATAGTGTTTCAGGAGCAACAAATAGCACCTTTGTTTTTTTTGTCAGTACATCATTTTTAACTTTTTCTATTTCATCTTTGCTCAACGTTGAATTTAAAACATGTGCAATTGAATCTTTTGTACTATTAGTGCGAATCAAATCAACTTGATTCTTCATTAATGCAATCAAAGGAGACACTACTATAGCTGTACCATCTAATATCATTGCAGGTAGTTGATAACATAAAGATTTACCTCCTCCTGTTGGCATTATAACAAAAGAGTTATTTCCTTCAAGAAGATTATTAATTATTGGTTCTTGTAAATTTTTAAAGGATGTAAAACCAAACTTCTCTTTTAATTGGCTCTTTAGACTATCCAAACTTTAGTTTTTTCAAATTGTTTAAATTTGCACTATATACAATTTAAAATAAATTTCCCATTTTGGCTAATCAACAGATAATAAAAAAAATTGCTCTAGAAACACTTAATCTAGAATCAAAATCTATTTCAGATCTTTCTAAAGTTATAGATGCAAACTTTTGTGAAATAATAAATAAATTAAAAGTTTGCAATGGCAAAATAGTTATTACAGGAATTGGTAAAAGTGCAATTATTGCTATGAAAATTTCTGCTACACTAAACTCAACAGGATCAAAGTCTATGTTTTTACATTTAGGGGATGCGCTTCATGGTGATATTGGTGTAATAGGCAAAGATGATATTGTAATATGTATATCAAAGAGTGGAGAGTCTAAAGAAATAGAATCTCTTTCTAATCATCTAAAAGTTGAAAATATTGAGTTAATAGGGATTTCATGTATAAAAGATTCACTGTTAGATAAATTATCAGATATGTTTATTCATACTGAAATTGAAAGGGAAGCATGTCACAATAATCTTGCTCCTACTACTAGCTCTTCATGCCACTTAGCTATTGGGGATGCGCTAGCTATGACTCTTCAAAAGCTTAAGGGTTTTAGTCCAAGTGACTTCAGTGTTTATCATCCATCGGGAAATTTAGGAAAGAAACTAAGTTTAAAGCTTAAAGATTTAATTGATAATAATAGAATTCCAAAAGTTAAACTTTCATCTACTTTTTTTCAAATAATCGATGAAATCTCATCAAAAATGTATGGGGCAACTGCTGTTATTGATTCTGGCAAAATAATTGGTATAATAACTGATGGAGATATAAGAAGGATTATTGAAAAAAAGCATAATATAGATAGAGTCTTAGTTTCAGATTTGATGAATAAAAATCCTAAAGTTTTGAGCGAGGATACCTTAGCATACGATGCACTAGGGGTAATGAAGAAAAATAATATAAGCCAAGTTTTAGTCTATGACAATAATCAAATTTATAAAGGTGTAGTGCATATCCTAGATATAATTAAGCAAGGAATTACTGATGAGTAACCAATCACGAGACATGTCATTTTTAGATCATCTTGAGGAATTAAGATGGCACATAATAAGATCTACTATATCAGTATTAATGGTTGCTGTAATAGCATTTTTAGCAAAGGATATAATTTTTGATCAAATTATTTTTGGTCCTAAGAAAGGAGACTTTATTAGTTATCAAGTATTTTGTTCAATATCACAATCTATTGGAGGTGAAGCATTTTGCTTTGAAGAGCTTCCATTCAGAGTTCAAAGTAGAACAGTTTCTGGACAATTTTCTGCTCACCTTTGGACATCTATACTAGCTGGGTTTATTCTTGCATTTCCTTATGTAGTATATGAATTTTGGAAATTTATTAGTCCAGGATTGTACAAGAAGGAAAAGGAAGGCGCAAGAGGTTTTATCTTTATTTCCTCAACTTTATTTTTTATAGGAGTTTTATTTGGGTATTATGTGGTTACTCCCCTTTCAATAAATTTTTTAGGGAACTATACCATAAGCTCTGAGGTATTTAATGATTTTGACTTAAATAGCTACATAGGTCTTCTTAGGGCTTCAGTTCTTGCTTCAGGTTTAATCTTTGAATTACCTATAATTATTCACTATCTAACAAAAGTTGGTCTCGTCACTCCTGACTTTCTTAGGAGAAATAGAAAATTTGCTTTAGTAATTGTGTTGAGTCTATCTGCAATAATTACTCCACCAGATATTGCAAGTCAAATTATTGTAAGTATCCCAATTTTGGTTTTGTATGAAATAAGTATTATAATATCAAAAATTGGATATAAAAAATTAAATACCTAATATTAGCAATATGATATTAAGAGCAAAAGAAATTTCTAAATCATACAGGGGTAGAAGAGTTGTTGACAGTATTTCGATTAAAGTAAATCAAGGAGAGATTGTTGGCTTATTAGGCCCAAATGGTGCTGGTAAAACAACTTCTTTTTACATGATAGTTGGGATTATCAAACCTGAAGATGGTGACATATACCTGGATGATGAAGTCATTTCAAAATATCCAATGTATCAAAGGTCTCAAAGAGGGATTGGATATCTAGCTCAAGAAGAATCTGTTTTTAGAAAACTGTCAATTGAAGACAACATATTAGGTGTTCTAGAATTCTCAGATTTATCAAAAAAAGAACAAAAGATTAAGGCAGAGCAGTTGATGGAAGAGTTTGGATTAATAAAAATAAGAAAGAATAGAGGTGATTTGTTATCTGGAGGAGAAAGAAGAAGAACAGAGATTGCAAGAGCACTTGCCAATGATCCAAAGTTTTTATTATTAGATGAGCCTTTTGCTGGAGTAGATCCTATAGCTGTAGAAGATATTCAATCCATAATTTCCGTTTTGAAAAACAAAAATATCGGAATACTTATTACAGACCATAATGTTCAAGAGACCCTAGCAATAACTGATAGGACATACCTTATGTTTGAAGGAAAGATACTTAAAGAAGGGATTCCTGAGGATTTAGCTAAAGATGAAATGGTAAGAAAAGTTTATTTAGGAAAAAACTTTGAGTTTAAAAGAAAAAAATTGATTTCCAATTAAATTAGAGACCATAGATTTCTGATAACATTAAGAAAGAGATAGAGGATAATTACAAGTGAAAATCCACCAAGACCAAAAAATAAAATTATTGGGATTGATAACACAATAGTTAAGATCTTAAAAACATTATAGTCATATTTCCTTAGTGATAATCTTAATGAGAAAAGTCTAAAAGGTACATTCATGAGTATTACACTAGATAATGTCAGAATAATTAAAGTGGTATTGTTTAAAAGGTACTGTTTTGATTCAATTAAGTATAGGTTGTCCATCAGGATTGGAAGTGACACAAAGAAAAGTGCATTTGCTGGAGCTGGAAGTCCCTCAAATTCATCAGTGTAATCTATTGTATTAAATTTAGCTAATCTTATTGCTGAGCCAACTGTTATTAAAAATGCAATAAATGCAATAGGAGAAATAGTGAACACAAGATCAAGATCGAAAATAGGTGATAGATAAGCATTTAAGTCAAAATCAGCAACTCTATTTCCAGATAACTTAAACAATTGATAAACTACTATTCCTGGAACAACTCCACTTGTAATTATATCAGACAAAGAATCTAAATGTTTTCCGAAATTGGATTCAGCATTTAAGAGTCTAGCTGCAAGTCCATCTAAGTAATCAAGGAGTACACCAAACAAAACTAAAATTAATACTGCATCAAATTGAAATTGAAATGCAAATGCAATTGAGAAACAACCACATATTAAATTCAATAAAGTTAGAATGTTTGGTATAAAAGATTTTATCATGATAGTAATGGCGCTCAATTTATAAAAAAATTGTAATATTAGATTGTAAAAACATTTAAACTTTTAGTGTGAGTAGACTTCTTGGTTATTCATTAATTAGCGGGTTATTATTAGCAAGTGCCTGGCCAGTTAATGGAATAACCCCGTTGATTTTTGTTAGCTTGATACCTCTACTTTTTGTGGAGGATATGATTAGCAATGATAATCTAGGGAAAAAAAATCTTAGGCTATTATTCTATTCATATGTTGCTTTCCTTACATGGAATTTAGCTACTACTTGGTGGATTGTTTATACAACCCTACCTGGAGCTATATTCGCAAATGTTGCTAACTCTTCATTTTATTCAATAATATTTTTGTTGTACTCAAGAGTTAAGAGAAAAATAGATTTTAAAGCTGGGACACTATTTTTAATAACATTTTGGATTTCATTTGAAAAATTTCATTTAAACTGGGAATTTTCTT
>CABYAF010000006.1 GCA_902516925.1 uncultured Bacteroidota bacterium
ATTTTAAGATGGTTACAAATAATAACGCTTAAGGTTCTAAAAGTATTGTTTGAAGTTCCTTTGTTTAATATAGATTTATTCTAAATAGCAGTTAAAAAATATCGTTATAGGTTCATAAGTTTTTCTTATTCAATTATTCTATTTTTCAAATCCCCTTTGAGTACGGGACAATAGGAGTATTTACCAAATAATTTGTATCTAATTAGAGCAATAAAGTCATAGACTATATTTGAAAAAAATGTTGGAAAAACATAAATTAAAACTCTGATTAATAGTAAAACTTTAACTTTTTGTAAAATGTAGTAAACTGCTTTACTTTTTTGCAAAATTTTTCCATTTTCCAAAATAACTGCAACTGAATCAACAGCTAGAATTTCTGGATATTCTGTTTTTGTAAAATTACTTTGAAGATTTGTTGCTTTAAAATGAGCCTCTCTGTCTTTTTCTAGAATAAATCGAATAAAGTAATTACATAGTACACATATACCATCATAAATTATAATCTCATTATTTAGGCTTTTACTCATAGTTTGATTTCCAAAGTTACATAACTATTCCTTGGTGGCGATGGAATTATACCTGGGCCTGGATACCCTGTAGCTCTCCTTGTAAAGTATATCTCATCAAACAAATTATTGACTCCAGCTTCAAATTTAATGTTTCTTAACTTGTATGACATTGATAAATCAGCAATTTCATATGAAGGAATTTGACCAATTACTCCACTCAGATTTCCTGATATAGCATTTGAAGAGTCTGTAAATTGGCTTGATAGGTATGAATATTGAAAATTTATTGCAAAATCTTTATAACCAAATTTTAAACCTGTTTTAAAATTATTTTTAGGAACAAATTCAACTTCTTTTCCTGTTATTCCTACTTCATTAGATTTTAAGTACTTAGATTCTATATATGAATAATTAAGAAATATATTAAAATCTACATTTTCATTTTTAAATAGAATTTCATTTATATCAAAGTCAAACAAAGACTCAACACCTATAATTTGAGCATTCCCTACGTTCCCTCTTTCACTTTTAACATTACCATCTCTGAATGCTTTCTGAATAAAACCAATCCTATCCCTATAGATAAGTGCAAAAATACTAGAGTCAAAGGATACTATTCTTCTGTAGTTACCTCTAAAGCCTAGATCAAATGTAAACCCTTTTTCATCATCAATGTTAGGATTTATTGCATAGGCAGGATTAATAATACTTATATCTGCAAATGTTACTGATCTAAAGTTTTGACTAAAATTTGTATATAATTCAAGCTCTTTGTTTTTATAACTAAGTCCTAAACCAAGCAACAGGAACTTTCTTTTCTTGGTATCCTCTTCATCAAATCTCTCATTATAAATTGTGTTTCCTGCAGCATCTAAATTAATTTTTCTGTAGTAGCCATCTAGACTAGTATTAATATTCTCAAACCGGAAACCTGGGGTAATGGATAATTTTTTATTTATATAAAAGATATTCTCTCCAAAGATTGCTAAATTATTATTTGGATAACTATACTCAGATTGATTTACGTAATTTGGGAAACTTACATAATCAAAATTAAAATCAGCATCCTTTGAATTGCTTCCTGGACCTTGAATACTTTGAGAATATGAATTATAATATTTGGCTCCTAATAATAGATAAGACTTTGTATTAAAAAAACTATAATTACTCAAATACCTGGACTCAAAACCAAAATTTTTAAAATTTCCCTTAATTAAATCTCTTTCTTCACCATAATCAATTTGATCAACTCTATTTGTTCTAAAACCTAATGAATTTCTTTGTGCATCAAGCCCAAAAAAACTAAAGCTAAAGCTTGAATCTTCTGATATTTCACGTAGATATTTTAGATTATATAAAAACCATTTTATTTCAAACCAATTTCTCTCTCTATTACTTTGAAAGGGATCATTAGCAAACATAAAATCTGAAAGTCCACCTGCCTGATGAGCAAGATATTCCATATATGTTATCTCTCCTGTTATTTTTGACTTTTCATTTAAATTATAGTTGAAATTCTGGAATGTATTAATTGATTCAAACTCAGAGTTAGGTCTAAAACCATCTCCATTTTTATAATTAACATAACCATAATAACTAGATTTCTTGTTACTTGAGCTAACACTCGTAAAATTTGTGAACAGGTTATTTGAACCAGCTGTATTTCGTGTTATAAGTTCAAATTTATCTCCAGATTTAGGCTCTTTAATTTTAAAATTAATTAGTCCTCCAAATTGGGTTCCATATTGAAGTGAAGCTGCACCTCGTAGTATTTGGATTTCTTCAAGACCTTCTGGAGGAGGAGTATAATAGCTCTCAGGGTATCCTAATGCATCAGCACTGATATCGTAATTATTCTGCCTAGTATTGAAATTAGCAGTCCTATTTGGATTAAGCCCTCTTCCTCCAATATTTAGTTGAAGTCCTGCATCATCATTTTGATAAATGTTAAGGCCTGGAATTTGATTATATATTTGACGTGCATTATTAGAGGCTAGATTTGCCATTGAAACATCAATAAGAATTACTTCATTCTTCTTTCCTGCAAATATTCGAGTTCCTTCAACATCTTCCATTCTTTTAATCTGGAATATCTTTTTTAAATTTCCCCTGACTACAACTTCGTTTAATTCTTCAATTTTAGGAATTAATTTAAGAGTTACATCTTCCAATTCTGACATTTGGGGACTGTATAATTTTGTCAAGAGATTATATCCCTCCAAAAAGAAATTTATCTCGGAATTTATATTATTGACTAAAATAGAGAACTTACCCTCAAAATCACTATATGAAATTTCATTAGTATCAGAGTTAAAAACTGTAACATTTTCAAGTGGAAGATTAGTTGACTCACTTAAAATAAAACCACTTAATTTATCTTGAGAAAATAATGGATTGAGACTTAGAATAAATATTATTTTAAAAACCTTTAATTTCATCCTCTAATTTTGTTATCCATTTTTTATTTGAAAAGCCTCTTTTTTCTTTCATTAAGTCAATATTTGGGTCAACAAATACTTTACTAGTTCTTCCGTTTAATGTTACATAACTTTCTGCATAAACTTCTACATTATTATATCCATTATTGTTGTAATAGTCACCAAGGTAATGAGCATATTCTAGTATAAAATCTGGTTGAAAGCTCATCTGTCTTTCCTGAAACTCGGTTAAAAATTCTTCATTTAAAACATACAATGATTCTGATGTTTCCCCATCAACTATTTTAAACTCTGTAAAACCTTTCTTCTCTATAAGCATAACTCTCCATGAGAATCTATATCCCTGTTCATTCCAAAATAATTCTCCAGGGTAAAGAAAATATCTAAATGGAAAAAGTAACTGTATAGTAAAGAAAACAACAAGAAAAGCTTGAGAAAATTTAGCTTTTTTGTAATTATAATTGGATTTAGAAGTCACTTTTTGGAAGTATTTTTTAAATAATAAAGAAACTTTATCTAATATTTTTTTATGAGTTTCAGGTTCTAAAAAAATTATTGAAGATGTGATCATTATGTAAGGGAACATGCCAATCGCAGGGAAAAGAATAGCTGTCATAATATGAAAAGTTATTACAAGAAAAAATCCAAATGGTCTGGTTATTCTATATAATAAAATGAATGCAATAAAAAGGTCATAAAACATACCAGCCCAACTAAAAAAAACATGAATCCAATCCATTTGAAACAATGTATTACCAACAATGGGAAGATCATACTTGGAAGTTAACCAGATTTTTAATGGTTGTGCTTCTATAAGCCAATCAGTGTTAATTTTGGCAATTCCAGCATAAAAATAGACTATACAAATCATTAATTTTAGAGAATCAACATTCCACTTCGGTATAAGCCTATATGACTTCTTCTTGATTATATTATCTAATGAAAAGCTAGCATTTGCAGGGAAAAAAATCATTAAGAAACTAATTAAGCTGACTAAATAGTAATGGTTTAGATATGTAGTTTTATCCATTAATTCAGCATATGTAAAACTTAGAAAAAGTAAAATGATTGAAACTCTATATTTATAACCAATAGCTACACAAAAAGATGATATTGCACAAATTAAAAAGATTAAATATGTATAATCTCCAATTGGCTTTATCCACTCAAATCCATAATATGAAAAGTGAAATGATGGATCGATATATAGCTCTTTAATCCAGCCCTTATACCAAATTCTAATAACACTGAAAAGCATTAAAAAACCAAAGCCTAGACGAAAAATTGCTAGGCTTGAAGAATCTTGTTTTTTATTTAAATATTTAGTAATATTCAATGGCGTGATTTAAGTTAATCTCCATCAGCATCTGTATAATCAACAGCAATATTGAAATTAGATAACATATCAGTTTTTAAATTTACAACAATTGTTTGAAGAGCATCAAAAGCAACAAGCATCAAGTTGTTGTTCTCACTTATCTGAGTTAAAAAGTTATCTTGTAAATCATCTATTTTTAAAGTAGCCTCTTCTAATTTTGTTTTGACAGAAGACCCTATATCAGTTTCAAGATAATCCAGATAAGATTTGTAACTAGGACCTTCTATACCATCCGAGTTAAGACCAAGGAATAGATCTTCAGTACCTTTTCTTGCCTCAAGTGCTAATGTTTTAGATAAATTACCAAAAGAATTTTTTGAATAATAATAAGCTTCAATTTTATCCGGAAGTGGTGTTGATGAAAATCTTCCAGCAGGAATACCAATTTTATTTGTTCTTAACCCTTTTTCAAAATAATATACAAAATCATTGACCATCATATTGAAAGCTGATGTCGCAGTATTATCAAAGGATGAATTAAATACATCTTTATATGTAGTCCAGTCATCAACAACTTGGATGGTATTCTCATTCATTACAGAACCTAAAGTGAGTAAATAATTGCCATATTTTGAGTCAGAATTATATAGTTCAATTACAGCATCTTTTGTTTCAGCAATTCCGTGAAGCATATAATCTATTCCAGGAAAACCTTGTGCTGACCAGTCATTAGGATTTGTTAGGTCTGTTTTTCCTTCATTAATATTATTATCAGTTCTTTCTTTGCTAACTGGATAAGTATTCATTGTTAGTCCATACATAATTTCCTCTGCTTTACTGATATTAAAAACCTCAACATATTGCCATTTTTTATATGAATCTATCCAGTCACTTTGGAGGGCATCATAATTATTTGAATTGGGAGAATTAACAAAAGTTTCAATACTATTCTTTAGGTTATCCATAGATGACTTGAATGTATTATATCTTGGTATAATTATATTTTCAGAATAGTTTGCTAAAATAGAACCTCTGTCAAAAGTGTCTGCTTGACTTGAAGAGCTATCAGTTGTAGTCCCAGTTGTAGTCCCAGTTGTAGTACCAGTTGTAGTCCCAGTTGTAGTCCCAGTTGTAGTCCCAGTTGTAGTCCCAGCAGAATTATTTGTGGTTGTCTGAACATTACTCTGAGAATTACTTTGACTATAGTCTTCATCAGAATCTTTGCTACATGATACTATTACAAGTGCAGCAATAAAAATTTTAATATATAAATCTTTCATTTTTTATTTATAAAAAAATCAGTAGGACAAATGTCCTACCGATTTTAAAAAAACTCACTTATTGAATAACATTTAACTAAATATTATACTTATATGCCAAATTTTGCAGAAATTTCATCTCTAATTGACTCAAGATTTGAATTCTCAACTGTCCAGAAATTGTCCATCGAAGCTAAAAATGCGTTTACTTCAGAATTAGTAAAATATGGATTATCATTCCCATCATTTGTAAATTGAAGGCTCATTATAAAACCATACCCTTCCGATAGAGCGTGAAATGCGTCAGCAGTATTTCCTGAAGCAATTTTTGTCATATATCCATTTAAATAATCTACTGCCTTATAAGCAATAACTTTTGATAATTCTTTTTTAATAATTGTAGCTTGTGCATCTCTATCATCATATAATTTTGCAACAATATATGCTCTTCCTCTACGAAAAGCGTCAAAAACCGTAACACCAATTCCAACTTGATTGCTTGCGTTTATCTTTTTAAAGTATTTATTTAAAGTTGTTCCATTTCCAGTTGGAGAGGTACCAAGATCAAGTCTACTTGCATCTGCCTCTTGACCATATAAATATCCAAACCCTTCATCCCATTTGTGCTCCATGTCAGTGTAATCTTTTCCACTGGAAAGAACACCATTGTCATTATCCGCAACTCTAGTTCCAGAATCTAATTGATATGGTGTAATATAGTTATTTACAATTTGGTCTACTGTCATTGCCCCAATAATACCTTTAATAAATGTTTGATCAATTTCATGACCTTTTGCATTAACATGAATTGTTCTTGTTGCATCAGTTAGAACTCCAGCTTGACCGTTTGAAGCGTCGGTTGCCCAGTTTGGTATAACATTATCTGCAAAATCTGTAATCATTGCATCAAATTGAGGTTTAACCGTTGAGGATGCAAGTGGAGAAGCAGCAGTTTTATTACCCATCTTCTTTCCTGAGGAGTTTAGAGATGCATCAGAGAAACCTGTTCCATCATTAAACATTTCAAGCATTTGAGCTTTTGTAAAAGTATTAGTATTTAGAGCTGCATATAATTCATCAGCCATATTTAACCTTGCTGTTTGTCCAGAAAAAGATACTGTTGAAACTCCTGCTCTTGCAAATTCATATGAATAAGGAACTTCAACATTAACAGTAACAGGTACTTCAACATTGACAGTTTGAGTCTCAGTTACAATAACTGTTTCAGTTATAGTTTCAGTTATGTACTCAACATCATCATCTTTTGAACATGATACAAAAATTATTGATGTTAGTAATATTAATAGTATTGGTTTATAAAATATATTTTTCATAATTTTTTATTTAATATCTAAAACGGTCCTAAAGTGGTTTATGGTAAATTATTAATTATTGATTTCTAATTTAGAACCGTTCTAAATAAATTTGAAGCAAATATAAATAATTATTTAGAACTAGTCTAAATAAAAATAATTTTTTTAATATTGTGCTATAAATATTAAATCATGAAAAAATTATTCCCACTTTTTGCCCTATTTATTTTAGCTTGTTCTGATAATAATTCTGAACAAATTGTCAATATGTATAGTCAGAGACACTATGATGTTGACCAGCTTCAATATGACAATTTTGAAAAAACTACAGGCATTAAAGTAAATGTTATCAAGGCAAATGCAGATGAATTAATTCAAAGAATGAAAAATGAAGGTGAGAATAGTCCTGCAGATTTATTTATAACAGTTGATGTTGGTAAATTATGGCAAGCATCTGACATGGACCTACTTCAAAAGTATAATGATGAAGGCTTAACAGAGGGAATCACACAAAGCCTAACAGACCCAAATGGTTTTTGGGTTCCAGTAACTTATAGATCAAGAATTCTTGTTTACAGTAATGAAAGAGTTCAAGAAAGTGATCTATCTACATATGAAGATCTAGCAAATGAAAAATGGAAAGGAAGACTTTTAGTGAGATCATCATCTAACTCATATAATCAAGCGCTTCTATCTTCACTTGTTGCTAACTTAGGAGAAGAAGTTACTCAAAATTGGACCGAAGCAGTAGTCTCAAACTTTGCAAGAGATCCAAAAGGAAATGATAGAGATCAAGTAAAAGCAATTGCAGCTGGTCAAGGAGATGTTGCAATTGTAAATTCATATTATATTGGACTTTTATTATCATCAGAAAATGAAGAGGAAGTAAATGCAGGTAAATCAATATCAGTTTTTTTTCCGAATCAAGAAGAAGGACAGAGAGGTTCTCACATTAATGTTTCTGGAGTTGCTCTTGCAAAAAATGCTCCTAATAAATCAAACGCACTAAAGCTTATTGAATATTTAACTAGTGATGAGGCTCAAGAGATATATGTAAATAATACATATGAATATTCAGTAAAACCTAATATCGAGCCAAATAATATAGTAAAAGAGTGGGGAACATTTAGAAAGGACCCTCTTGATTTAAACATGTTAGGCTCTAAAAGAAGTGATGCAATTCGTATATTTGATGCGGGGGGTTGGAAGTAGAATCTAAAAGCATCATAAGATGAATGTTAAACTTTTAACATCACTTATTTCTATCTTTTTATTATGTCCATTAATCTATCTTTTATATAGTGTAATCGGACTAAGCCTTGATACGTTTTTGTATTTATGGAATAATCTTTTATTAGGTTATTCATTAAACACACTTTACCTTTTATTACTCACAGTTTTTTTTTCTTTGATACTGGGAATCATACCTGCATGGTTTGTTTCTACAACAAATTTTAAAGGGAAAAGTTTTTTCGATATAATACTATTCTTGCCTTTAGCCATTCCTTCTTATATAATTGCTTTTACTTACAGTGATCTTTTAAGTTATACTGGTCCAATTCAAAGTATAGTAAGGAATAATTACCCTGATTTTTATAAGTATGTAAATCATGATTATTTGCAAATTGAAATTCTGGCATTTCTGATGGCACTTGTATTGTATCCTTATTTATATACTGCATGTAGAATTTCTTTTTCACTTTTAGGGTCAAATTATATTAATATTTCCAAAAACCTTGGAATGTCTCAGTTTCAAACTTTTTTTAAAATTATTCTACCGATATCTAGAGTCTCGATTTTCTCAGGCTTATTCTTAATTACAATGGAGGTGCTTAATGAATATGGTGCTGTAAAGTACTTCGGTGTAAATACTTTTACAAGTGGAATATTTAGATCTTGGTATTCAATGGAAGACATTAATGCGGCATCTATTTTGGCTGTCTGCTTACTTATTATTGTATCTATTTTCTTTTTACTTGAGAGATACTCATCATCAAAATATAGATATAACTATAAACCAAATGATAATGTATCTGGTAACTATTCTACAAATAAATTTTCAAGAACAGTTATATATCTCATTTGTTTATTCCCATTTATACTAGGCTTTTTTATTCCAGTTATTTACATAGTAAATAATGTTTTTAAGACTATAAATGTTGTAGATTTTAGTGAGTTAATAAATCTTTCTTTAAACTCATTTTTTTTAGCTTCAGTTTCATCTCTAATAATTGTTGCTATTGCGATTTTCTTTCAGTATATAAAAAAGATTTCTAAAAGTAAAACTGTTTTTTACTTAAGTGAGATAGTCTCACTTACATATGCCTTGCCAGGAGCAGTAATAGCTCTGTCACTTATAATTTTTTTAGCATTTTTGACAAAATTAATTGGAATTTCAATAGCTTTTGGATCGGTAGTAATTTTGGTTTATGCTTATGTAATGAGATATATGGCAGTTGGAATTTCTCCACTACGATCAAGCTTTGATAAACATCCAGAAACATTTGATGACACAGGAAAGAATCTGGGGATGACCAATTTTAAATTGTTTAAAAAAATTCATTTGCCAATAAACATTAGCGCAATATACATTGCATTTATTTTGTGTTTTGTTGATATAATCAAGGAGTTGCCAATTACTTTAATTTTAAGACCATTTAATTTTGACACCCTAGCTGTAAGGACATATGAATATGCAATAGAAGAAATGATTGCAAAATCTTCTATTTACTCTTTAATTATTATTTTATTAGGTGCAGTATTATTGATATTTTTAAGAAAAATTATAAACAAAGGTGTAGATGTATCTTAACATTGAAAATTTAATTAAGTTTTACAGTAAAGATGTTCCTTTAATTAAGGATTTAAACTTTTCTGTCAAAAAAGGAGAATTTGTCTCTTTTATTGGAGAGAGTGGTTCTGGGAAAACAACTTTTTTGAAATGTTTAGCAGGCCTTGAAAAAATAAATTCTGGAAAAATTACATTAAACAACACAGTCTTAGATAATAAAACAACCTTTATAAATCCAAATCATAGGAAAATTGGTTTTATTTTTCAGGACTATCCTCTCTTTCCGCATCTAAGTGTTTTAGAGAATCTGAAAATAAACCTTGAAAAACAATATGAAAAAAATATTCAGTACTATGTCGAACTTACTGGGCTGGATAATTTATTAAATAGATATCCTCATGAATTATCTGGTGGAGAACAACAAAGAGTATGTATAACACGTGCCTTGATTAGAGAACCCGATCTTCTTCTTATGGATGAGCCATTCAGTAACCTGGATGTTAGTATTAAATCAAAAATTCAAAATGAAGTATATAAAATATTAAAAAGTACAGAAACTACTACAATCCTAGTAACTCATGATATAAAAGATACTTTTGATATTTCAGATAGAATACTTGTTTTTAAAGCAGGAATAGTTCAGCAATATGATAAACCAGAGGAGATGTATTGTAATCCAGTAAATTGCTATTGTGCTAAAATTTTAGGAGATCTAAACAGAATTCATATTGATGGTAAAGAGCTCTATATAAGACCTGAAAAAATTAAAATTGTAGATAAATCTAAGCATAAATTAAAAGTTGAAAAAACTTCATTTATCGGAAAGGAATATAAGATAAAAGGGACCTTGAATAAAGATGAAATATACTTCTATAGTTCATCACCAATAAAGGATACTAATAATTTATTTATTGATTTTGACAAAAGTGATCTTTTAGAATTCGATAGAAGATGTAGTAATTTCTTCACTTAAACCAATTAATCTTTTTATTTATAATCATTATAAATTACTGTAAATGAGTAATTTAAAATCATTCTAAACCTTTTTTAATTTAATTTTACTTAAAATTATTTAAAATGATTCAAACAGTTAACACATGTATAAATTGTACAAATATGACAGAGTCATTACTTTGTGCAAAACATAATGTTGAAGTTGAGGCTAATAACATTTGTGGTGATCACCAAGTTAAAGGATAATCATTACCACTTTTTACTTAACTGCCATTTTCTTCTAATTATATGTATACCTTAAAGAGGTTTACTTTAATCTGTTTCCGTTTATTTAAGTCCTGGGCTTAAATCATTTGGCTAAAACTTTAATATATTTACTTATAAAAGAATCGAGTAACTATGTTTAAAAATAAAATGTCTCTGAGATTAAGAATCTTTATCTCAATGATATTATTAGTTTTTACTGCTACACTTTTAGTATTAGGTTCAACTTATTATCAATATAGAACTGAATCCGATCTTTACAACTCATATAGACAAGAGAGGAAGGAAAATCAACTAAAAAGACAAATAAATTATTTAGTTAATAAACATGATTTGTCAGACAAATACGATTTATGGGAAGACTATGAAAAAGACTTTGAGGAGATAACAAAAATTCATAGTGTTGAATACTCAATTTTTACAACTGGTGGTAGCCCACTTTTTTACTCATATCTTCCACTTGATGTTATATCTAATAATTATTCTTTAAAGGAAGAGTTTGCAGACATGTTAGTTTCTACTGATGAAGGGAAATTTATATCAGAGAATTTTACAGATGTCGGAAAATTCCAAGCATCTTACAGTGTCTTGAAAAATGATATCGGAGAAAAATATGCAATACTTTTTTTTCCATATTTTCAAGATGTTTCTTTTGCTGAGAGTGAATTAAATGTATTCTTATCCACCCTTTATCAGATATACTTTATTATGCTTGTGGTTGCTATTGTGTTGGCTTATTTTATATCAAGATATGTTACTAGGTCCATTGAGACTATTCGTTTAAAAATTGGACAAGCAGGGTTACTTAAAAAAAATGAAAAGATTTATTTAAACAATGCAACAAAGGAGATTGATAGTCTTGTAAATTCATATAATAAGATGATTGATGATCTTGAGGATAGTGTGGAAAGACTAGCGAAAACAGAGAGAGAGCAGGCTTGGCAGGAAATGGCTAAACAAGTAGCGCATGAAATTAAAAATCCGTTAACACCCATGAGACTTACTGTCCAAAGCTTTCAAAAAAATAGTGGTATAAAAAAAGGTGAAGATCAGAAAGATAAGTTAAATGACTTTTGTGATACTTTAATAGAACAAATAGATACAATGAGTAATGTTGCAACATCTTTTTCAGATTTTGCAACTCTGCCAAAAACACAGCTTGAAAAAACAGATATTGTCGAGGCAACTAAAAAAGTTGTTGAAATTTTTGAGCAAAATAATATATCTCTTGAGACTTCAAGCGAAAACATATTCATTAAACTAGATAAAGAACAGTGGATTAGAGTAATGACTAATCTGATTAAAAATAGTATTCAGGCAATCCCACATGATAGAGAGCCAATTATTCATGTAAATATTACTGAGAGATTAAAAACTGTAAGAGTGACTGTTTCAGATAACGGACTTGGAGTTTCTAAGAATAATAGAGATAAGATATTTGAACCAAAGTTTACGACTAAGTCTGATGGAATGGGTCTAGGACTAGGTATTGTTAGAAGTATTATAAACTCTCACAGAGGTAAAATCTCATATAAATCAAGAAGTAAAAAAGGTACAGATTTTAAAATCTCATTACCTAAATAATTAGCAAAATTCGTTATACGCTTGTATAAGATTGTCTGCTATTAAGTCAGCCTCCCTACCTTCGATGTGATGTCTTTCAACCATGTGTACCAACTCACCATTTTTAAATAAGGCAATAGATGGAGAAGAAGGTGGAAATGGAAGCATTTCTTCTCTTGCAGTGTTAGTTGCCTCAATATCAAATCCAGCAAATACAGTGCAAAGATTATCAGGTTTAGATTCGTTAGATAAAGACATAATCACTCCTGGTCTTGCATTTTTTGCAGCACATCCACATACAGAGTTTACTACTATAAGTGTAGTGCCTTCTTTATCTAGAGCTGATTTAACATCTTCTGGTGAAGTTAGTTCTGAAAAACCTGAACTAGTCAATTCAAGCTTCATTGGTTTTACAATTTCTTCTGGGTACATTATTTATTTTTTTACAAATATATAAAGAAAGTCAAAAAATAAATTCAGATTAACTTATATTTAGCAATCTATAATTAAAGATCTTAATTTGAAAGATAAACAGTTAAAATATGATATTGCTTATCTCAGAATGGCTGAGGAATGGTCCAAACTATCTCATTGTAAAAGAAGACAAGTTGGAGCATTAATTGTAAAAGATAAGATGATTATTTCAGATGGTTACAATGGAACCCCTACTGGATTTGAAAATCCATGCGAAGACGATGAAGGTTACACAAAATGGTATGTTCTTCATGCAGAGGCAAATGCTATAGCTAAAGTCTCTGGTTCTACTCAGTCTACAAATGGAGCTACACTTTACATTACATTATCACCATGTAGGGAATGCAGTAAGCTTATTTTTCAGTCTGGCATAAAAAGGATTGTTTACTCAAAAAAATATAAAGATCAATCTGGAATTGAATTTTTATTAAAATCAGGTGTAGATGTCGATTTTATTGAGATTTAGCTATTGAACCTATCCCTTATTTTTTTTGAAATTATTAAAATTAAGATCAAGATAAGAGCACACAATGAAAGAATGAAACATATTAATGCAATTCTGTTTTCATCATCCAAAAAATTATAAATATTTAGTTGTGTTAAATTAAATACTACAATTAAAATTGTTAAAAACAATAAAATTTTATCTAGATTTTTCATTTTTTGATATGCAAACATAAGTTAAAAATAACTAGTATTAATATTTTTTTTAATTCATTTTAGTCCCTAAATATATTGAAGAAATTTAATTTTTTTTTTCAATAAAAAAACTCAAAAAACAATTAAAAAAATTAAAAAAAAATTAAAAAAAAGTTATACCAGGCTAATGTTAAAAACTTTATGTTAATCTTTAAAATAGGTCTTTCAATTCTGAATAGAATTTTAAATATTTGTTAGACTAAAAAAATTATCAACCATAAAAAAAAATTATTATGCAGCAAGAGCCCTTACTTCAAGAAAACAAAGACAGATTCGTAATCTTTCCAATTAAGCATCACGATATATGGGAGTGGTATAAAAAATGTGAAGCAAGTTTCTGGACGGCAGAAGAAATTGATTTACATCAGGACTTAAATGATTGGAGTACAAAATTAAACGATGACGAAAGATATTTCATAAAGCATATTCTTGCATTTTTTGCTGCATCAGATGGTATCGTAAATGAAAACTTAGCAGAAAACTTTGTAAATGAGGTTCAATACTCGGAAGCAAAATTTTTCTATGGATTCCAAATTATGATGGAAAATATTCATTCAGAAACATATTCATTACTCATTGATACTTATGTTAAGGATGATAAAGAAAAAGATACTTTGTTTAAAGCAATTGAGAATTTCCCTGCAATTAAAAAGAAAGCTGACTGGGCATTAAAATGGATTGAGTCAGATTCTTTTGCTGAAAGGCTTATTGCTTTTGCAGGTGTTGAAGGAGTGTTTTTCTCAGGCTCATTTTGTTCAATATTCTGGCTCAAGAAAAGAGGTCTTATGCCAGGTCTTACATTCTCAAATGAGTTAATCTCTCGTGATGAAGGAGTTCATTGTGATTTTGCAGTTCACTTGCATAATAATCATATGATCAATAAGGTCCCAAAGGAAAGAATTAAAGAAATACTTCTTGATGCTTTAAACATCGAAAGAGAATTTATAACGGAATCTTTACCTGTAAGTTTAATAGGTATGAATGCAAAATTAATGACTCAATATCTAGAGTTTGTAACAGATAGACTTCTAGATCAATTTGGATGTGAGAAAGAATTTAATGTTTCTAATCCATTTGATTTTATGGATATGATTAACCTTCAAGGTAAAACCAACTTCTTTGAAAAAAGGGTTGCTGAATATCAGAAAGCAGGTGTTTTAAATAATGATAAAAAAGACGAGTCAAACTTTGGTCTTGACGACGATTTTTAAAATAATCAATTAAATAATTTTTTAGATAATATAATATGGTAATGGAATGAGTATGTATGTAATTAAAAGAGACGGGAAGAAAGAGCCCATAATGTTTGATAAAATAACCGCAAGGATTAAAAAGCTTTGCTATGGTTTCAACGAGCTTGTTGATCCTGTTAGGGTAGCCATGAGGGTTATTGAAGGTCTTTACGATGGTGTTACCACATCTGAGTTGGATAATCTTGCTGCTGAAATTGCTGCAACAATGACAACAACTCATCCAGAATATGCTTCACTTGCAGCTAGAATCTCTGTCTCCAACTTACATAAAAATACGAATAAGTCTTTTTCATCCACTATGAAGGATTTACATACTTATGTAAACCCGATCACAGGAAAAAAAGCTCCTCTTCTTTCAGATGAAGTATATAAAGTAATCAAGAAAAATGCAGAGCTTTTAGACTCTAAAATAATTTACAATAGAGATTTTGGATATGATTATTTTGGTTTTAAAACTCTTGAAAGATCCTATCTTTTAAAGATTAATGGTAAAATTGTAGAAAGACCACAACACATGTTAATGAGAGTTTCGGTTGGAATTCATCTAGATGATATTGATGCGGTGATTGATACTTATGAGCTAATGTCAAAGAAATATTTTACTCATGCTACACCAACCCTTTTTAATGCAGGTACACCAAAACCTCAGATGTCTTCATGTTTCCTCTTGACTATGCAAGATGATAGTATTGATGGAATATATGATACTTTAAAACAAACTGCTAAAATATCTCAGTCAGCAGGAGGTATAGGTCTTTCAATTCATAACATTAGATCTACTGGCTCATACATATCAGGAACTAACGGAACATCTAATGGTATTGTTCCTATGTTAAGAGTTTTTAATGATACTGCTAGATATGTTGATCAAGGTGGTGGAAAAAGAAAAGGTTCTTTTGCTATTTATATTGAGCCATGGCACGCTGATATATATGACTTCTTAGACCTAAAGAAAAATCATGGTAAAGAGGAAATGAGAGCTAGGGACCTATTCTATGCAATGTGGATGCCGGACTTATTTATGAAGAGGGTTGAAAATAACGAAGAATGGACTTTAATGTGTCCAAACGAGTGTCCTGGACTATATGACTGTCATGGAGATGAATTTGATAAATTATACTTAAAATATGAAAAGCAATCTAAAGGCAGAAAATCAATAAAAGCAAGAGAGCTATGGGAAAAGATTCTAGAATCTCAAATTGAGACAGGAACTCCTTACATGCTTTATAAAGATTCTTGTAATAGAAAATCAAATCAAAAAAATCTTGGTACCATAAGATCATCTAATCTTTGTACAGAGATATTAGAGTACACGTCTAAAGACGAGATAGCTGTATGTAATCTTGCATCTATTGCTCTACCAATGTTTGTTGAAGATGGAGAATTTAATCATCAAAAACTTTATGATGTTACAGTTAGAGTAACGAAAAACCTAAATAAGGTTATTGACAGAAATTATTATCCAGTAAAAGAGGCAGAAAATTCAAACTTTAGGCACAGACCTGTTGGTCTTGGAGTTCAGGGACTAGCTGATGCATTTATTCTTTTAAGACTTCCTTTTACTTCTGATAAAGCAAAAGAGCTGAATCAAGAAATTTTCGAAACAATTTACTTTGCAGCTCTTACAGCTTCTGTAGAGGAGGCAAAAAAAGATGGTGTTTATGAATCTTATAAAGGATCACCAATTTCAAAAGGAGAATTCCAACACAATATGTGGGGGGTTGAAGATAAGGACCTAAGTGGAAGATGGGATTGGAAAGTCTTAAGAAAAAGTATCCTTAAACATGGAGTAAGGAACTCTTTACTTGTTGCACCAATGCCAACCGCAAGTACTTCTCAAATTCTTGGTAACAACGAATGTTTTGAGCCTTACACTTCAAACATTTATACTAGAAGAGTTTTATCAGGTGAATTTATAATTGTAAACAAACACTTATTAAATGATCTTGTTGAGTTAGGACTTTGGAATGAGGACATGAAACATGAATTAATGGGTGCAAATGGATCAATTCAAGATATTGATGGAATTCCTGATGACCTTAAAGAGTTATACAAAACTGTATGGGAGATGAGTATGAAGGATATAATCGATATGGCTAGACATAGAGGATTCTTTATTGACCAGTCTCAATCACTTAATTTATTTATGGAAGGAGCTACAATGTCTAAGCTTACATCAATGCACTTTTATGCATGGAAGTCAGGTTTAAAAACAGGAATGTATTACTTAAGGACAAAAGCTGCTGTTGATGCTATTAAATTTACTTTAAAGAAGAAAGAAGTCGAGTCTCCAGTTTCTGTAGAACCTGAAGTTGTTAAAGAGGAAGTGGGAGAGGTAGAAATTACAAGAACAGAAAAAGCAGCTGCAACAAAATCTAAAGAAAAACCTGTTGCGGTTGAGCCATTATCACCAGAGGAATTAAAGCAAATCTTGTCACAATCAAAAGAAAATGAGGATGATGACTGCCTTATGTGTGGTTCGTAATTCATTTTAAATCAAAGCTTTACATTCCAATGTTAACTTAATGTTATGTAAAAGTTTGTTAATTGTTAATTTATCGTTAACTTTACGTTATAAAATAAATGACAATTATGAATATTATAGTTAAATTAAGATTGGTAGTTGCATGTATGTTATTAGTTTTGGCTTGTCTTTTCGCATAAAGCAAACCTCTCTAGCACTTCACATCAACAATACCATCCATCTCAAAAAAACTTAAGATTATTTAAACAGATATCTAGAGTTTAACTTCATCTCTTTTCTTGAAGTTTATATGATTTCTTATTATCAAAAACGTTACAATACTGATTACTAAAAGTATTCCAATAAATTTTAATTGGGTAATCATAAACACAACTAATGCACTAATACTAAACGCTGATAATGCTGTAAGGAACCAGCCACCAATGACGTTCAATACTCCTGAAACTCTGTAGACTGCGCTTTCACTTCCCCATGCTCTATCTGAAAGTGAAGTTCCCATAGCTACCATAAAAGTGACATATGTTGTTGATAAAGGAAGTTTATATGATGTTGCAAAAGAAATTAATATACCTGCAACAACTAAATTGACAGATGCTCTTATTACATCAAATGCAGGTCTATCATTAGTGTCTATCTTACTGGTCAATATCTCAGGAACTTCAAATCTTTTTTCAATTGTTTTCTTAACTGAGGAAGGGAGAATTTTTGAGAATAAAGTTGATATTGAAGATCCTATCATCACAATAAATCTAGATAAAAAGTTTGGGTTAAATCTCTCTGAGACCTCACCTTGAGTTGATAAGTCAAGCTCAGTTTTCACAACTCTTCGTGCTTTTTTAGAAAACCAAAGAGTAACAACCATAACTATACCAGCAATAATAAGTAAAAAATTAGGAGTAGGAACTTTTGATGCTAAAACTTGCATACTAAATTCGTTTGCAGCAACTCCTGATGCTACCCATGCTTCATAAGACTGCCATGCAGCAATTGGAACACCAATAAAATTAACTAAATCATTTCCTGCAAAAGCAAGCGCTAAAGCAAATGTTCCAGCTCCAATAATTACTTTATAAATATCAACATTAAAAAAACGAATTAAAGAGAATGAAATTAACGACCATATAATTGAGCTATATGTAACTATAGTAATAACATTAGATTCTAAAAAGTCTTTAATGGTCATTCCACCGATTAAGTCAAAACTTTCTCCGGCATATGAAGTTCCTTTAATCCCTTTCATCAATACAAAGTATGAGATTGCGGTTAAAGCAATTCCTCCAAAAATCGCACCAACCCAGGTTGCTTTTGTTTTAAAATCATAAGACAACAGTAGCCTTGAAACCCACTGAACAATTGCACCAATACTAAAAGCTACAAATACAGATAACAATATCCCAAAAATAATTTGTGTAGCTTTTGAAGTATTAATATAAGTAGCCAAATCAGTGAATGAACCATTGTCAACACCAATTTTAATGAGAGCCATAGCCACAGATGCTCCAAGTAATTCAAAGACAATAGAAACTGTTGTTGATGTAGGTAGCCCCCATGAATTAAATAGATCTAATATTAAAATATCAGTAATCATTACTGCCATAAAAATTATCATAATTTCATTAAATAGAAATTCTCCGGGGTTGAATATTCCTTTTCTTGCAACTTCCATCATACCACTTGAATAAACGCAACCAACGAAGACCCCTAGGCTGGCAATTATCATCAATGTTTTAAATGATAAAACTTTAGAGCCTATAGCAGAGTTTAAAAAATTTACAGCATCATTACTAACCCCTACAATTAAGTCTGCAAATGCTAATACTATAAGAGCGATTAATATAAATAAATAAATGTTTTCCATAATAATTTAAAACTTTTTAACTAATCTGACTCTGACTGTATTTGATGAATCCCATCCAACTCTGTACGTGAAATCTTTAACAGGAATATCTAGACCAAATGCAGCATTCATATTTTCTTCGGTGTTAAATTCTTTTTGAGCCCAAAAACTAAATTTTTCTAAATGATACTTAAGTCTGGGCTCTAGAGTAGCTTGGTCTTTCTCAACTTTATAATGTAATGGTAAACTAAGTGTGAACTTATCAGAATCAATTAATTTATGTCTGTAAGTAAATCTATTCTCTTCTCTATCAGTCCTATGCCTAATTTCAAAACCAGCATAGGAAGTTGATATGTATGCTTTTCCATTAGTTCGGAATTCATAACCTATTTTCTGAGAATAAGCTGTGGTTGTCGACACTAATATCAGTATAATAATTAAGTATTTTTTCATAAATCAAATATCAAAAACAAATAAATATGTAATGTTAAATAATCTTGAATTTTAGGTTATAAAATCTTTATTAAACATTAAAAGATCTTGGTAGAAGTTCTTCTTAATCAGGATAATAGCAATAAAAATTTTTGGATTAAAACAGAAAAAATTTATACTTTCGCTTTTAAAAGCGTTTAAATATGTCCAAGTTTGGTGAATTATTAGATGAAAAGAAGCCATTATTACTCGTATTCTTTAGTGAGTATGATGAGCTATCTACAAATCTGCATCCTATTTTAAAGGATGTGGCTGCCGCAGTAGGGGATAAAGGAAAAGTAATTAAAATTAATACTGAAAAGAACATTAAATTATCGGAGGCATTAAGAGTTAAAGTTATTCCAACTTTAATGATCTATAAATTTGGAGAAATGGTTTGGAGACAGAGTGGAGATCAAGATGCCAACACATTAATAAGTTTGATGAAAGACCAGCTTAACTAGACTTTAATTAATTTTTTAACGACTTGTGCTCCATAATTTCTTCAATCTGAGAAATATCGTCTATAACATCTGGAATGTTTTTTCTAATCCAATAATATATTACACCAATTAAAAATTGCTTTTGTGTTGGAATAACTCCAAATCCTTTTTTAGCTGCATCTGATTCAATTGTCTTATTAATTAGATCTTGCATTTCATTAGAAACATCATATTTTATTATCATAATCAAAATTAATTAGTTGAGATTTTTTATTCAATCATTCTAGCTAACATATCTTTTAGATTCTTATCATATTTATTATATGCATCATTATCATATACTTCTATTTGATTTATTAGCCTGCTGTACTGGTTGATATCAGATGTTATGCCCTCTATGTAATAGACCTGTTCTTCTTCATCAATGTTTGAGAAAACAGAGACTCTTCTAATCAATTGTTCTTCAACTTTATCAATTACACTAATTGAGTATTCTACTTCATTTAATTCTAAAAGTGAAACTAAAAAGTTTGATAGAGAAATATAATAATCATATTCACCATATATGTAGTTAAACTGCTCAGAGCTTGATATAAAACTTTTTATTTGATCAGCTAGAATCTCTCTTTCACCAGATTCTTGAATAGTTTCAATTAAGTTTCTAAACCTCTCGATATCTGAAATAATTTCCTCACCTACATCATACTGATTAAATATCTCAAGCGAAGAAAAATAACTTAATCTATCTGAGTATTTAAAAGATAATTTTTGAACTATTTCTCTTACTTTCTCGCTCTTTCCTATATCATAATAGGATTTGACTAGAGGTGTCCAAAGACTGTAATAACCATAATAGTCAATTGGCATTTTAGAAAAAGCTAAATCTAATATCTCTTCAGCTTTTTCATATTCCCCCTCTGAAATTAACTCTTCAGATAATCTAGATAGATTACCTCTAAAAGAAATACTATTTTTTCTTGTTTCAGGATCATGATATATCTCATCACTTTCAGAATTACCCCAAGACCATTTTTTCACAATATCATACATTAAATCTGAGTCAATCCTCCCCATCTCATATGGGTTATTTTCAATTGAGGTTTTTATAGGTACTAATTTATATACTAGTCCGTCGAGCTGAAGATAATCTTTCATCCAAATATATTCTGACTCTTCATAGCTTCCACCTGTGAAATAAATTGGTCTTTCCCAATCATTGTTAGCAAGGATGTCTAACATCATTATTTGATTTTTTGTAATAATAGATTCAGGTAGATCTATGTCAATATAATCTACAATGAGGTCGCTATCTTTTTCTTTTACTAGTCCACTTTTAATTACATTCTCCTTATTCACTGGAAGTCTGATCTTATTTGTAGGATAGAATACTGTCTCAAGTGCATTCTCTGGATAATCGCTTGTATCTCCTCCAGATTGAGTAATTAAATTTCTATATTTTGTTCTAGGATTATCGCTAGCTACCCAATCAACAAAATCATTGATATCCCATCTGATTGAATCCAATAAATTTTCATATCTGATGTAATCTCTTACTCCAAAAGCATATTGTGCATGTTCCATTTGTGATGGAATTGGACTGCTCTCATATGCTCTTCTTTTCATTTGATCAATATACCAGTCTGTTGCTAAAAGGCTAGTATTTATAGTTCTAACATCTGTTCTAAACTCCTCAATTTCTTGAGCATACCATAGCGCAAAAGTATCATTGTCACCGATAGTAAAAATCATTGCATCTTTATCTTCATCTATAGATTGTAGATATGCTTTAGAAATAGATTGAGCTGTATACCTGTCTGACCTATCATGATCATCCCAGTTATTATATCCCATGAGAAAAGGAACAGCAGCGATACATAATACATAGATAATGGATCTTGATACTTTATTTTCATATTTATGGATATAGTTCATGATCGCAGTGAATCCCATACCTATCCAAATAGAAAAAATATAAAAGGATCCAACTAATGCATAATCTCTTTCTCTGGGTTCAAAGGGCCGTTCGTTTAAATAAAATTTTAATGCAAGGCCTGTAAAAAGAAAAAGTAAAAGCAGTGTCCAAAAAGATTTGATGTCATACTTGTAGCAATATATCAGTCCAATTAATCCTAGAATTAAAGGGAGGAAAAAATATGTGTTTCTGGCCTTGTTGTTTTTTTGGTCTTTACTAAGTTCTGATTGATTACCTAGTCTTAGCTGATCTATAAAATTTATTCCACTTATCCAGTTTCCGTTAAGGATATTATATTCTCCCTGAACATCATTTTGTCTACCTGCAAAATTCCATAGAAAATATCGCCAGTACATGTAATTAATTTGATATGAGAATAGAAAATTAAGATTATCAAAAAGTGAAGGCTTAATTATATTTAGGTAAGGCCCAAGAGATCTAAAGAATTCATTATAATCATCACCAGTTAATTCTCCTTGTAGCTCTCTACTTTTAAACTCATTTACACTCTCAACAATAACCTCTTCAGATCTATATCTATCTAGTATCTCAAACTTTAAAGGATTTGTAAAATTCATATAATTTCCTGCATGATTTGAACTCCAAAGCCTAGGAATAAGTCCTCTATGATTAGAGTTTGAATTTAACTCAGAATCCTCCCAATTATTAACAATTTTATATTTATTTGTTTTATAGTCTCTTTCATATTTTGGCTTTCCATCTATATAGGGTTGCTTGTCATCTTGCGGAGCATAAATGTCAGAAAACATAGGACCATAAAAAAGATAAGTTTTAGGATACTGTTCAAGTCTATAATATGCTAAAAGAGTTCTAGCATCAGAAGGAGAATTTTCATTGATTACAGTATTAGCATTTGATCTAATTGGAAGCATTAGCCAAGAGGAGAATCCAATAAAAATAAACAGGATACATAATATTAATGTATTAGCCTGAACCATCCCTTTTAACTTGGTGTAACTAAGAGATTTGTAAAAAAAGAAGACTATTAAAAAAGCTGCAATAATTGTCCCAGAGTTGAAGGGTAATCCTATTGAGTTAACAAAGAATACTTCAAGTTGACCAAACAGAGATAAGGTTGAGGGGAGTAAAAGTTTGAAAATAAATAGTAGGATTGAAACTGAGATTATATTAGCTAAAACAAAATTTTTAATTGTTATTTTTTTATACTTCTTAAAGAAGTAGATCATTCCTATGGCAGGAATAGTAAGTATTGCCATAAAATGTACCCCAAATGAGAGGCCAATTAAAAAACAGATTAGTAACAACCATTTATCACCTCTTTTATTATTAAAGTCTTTTTCCCATCTAAGACCACACCAAAATGTAGCAGATAAAAAAAGCATAGCAAGTGCATATACTTCAGTTTCGACAGCATTGAACCAAAAGCTATCAGAGAATGTAAATGCTAAAGCACCAATTGATGAACTAAGGAGAATATTTGTATCATTTGTAAAATTATTTTTCTTAGATATTTTTTTAAGAAATAATGTGGTTGACCAAAAAAGAAAAAGGATTACAAACGCACTAGATACAACTGACAAAAAGTTTACTGCAATAGCAATAGAATCATTATTTGAGGCAAACATTGAGAAAACTGCTCCCATCATCTGAAAAAATGGTGCCCCAGGTGGATGACCCACTTGTAGCTTTGCTGAGGTTGAAATATATTCCCCAGCATCCCAATAACTTGCAGTTGGCTCAACAGTTAGTCCGTAGGTAAATAGGGCAACCGAAAAAAGGAGCCATCCAATTAAATTATTGATTTTTCGAAACTTCGTTTCGGGCATATCAGTCAATTATTAATAATTATTTAATGACTAAAAAACATTTAAATAATCTAATTCAAGTTTTTTGAAGCTTGAGTTAAAATTAGGAATATCCTCTGAGATAATTTTATCATACTTTGTTAATTGAGCATTCACTTTCTCAATTAACTCATTTTTAACTTGAACATCTTGAACTGTTGGTCCAAAATCACCACCTCTAAAAGCAGAGTTTAAGTTCCCTAAATTATTAGTTAGCTTAACCCCGTAATTAAGTGGATCTTGATTACTCTGATTTTTAGTTTGATAAAGTTCATTTTCAATTTTATCTATAGACTCAACTATAGACTTTGATTCTTCTATCAAATCTTTTGCAAATTCATTATCAGCATAATCTGATTGAAACTTTTTAAGATCTGTCTTCATATTTCTAATGTTCTCAATCGCTTTGTGAGCTTTATCAACTGCTCCGTTTATTTCATCTACAAATTCAAATTGCGATTTAATGTCATCAATAGAACCTTCTGAAGTTGGATCTTTATGGATTGTAAACTTTTGAGTCATTTCAGTGTCATTAACTTTTAATTTTACAATGTAATCTCCAGGTACTGCTTTAGCTCCTGAAAAATCTGCTCCCCACAGAACCATATTATCTAGTCGTTTTGCCCCAGGATATTTCATGTTCCATACGAATGAATTGCCACCATTTTTAACTTTCATTGAATTCTCTTTACTCTTGTTTGAAAATTCCTTAATAAGGGTCCCGTCTGCTGAATGAATTGAAAGCATTACCTGATCGTTCTCTTTATCATAATTAGGAATGAAATAATGAATAATTGCTCCATTTGGAAGATTTGTTCCAGCCGTCAGTGACTTTCTCCCTCCAGCTCCGCTCATTCTATAAGAGTCCTTTGGTTTGTATAGTTTTACCTTATCAGTAGATGAAGTTAGTTGATGAATTACAGTTAGGTCATCAATCATCCATATACTTCTTCCCTGAGTTGCTACAATTAAAGAGTTGTCTTTAATTGTAAGATCTGTTATTGGAACAATTGGAAGATTTTTTTGAAATTTATTCCAACTATTTCCTTTGTCATAAGAAATATACATTCCAGTTTCGGTTCCAGCATATAATAGGTTTTTATTTGATTTGTCTGATCTTAAAACTCTAGTAAAATGTTCATCTTCAATTCCATCAGTTATAAGTTTCCAATTTTTTCCATAGTCATCAGTTACATATAGATATGGTGTAAAGTCCCCAAGTTTATATCTAGTCCCTGCAATGTATGCTGTTCCAGAGTCAAAAGAAGAAGCATCAATACTATTTATCATCATCCAATCTGGCATTTTCTTTGGAGTTACATTCTCCCAAGTAGCACCTCCATCTTTTGTTAAATGGATTAATCCATCGTCGCTTCCTACCCAAATGAGTCCTTCTTGAATTGGAGATTCATCAACCGCAAAAATTGTTGCATAGTATTCTACACCAGTGTTATCTTGAGTTATTGGACCACCTGAAGAGACAAGTTTAGATTTGTCATTTCGAGTTAAATCTGGACTAATTGTTTCCCAGCTATGTCCCTCGTTAGTTGATAGGTGAACATGATTTGAATATGTATAAAGCTTTGATGAATCGTGCTTACTAAAAGCTATTGGAAAATTCCAATTAAATCTATATTTCATAGCTTCAGCCCCCTCTCCAAGGGTAGTAATTGGCCACACATTAATTATTCTTGATGTTTGTTTTTCATGATTTTTTCTTTCTAGAAAACCTAGATAACTTCCACCATAAACAATATCATTATTATTTGGATCAATAGCTATGTGCCCAGATTCTCCACCTGCAGTAATTTCCCAGTCATTCTCACCTATACTATATCCGAGGCTTCTGTGCATTACTCTCTGAGTTGAATTATCTTGTTGTGCAACATAAATTCTGTAAGGAAAAGAGTTATCTGTTGTAACCCTGTAATACTGTGCAGTTGGTTGATTATAATAGGTACTCCAAGTTTTTCCTTTATCATATGAAACTTGAGCACCTCCATCATCAGCAATAATTAGTCTATTATTATCCTCAGGAGCTATCCAGAGATCATGATGATCTCCATGAGGGGCACTACGAGACTCAAATGTTTTTCCACCATCATCTGAGAAATGATAAGATACATTCATAACATAAACACCATCTATATCTTGAGTATCAGCATAAATCTTTGAATAATACCAAGCTCTTTGTCTAAGAGACCTGATGCTGTTTGTATATGTCCAACTTTTACCCCCATCATCAGATCTGTATACCCCACCTTTATCTTGATTCTCTACTATAGCCCACACTCTTTCTGAGTTAACAGGCGAAACAGTAACACCAATCACACCAATTATACCTTTAGGAAAACCTGAGTTTGTAGTTATCTTTGTCCAGCTCTCCCCACTGTCAATACTTTTCCAAAGATCAGATCCTTCACCTCCACTACTTAAACTCGAAGGTGTTCTTTGTACTCTCCATGTTGATGCATAAAGTACTCTTGAATTATTTGGGTCAAGCACGATTTCAAATGCACCCGATAAATCATTCGCATAAAGCACTTTTTTCCATGTAGTTCCTCCATCAACAGATTTGTAAACACCCCTATCCCCAGTAGGCTTGTATAAGTTCCCCAGTACTGCTGCATAAACTATATCATTATTATTCGGGTCTATAACTATTCTTGGAATATGTCTAGAGTTTGGAAGACCTGAAAAAGTCCATGTCTTTCCGGCATCTACACTTTTAAATACTCCATAACCTGATGAAACATTTCCTCTAATTGTTACCTCACCACCTCCAACATAAATTACGTTTGGATCATTTTTAGCAATTGCAATTGAACCAACACTCCCTCCAAAGTATCCATCAGAAATATTCTCGTAGGTTTCACCTCCATCTTCAGTTTTCCATACACCACCTCCAGTTGCACCAAAATAAAATAGTTTTGGATTGCCTTCAACACCAACAACAGCTGCAGAACGCCCCCCTCTAAAAGGACCTATCTCTCTATACTCAACAGATTCGTGTAGAGTTTCATCAAATGTTACTGAATTTTTTTTTGATTTTTTTTGAGAATAAACACTTGTGTTTGATGTTAAAACAACAAGTCCTATAATCATGAATAGATTAAATATTTTTTTTATTATCATAATTAATATATTTACATATCCAAAGTAAAATAAAATATTTAAATATCACATATATTAAATAATATACTTAAAACATTTAAATGGATACCTACGCAAATATTTTACTAATAACAATACCAATTTTTCTTGTTTTGATTATTGTTGAAATATCCTATGGTGTATGGAAAAATGATTTAAAGCATTCCTATATGGATACAATATCCAGTCTAAGCTCAGGATTTACAAATTTAATGGTTGATATATTAGGTCTTGGTATAATTATAGTCTCATATCCTTTCTTTTATGAAAGATTAAAAGTTATAGAATTGGAAGAAAGTATTTTGCTTTACTTTATTGCTTTTGTTTGCGTTGATTTTGCGAGTTATTGTCATCATAGATTAAAACATTCAATTAATATTTTTTGGAATATGCATGTTATACATCATAGTAGTGAGGAATTTAACCTTGCATGTGCACTTAGACAGAGTATAACTAATAACCTTGGTATTGGTATCCTATTTTTAGTTCCAGCTGCCCTTTTAGGGGTTCCTCCAAAAATGATAAGTATTCTTGGACCGCTTCATCTTTTTGGTCAGTTTTGGTATCATACGAGACATATTGGTAAACTAGGTTGGCTTGAATATATTCTTGTGACTCCATCTCAACATAGGGTTCATCATGCAATAAATAAAGAATATATTGACAAGAATTTAGCTGCAATTTTCTGTATTTGGGATAGAGCATTCGGAACATTTCAAGAAGAGTTAGACGATGTGCCATGCGTATATGGAACATTAAAGCCAGTAAGAACTTGGAATCCAATTCTAATAAACTTCCAACATTTATGGTTTCTAATTCAAGATGCTTGGCATACAAGTAGCGTCTTAGATAAAGCCAAAATCTGGTTCATGCCAACTGGATGGAGACCAAAAGATGTTATGAAAAAAATTCCTAGGAGTAAAGTTGATAATGTTTTTAATCAAGAAAAATATAGATTGGAATATAGTTTGATCCATAAAGTCTTTGTCGGCTTCCATTTCCTAACCTTAAATATTGTGCTATACATATTTTTGAGTTCGTTTGCTAATTTATCATTTGCAGATAAAACAGGCTATTTTTTATTAATATTCTCTTCAATATTTAGCTTTTCATCAGTAATGGATGGATATAAATGGTCAATCAATTTTGAGTTTATAAGGATATTATTTGGGATGCTAATTGTATATTTTCAGCAAGAATTATTTCTTACATATAATTCATCAATGACAATGTTTGTATCATGCTACCTAATAGTCTCAGCCATACTGAATACACTAATACTAAGATCTGTTCCAGATCGTATTAATTAATAAAATTCACAAATATATTTTTTAAAAAAAAAAATAATTTAAATTTGCAGCTAATTGGCCTATGGTGTAACTGGCAACACGTCTGGTTTTGGTCCAGAAGAGTCTAGGTTCGATCCCTAGTAGGCCAACAATTTTATTATATCAATAATTTATAATAAATTTGCCGAGCATTTTGATATCTCAGAGGCGACATTATGTCCCTCTTTTTTTTTAAATAAAGTTAAGTAAATGGAAAACATATCATTATTAGAATCCTTTTCTGAATTTAAAGACGAAAAGTTGATCGATAGAGTAACCTTAATGGTTATACTAGAAGAAGTATTTAGGAATACTCTTACTAGAAAATTTGGAACTGATGAAAATTTCGATATTATTATCAATCCAGACAAAGGAGACCTTGAAATTTGGAGAAATAGAATAGTTGTTAAAGATGGTGAAGTTGAGGATCCAAATGCTGAAATTGAGCTCAAGGAGGCAATAAAAATAGAACCAGATTTCGAAGTTGGAGAAGAAGTTTCTCAGGAGTTTAAACTCATAGATCTCGGAAGAAGATCAATTCAATCACTAAGGCAGAATCTTGTAGCTAAAGTTTTTGAGCACGATAGTAATAATACATTTAATCAGTTCAAGGATAGAGTTGGAGAAATTTTTACAGCTGAAGTACATCATGTAAGAGCAAGAGAAGTCATTCTTTTAGATGATGATGGAAATGAACTGATAATGCCAAAGGATAAGCAGATACCTAAAGATTTTTTTAGAAAGGGAGACAATGTTAGAGGTGTAATAGAAAACGTTGAGTTAAGAGGAAATAAACCAAGGATAATTTTCTCTAGAACATCACCTCTTTTCCTAGAGAAACTATTTGAACAAGAAATTCCTGAAGTTTTCGATGGCTTAATTACTATCAAAAAAGCTGTAAGAATTCCAGGTGAAAAGGCAAAAGTGGCAGTTGACTCTTATGATGATAGAATTGATCCTGTAGGAGCATGTGTGGGAATGAAAGGATCCAGAATTCATGGAATAGTTAGAGAGTTAGGGAATGAGAATATAGATGTGATCAATTATACAAATAATAATCAGTTATTCATAACAAGAGCATTAAGCCCAGCAAAAGTGAATTCTTTAAACATTGATGAAGAGAAAAAAACAGTTCAGGTTTACCTTAATCCAGATGAAGTTTCAAGGGCTATTGGAAAAGGAGGACACAATATTCGACTTGCTGGAAGACTTACTGGATATGAAATTGATGTCTACAGAGAGGGTGCTGAAGAAGATGTTGAGCTTACAGAATTTAAAGATGAAATTGATGCATGGGTTATTGAAGAGTTTAGAAAAGTTGGACTTGACACAGCTAAGAGTGTACTCGAATTAAGTGAAGAAGATCTTGTAAAGAGAACCGATCTTGAAGAAGAAACAGTCTCAGATGTTTTAAAAATTTTAAAAGAGGAATTTGAAGATTAAACAATAAATATGCCATCACCAATAAGGTTAAATAAAGTACTTAAGGAATTAAATATATCTCTTGATAGAGCTGTTGAGTTTTTGAGTTCAAAGAAAATTGAGATTGAACCAAGACCAACATCAAAAATTGATCAAGATGTTTATGACTTATTGCATGATGAGTTTCAAACTGATAAATCTGATAAAGACAAATTAGAAGAAATTAATACAAAGAAAAGAAGAGAATTAGAGGAGAAACAAGCAGAGGAAAGAGAATTAGAGAAGAAACAAGCAGAGGAAAGAGAAGCGGAGGAGAAAAAGGTCGAAAAGACTCAAGCGGAGGATACTGAAGTGGAGGAGAATTTAGAGATAAAGACTGAAAAGGTTCAGCCAGTTGCAGATAAAGATTCTACTGACTCTGCTAAAAATGAAAAGTCAAATATTGAGACTTCTAAAGAAGATAATGACTCATCTAAAATCCAAACTAATTTTCAAAAACTTTCAGGTTTAAAAAAGACTGGAGAAGTGATTGATCTTGATTCAATAAATAAGAAAGAAGAGAAAGTCGAAGAATCAAAAAAGAGAAGAAGGAAAAGGATTAGTAAGGATGTTTCTCAGCCAAAAGATTTGCCTAACAAGTTTAATAAAAATAAAAAACAAGTTGCTAGTCCAAAAGTAGAGCCTACTGATGATGAAATTCAAAAACAGATTAGGGAGACTTTAGAAAAACTTCAAGGTAAATCATCAAAATCGAAAGGAGCAAAATATAGAAAAGATAAAAGAGATCAAAGAAAGATACAATCTGAGGAAGAAGAGGCATTACTTGAAAAAGAAAGTAAGATTATAAAAATAACTGAGTTTATTACTGTTGGTGAAATAGCAACCCTAATGGATGTCTCAACAAACGATATAATCTCTGCATGTATGACCTTAGGTATAATGGTTACAATGAATCAAAGACTGGATGCTGAAACTCTCTCCGTAGTTGCAGATGAGTTTGGTTATCAGTTAGAATTTATTAAAACTGACATCGAAGAAGATAAAGTTGAAGCTGAGGAAGAAGATGATCCAAAATTATTAAAAGAAAGACCTCCAATTGTCACTGTAATGGGTCATGTTGATCATGGTAAGACCTCTCTTTTGGATTACATTAGAAACTCATCAGTAACTGAAGGTGAGTCAGGAGGAATTACCCAGCATATTGGTGCTTATTCTGTATTAGTTAATAATTCAAAAAAAATCACTTTTCTTGATACACCTGGTCATGAAGCATTCACTGCTATGAGAGCAAGAGGAGCCCAAATTACAGATATAGTTATTATTGTAATTGCAGCAGATGATAGTATAATGCCTCAGACAAAAGAGGCAATCAGTCACGCCCAGGCAGGAGGAGTCCCTATAATTTTCGCTATTAATAAAATTGATAAAGAGGGGGCTAATCCAGATAAGGTTAAAGAATCTCTTGCATCAATGAATCTAGTCGTAGAGGATTGGGGAGGTAAAATTCAATCGCAAGATATTTCTGCATTAAACGGAAAAGGTATTGATTCTCTTCTTGAAAAAGTATTACTTGAAGCAGAAATAATGGATTTAAAAGCTAATCCAAATAAGAATTCAACAGGTTCGGTAATTGAAGCTTATCTTGATAAGGGGAGGGGTTACGTCTCTACAATGCTTGTTCAGAACGGTTCACTTAATATAGGGGATTACTTGCTAGCTGGAAAAACTAGCGGAAAAGTTAAAGCAATGTTTGATGAAGTAGGAAACACAATAAAGATCGCATCACCTTCAACTCCAGTATCTGTTCTTGGACTAGATGGAGCTCCCCAAGCTGGTGATCCATTCAAGGTCCTCGAAGATGAAAAAGAAGCTAAGTTAATCGCATCTAAAAGAACACAGTTGGTTAGAGAGCAAAATGTTAGAACACAAAAACAACTAACACTTGATGAGATTGGAAGAAGAATTGCAATAGGTGACTTTAAGGAACTTAATGTAATTATTAAAGGAGATGTAGATGGTTCAGTAGAGGCATTGACTGATTCATTTGAGAATCTATCAACTGAGGAAATTCAGGTTAATATAATATTTAAAGGTGTTGGAGCAATTACAGAGTCTGATGTTTTACTGGCTTCTGCATCACAAGCTATAATCGTAGGGTTTAATGTAAAACCAACGGATAGTGCTAGAAAGCTTTCAGAAAAAGAGCAAATTGATATAAGATTCTATTCAATTATATATGATGCAATTAATGAACTAAAGGATGCAATGGAGGGCATGTTGTCTCTTGAAATGAAGGAAGAAAGTACGGGTGAAGCTGAAGTAAGGGAAACTTTTAAAATTTCAAGAATTGGAACTATAGCGGGGTGTATGGTAACTTCTGGTAATATATTCAGAAACTCAAATGTAAGAGTTGTTAGGTCTGAAGAAATTATTTTTGAAGGCAAATTACTCTCATTAAAAAGATTTAAAGATGATGTTAAAGAAGTAGCTAAGGGATATGATTGTGGTATTCAAATTAATGAATTTAATGATTTAGTTGAAGGGGATGTCATTCAATGTTACCAAGAAGTTGCAGTTAAAAGAACATTATAAATCAGAAAGCTTTATTATAAATGAACTAGGATAAATTTTCCTAATTTCTTCTAATTTTTGAGATGCAATATTTACATCTCTATATTCTCCAATCCTAACTTTATAATTTGGAGTTTCAAATATTAAATTTGATTTAATTTCTTGATAATTTTCTCTAAAATCTTCAAGTATTGAATCTGCTTTTTTAAGATCCCCAAAATATATTTGAATAGTGTAAAAAGTAGACTCAAAAATTCTCTTACTAAAATCTTTTTTTAGGTTATAAAATTTCTTTGTAATAGTATCATTATATCTTATAGAATTTTCCTGACAATTAAGAGAACTGCTATACAGGTAAACCCCAATAAATACTATTAAAAATCGAATATTTAACATAAATATATTTCTCAAATTTAACAAAATGATTTGACTTGTTATTTAGAATGATTATAAATTAAATTTTTTGTTGATTCTAGAGTTTCTAAAATGACGTTTATGACGTAAATTTGTTTTATCAAAAAAGTGTTTCAATTCACTTTTGTTATCATGAAGAAAAACTTTATAGCCCCTAACTAATGTTACACCTTAAAAGGATTCTTTTATTAACACTCTTTTTACCTTCTTTTGGCCAATCTCAGGAGGCCGATATTCAGGCTGGGAAAGCTTTATTTAATACAAATTGTGCAGCCTGTCATCAACTAAACAGAAAAGCTGTTGGTCCTGCTTTAAGAGGTGCGTCTGAAAAGTATGACAGAGAATGGTTATACAAATGGATTAAAAATGGCACCCAGATGATAAAAGATGGTGATCCACAAGCTGTTGCGATTTGGGAAGAATACAACCGTGCGGTTATGACAAACTATCCTCAATTTTCAAATGAGCAAATTGATAATATTTTGGCATATACAGATTATACTCCACCTCCACCTGCTGTTACAGCTGCTGCATCAGCTCAAACTGTTAGTCAAGGTTCTGATATATCTGTGAATGTAATATTAGCAGTTGCTATTGTCATTTTCACAATTTTAATCGTGATGTTATTCCTAGTGCAAAGGACATTAATTAAAATTGCGAATGCAAGCGGTGTGAAAATTGAAGCTGAAACAAAAAGAAAATTGAAGCCTCTATGGAAGACTGTTGTAGAAAATCAATTTATAATGTTTTTACTTGTGATTGGATTTTTATTATCTAGTGCATACTTCACATATGGCTATTTGATGCAAATAGGTATTGACCAAGGTTATGCTCCTATTCAGCCAATTCATTATTCACACAAAATCCATGCAGGGGCAAATCAAATTGAATGTAAGTATTGTCATTCTTCAGCAAGAGTTTCCAAACACTCTGGAATCCCATCTCTTAATGTTTGTATGAATTGTCACGAATATATAGGAGACTATAATGGTGAGGAGGATCTAGAAAATGGATATACTAAAGATTTCTATACAAATGAAATTAAAAAGTTATACAATGCTGTTGGATGGGATGAAGAAAATCAAGTTTACACCGGTAATACGCAGCCTGTAAAATGGATAAGGATTCATAACCTACCAGACTTTGTATATTTTAATCATGCTCAACATGCTCAAGTTGCACAAATTGAATGCCAAACATGTCATGGACCTGTTGAAGAAATGGAAATAATGTATCAATACTCTCCTTTAACAATGGGCTGGTGTATAGATTGTCATAGAGAGAGTAATGTTGACAAGGATAATGAATATTATCAAAAAGTTCACGAGGAATTATCCAAGAAATATGGTGTTGAAGAACTTACTGTTGCTCAGCTTGGGGGTATTGAATGTGCTAAATGTCATTACTAGTTTAAAATGGGAAAGAAGAATATTTATTGGAAGGGCTTTGAGGAGCTGAATAAGAGTAGCGAGATTGTTGAAAAGCTTGAACAAAATGAATTTGTTGAGAAGCTTCCTGTTGGTGAAGGTGAACAAGATGTTAATCCTAATAGAAGAGACTTTCTAAAATATGCTGGTTTTAGTACAGCTGCAGCTGCTATAGTTGGTTGTGAAGGACCTGTAATAAAATCTGTCCCATATGTAGTTCAGCCTGAACAAATCATACCTGGTATCGCAAACTATTATGCCACAACCATTGCAGATGGATTTGACTTTAGTAACATTTTAGTTAAGACAAGAGAAGGCCGCCCAATTTTTATTAAAGGAAATAAAGATGCAAACTCGATGAATTGTACCAATGCAAGAATAAATGCATCTGTTCTTTCAATGTATGATATATACAGACTTCAAGGTCCAAAGGTTTCAGGACAAAATATTAGTTGGAATGACTTCAATTTATCTGTTAAGTCTGAATTAGAGACCCTTTCAGCTCAAAATAAAAAAGTAGTACTACTAACACAATCTTTTGCTAGTCCAACAACAGAAAAAATCATTAAAGAATTTATCAATAAGTATCCTAACATTCAACATGTTGTCTATGACTCAATATCAAACAGTTCTGCATTAGATGCATTTGAGAATTCTTATGGTAAAAGAGCATTAGCTGATTACGACTTCTCATTATCTAATACAATAATATCAATTGATGCTGATTTTATGTCTGACTGGCAAGGTGGAAATTATTCATCAGGTTGGTCAAAGAATCGTCTGCCTAACAAAGAGAATGAATACTCTATGTCTTATCACCTTCAATTCGAATCAAATATGACTTTGACAGGTGCAAATGCTGACAATAGAGTTATGGCAAAACCGAGTGAATTAAAATATGTTCTACAAAGTATTTATCTAGATTTAACAAATCAAAAATATTCTGGTCCAGCTCTTGGTCCATATCTTGATAGATATGTGAAGTTGGCTGTTGACTCAATAAAAAAATCTGGAAATAAGGCAGTTGTAATATCTGGTCTTGATGATATAGACTCTCAAGAGACTGTATTAATGATTAATGAACTTATCAAAAGTGATGCATTTGATATAACATCACCAAGATTAATTTATCAAGGAAGTAACTCTAGTCTTCTAAATACAATTGATGAATTGAAATCAGGTAAAATAAGCGGAATTATCACAGCTGGTGTAAACCCAGGTTATTCTCTTCCAAACGCTGAAGAATTTTTAGAGCTTGTAAGTAAATTAGAGTTTTCATTATGCTTTAGCATGAAAGAAGATGAGACTGCAAATAGCTGTAAATATCTGGCTGCTACTCCTCATTACCTAGAATCTTGGGGAGATTATGAATTTAAATCGGGTCACTACTATTTAAGTCAACCCACTATAAAGCCACTGTTTGATACCAATCAGTTTCAAGATATAATCCTAACTCTCTCTGGATCTAATAATAGTTTCTATGATGAAATTAAAACTAATTGGAGAACAAACATTTTAAAAGGGAAGACATGGGGAAAGTCTCTTCAAGATGGATTTTATTATTCCTATGAAAACAATGCTCTTAGGAGAATTAAAACTACTTTGAATCTAGATAACTTGCCTATTCAAAACAATGACGAATTAGACCTTATACTTTATACAAAAATAGGACTTGGTGATGGGCAACAGTCTTCAAATCCTTGGCTACAAGAATTTCCAGACCCTATAACTAGAGTATCATGGGATAATTATCTTACTGTGTCATATAAGGATGCTGAAAGACTTGGACTAAAGAACTATAATGTATCAAATGGTGCATTAAATGGAAGTTATGTTAATGTTAGTAATGATAAGAATAGTATAAAAGTCCCTGTCATTATTCAGCCTGGTCAAACTCCAGGAACTGTTGGATTAGCTCTTGGTTATGGAAAAACTCAAGCAATGAGTGAAGAAATGAATGTTGGAGTTAATGCTTTTAAATTTTATGATGACTTTAAAAAGATTCATAAAGTAAATGTGTCTAAGGTAAAAGGTGATCATGAGTTTGCTTGTATCCAGTTGCATAATACAATGATGGGTCGAGATGAAATAATAAAAGAAACTACCCTTGAAGAATTCATTCAAGAGGATAAATCAGTTTGGAATCCAACTGTTATGGTATCAAAGAATCACATTGAGACTAAAGTTACATCTAAAGAAGTCGATATATGGAGAGAATTTGATAGATCAACAGGTCACCACTTTAATTTGTCAATTGATTTAAATAAGTGTAATGGCTGTGGTGCTTGTGTAATTGCATGTCATGCTGAGAATAATGTACCTGTTGTAGGTAAAGAAGAGGTTAGAAAGTCCAGAGATATGCACTGGATTAGAATAGATAGATATTACTCATCTCAGGATACTATTCAAGGTGATGTTGAGGCTAAAGACTCTACTCGTGGTTTTTCCGAGTATAAATCAACATCTTCTGAATTGGAAAAAGCATCGGCTAACCCACAAGTTGTTTTTCAGCCTGTATCATGTATGCATTGTAATCATGCACCATGTGAAACAGTATGTCCTGTGGCTGCTACATCACATGGAAGGCAGGGTCAAAATCAAATGGCTTATAACAGATGTGTAGGTACAAGGTACTGTGCTAACAACTGTCCTTATAAGGTAAGAAGATTCAATTGGTTTCAATATTCACAAAATGATGAGTTTGATTATAATATGAATAACGACCTTGGCCGAATGGCAATTAATCCTGATGTGAATGTTAGATCAAGAGGTGTAATGGAAAAATGTTCATTGTGTATTCAGATGACTCAGAAGACTATCCTCGATGCAAAGAAAGAAGGACGAAGAGTAAGAGATGGTGAATTTAAAACTGCATGTTCTGAATCATGTGATGATAATGCTATGGTATTTGGAGATATCAATGATAAAGAAAGTGAAATCCTAGAGGTTAAGAATGGAGACAGAACCTATAGAGTTTTAGAAAGTATTGGTACTAAACCAAATGTAATATATCAGGTTAAGATTAGAAATAGTAAAAAAATATAGATATGTCATCTCATTACGAAGCTCCTATTAGAAAACCCCTTGTACTTGGTGATAAATCTTATGCAGATATTTCAAATGATATAGCTAGGCCTGTGGAAACTCCTCCAGATCGAGATTGGTGGATTGCTTTTTCAATTTCAATGGTTGTTTTTTTATGGGGTCTAGGATGTATAGCTTATACAATAGGAACTGGTATTGGAACATGGGGTTTAAATAAAACTGTTGGATGGGCCTGGGATATTACAAATTTTGTTTGGTGGGTAGGTATAGGACATGCTGGTACATTAATCTCTGCAGTATTACTGCTTTTTAGACAAAAATGGAGAATGGGGATTAATAGATCTGCAGAGGCAATGACAATATTCTCTGTAATTCAAGCAGGTTTATTTCCACTTATTCACATGGGAAGACCATGGCTTGTTTATTGGTTTTTTCCAATTCCAAATCAATATGGTTCATTATGGGTTAATTTTAATTCTCCTCTATTGTGGGATGTATTTGCAATTTCAACTTATTTAACTGTATCTCTTGTATTCTGGTGGACAGGCTTACTTCCTGACTTTGCTATGATTAGGGATAGAGCTGTTAAACCTTTTAGAAAGAAGATGTATAGTTTACTAAGTTTTGGATGGTCAGGAAGAGCAAAAGATTGGCAAAGATTTGAAGAGGTTTCTCTAGTTCTAGCAGGTTTGGCTACTCCTCTGGTACTATCTGTTCACACTATTGTATCGTTTGATTTCGCAACTTCTGTGATTCCAGGATGGCATACAACAATATTCCCACCTTACTTTGTTGCAGGTGCAATTTTTTCTGGATTTGCAATGGTTCAAACATTATTGATCATTATGAGAAAGGTATCAAGGCTTGAAAGTTATATAACACTCCAGCACATAGAGATGATGAATATCGTTATAATGATTACAGGTTCAATTGTAGGTTGTGCATATATTACTGAGTTATTTATAGCATGGTATTCTGGAGTAGAATATGAGCAATATGCATTTTTAAATAGAGCAACTGGACCATATTGGTGGGCATACTTTTTAATGATGTCTTGTAATGTTGTCTCACCACAGGTTATGTGGATAAAAAAAATAAGAACAAATATTATTTGGTCGTTTATAATTTCAATCGTTGTTAATATTGGGATGTGGTTTGAAAGATTTGTAATAATTGTTACATCTCTTCATAGAGATTATCTTCCATCCTCTTGGACAATGTTTTCACCTACTTTTGTTGACATAGGTATATTCATTGGAACAATTGGGTTCTTCTTCGTATTATTTTTATTGTATGCTAGAAGTTTCCCTGTAGTAGCTCAAGCAGAGATTAAAACTATTTTAAAATCATCTGGTGAAACATATAAAAAAAATAGAGATAAGTAATGAGTGCTAAAAGACTTCACGTTATGTTTGATGATGATGACATCCTATTAGATGCAGTCAAAGAGATTGTGAAAAATAAGATTTATATACATGAAGTTTATACACCGTTTCCTGTTCATGGATTGGATAAAGCAATGAGACTTAAACCAACAAATATATCAATAGCAACATTCTTTTATGGATGTATTGGATTCACTGTTGCCGTTTTAATGATGTATTATATAATGATTTTAGATTGGCCTCAGGATATAGGTGGTAAACCGAGCTTTACATTAATTGAAAACATACCTTCTTTTGTTCCAATAATTTTTGAGATGACAGTTTTTTTTGCAGCTCATTTAATGGTAATTACTTTTTACATGAGAAGTAAGTTATGGCCATTTAAAGAAGCTGAAAATCCAGATCCATCAACAACTGACGATAAGTTTTTAATTGACATGGAATCTGGATCAAATTTATCAAAGACAAAAACCATGCTAAAAAAAATGGGAGCAATATCAATAAAAGAAGTAAAAGAAGAAAGTGAGAAATAGTCTATTCATAATATTATCTGTAAGCTTAATGCTTACCTCATGTTTTGATCCGTCAAAACCTAACTTCCAGTATTTCCCGGATATGTATGAATCTCTGGCTTATGAGACCTATGCTGAATCTGATGGATTTTCCAATGGAGTAGAAGCTCAAATACCAGTTGAAGGAACAATTCCTAGGGGGTGGGATCCCTATGATTACCCTGATTCAAATGAAGGATATGAAATGGCTAAGGCTAATCTTCTATCACCAATTGAAATAAGTGATTATAATGTAAGTGAGGGTAAAGAATTATATGAAATATATTGTTCAGTATGTCATGGAGATAAAGGAGATGGTATGGGAATTTTAGCACAAAGAGAAAAATTTCTTGGTATACCAGCATATATAGATCGAGAAATTACACCAGGTAGTATTTATCATATTTTAATGTATGGAATAAATGCTATGGGTTCTCATGCTGGACAAGTTAATGAAGAAGAAAGATGGCAAATTGCTCAGTACGTAATGAAATTAAGAGAAGAATCTAAAAAGTAATAAATGACAGATTATAAGTTTTCAAAACAAATCAAAAGGTTCTCTATAATATTAATTATTATAGGTGCTATTGGTATTGCATTTGGATTTTATTATGCTCCATCAAATGTTGAAGAAGCTAAAGAAATTGTTGCCAATATGAGCCATGATGATTATGGAGATGGACATAGTGAAGATGGACACGCAGGTCGATACAGTGAAGATGGATATGGTGCTCCTGGTCATGAGTATGATCATGACAAACACGTTTTCCACCAGCTACAGAATAAGCCATGGGCTGCAATCTATGTGCCAGCTTTATTCTTTATGATGATTTCACTTGGTGTACTAGCATTTTATGCTATTCAAAGAGCTTCACAAGCAGGATGGTCAATAGTATTATATAGATTAATGGAAGGTGTTACAGGTTATCTTCTTCCAGGTTCAATATTTGTAATAATTATACTTGTATTTTCTGCATTAAAATTTAACCATCTTTTTATCTGGATGGATCCTGAGGTGGTTGCTCATGACGAAATAATTAGGAATAAAGTAGGATATCTAAATACACCTTTCTTCTTTGCTAGAGCAATAATTTACATAACAGGCTGGGTATTATACAGAAATATTTCTAGAAGACTTTCTTTAGAACAGGATACAAATAATGATATAAGTATACACAAGAAATTATTTAAGTTCTCTGCAGGATTTTTAGTATTCTTCCTAGTCTCTGAATCAATGATGTCTTGGGATTGGATTATGTCAATTGATCCTCATTGGTTTAGCACTTTGTTTGGATGGTATGTTTTTGCAGGAATGTTTGTTTCTGGTATAACTACATTAGCTTTAATTACAATTTATCTAAAATCACAAAACTATCTGAGCTTTGTAAATGATAGTCACATTCATGACATGGCTAAGTTCATGTTTGGAGTAAGTATATTCTGGGCTTATTTATGGTTTTCTCAATTTATGCTTATATGGTATTCAAATATACCAGAGGAGGTAACTTATTTCATTACTAGAATTGAAGATTATAATTTATTATTTTTTGGTATGGTAGTGTTAAATCTTATATTCCCATTAATTGTTCTTATGAATAGTGATTTTAAGAAGACTAACTTTATTGTAATTTTAACAGGAATTATAATTATTATAGGTCATTATCTGGATGTTTATAATATGATAATGCCTTCTGCTGTTGGAGATATGTGGTCTTTTGGTACTGCTGAAATTGGTGGATTCTTGTTTTTCTTGGGTATATTTATTTATGTAGTATTCAAAGAGATTTCCAAAGCACCAATTCTTGCTAAAGGAGATCCATTTATTGAGGAAAGTAAAACGTTTCAATATTATAATCTAGACTAAAATGACATTATTACTTATTTTAACATCATTAATTTTAATATCAATTGCAGTATGGCAACTGACTAAAATTCTTGAACTATCTAAGCCAGCAGATTACGAAAATGATGAAATAGCTACTGACAAAGACAATGACATTCAAGGAAAACTTATGTTTCTTTTCTTAATTTTTATCTATGCCCTTACAATTTTCTCTTTTTTTAGATATGGGGATGTTATCCTTCCTGAGTCTGCCTCTGTTCATGGAGAAAATTATGATAGTCTTCTTTGGTTTTCTTTTGCAGTGATATTTTTTGTTCAAACCGTAACACAAGCTTTACTGCATTATTTTGCATTTAAATATAGAGGCAATGAAAAGAGAAAAGCCTTATTCTTTGCTGATAGTAACTTTTTGGAAGGTGTCTGGACTATAATACCTACAATTTCTCTAGCAGGTCTAATTCTTTATGGATTATTTACTTGGGTTGATATTATGACTATTGAGGAAAATGATGAGGCTTTAGTTGTAGAATTATACGCTCAACAATTTAATTGGAAAGCAAGATATGCTGGAGAAGACGGAGTCCTTGGCGATGCAAATGTTAGATTCTTACAGGATTTCGGTGGAAAAAACTTAGTTGGAATTGATCCAACAGACAGAAACGGAGACGATGATATTGTT
>CABYAF010000007.1 GCA_902516925.1 uncultured Bacteroidota bacterium
TCACTTAATTGTTTCTCCTCACCATACATCAAAAAAACTATTCGAATTGATTGATAATGAGATAGCTAATGTTAAAAAAGGCCTTAAAGGAGAAATTATTTTTAAGTTAAATAGTTTTACCAGTTATAAATTTGTTGATAAGCTATATGAGGCCAGTAGATTAGGGGTTAATGTTAAATTATTAGTCAGAGGAATATGTTGTCTTATTCCAAATAAATTGGGGCTAAGTGAGAATATTGTGGTTAAAAGTGTTGTTGATAAATATCTTGAACATTCAAGAGTTTACGTTTTTGAAAATGGTGGGGATAAAAAAGTATATATATCTTCAGCTGATTTAATGACAAGAAATATTGAAAAACGAGTTGAAGTTGCATGTCCAATATACCAAGAGGATCTTAAAAGTCAAGTTCTAGAAACACTAAAAATTAGTGATAATGATAATATAAAGACAAGATTAATTAATAATAAACCTCAAAATGAATTTGTTAATAATTTAGATAATAAAATAAGGTCACAATGGGAGACTTATAATTACTTTAATAATATCTTACAATAATTGAAAAAGATTGCTGCTATTGATATTGGATCCAATGCTGTTAGAATGTTAATTTGCTATGTGATTCAATCTGGAAATCATCATATATTTCAAAAAAATTCTTACCTAAGACTGCCTTTAAGACTAGGAGAAGATTCTTTTATAGATGGCAAAATCTCAAACAAAAAGATTAAAACTCTTTCTGATGCACTTATCTCATTTAAATATATAATGAGAGTCCATAAGGTTGATGAATATCAAATATATGCTACCTCAGCTCTAAGAGAATCTAAAAACTCATTAAATGTTATTTCAGAGGTTGAAGAAAAATCTGGTTTAAAAATTAATTTAATTAGTGGTCTAAAAGAAGCTAAAATTATAGCTAAAGGTAATTCATTATCTAAATTAGAATTTAATAAGGCTTATTTATATGTTGACGTTGGAGGAGGGAGTACCGAGTACTCAATTTTAAGAAGAGGTGAAGACAAAATTTCTAAATCATTTAAAATAGGTACAGTAAAGCTTTTAAATAATACAATAGATCTCTTAACTGTAGATGAGATAGAGGATTGGATTACATCAAATATTGACCCAAATGAAAAAGTCAAGTTGTTTGCAACAGGAGGTAACATTAATAAAATACAGACAATTACAGGCACTAAAACTGGTAAGCCAATTTCATATCTTTCTATAAAAAATCTACTTAACAACCTCCAGACATATAGTTACAAAGACAGAATGATTAAGTTTAATTTGAGCCCTGATAGAGCTGATGTAATAGTTCCAGCATTAAAAATATTTATTTTGACTATGGAGTCAATAAGATCCAATAAAATGTTTGTTCCAAAGTTCGGGCTTGTTGATGGGATGATTAATGAGATATTTTATAAGAAAAATGGATGTAAACTAGATCCTTAACTTAAACTCATCAATTAAAGAGCTTATAATATTGTTACTATCTTGAATAATTTTAAGCTTTTCTTTACTATCTAAGAATGTCTTTTTATCTGTTTCCTTAGATAATCTAACATCAATATCTAAAGAATAATTATTAAGTTCTTTTGATATAAATGTTTTTATTTTGACCTTATATTCTGTCATTTCTTTGAAATTCATTTTATTAATTGTGTCGATAATAATCATATTATTTTTAATAGATGGTTTATTCATATTTAACAATGAGAGGATATTGCTATTACCTTTATCTCTTTCAGAATTACAGAACTTTTCCCACGCTATTTGAAAATCATTCTCAGTAAAATCATCATTTGGAAGCTCTAAATCTGTATCATTAGTTTGTGCTTCAACAGACTTTTTGAAGGATAGGCTTGCTATTGATAAAGATGAAATATCTTTCTGTATAGGTTGGCTAAATAGCTTATCAGAATCTTTAGATTCAATAACATCAGCTTCAGGTATTATATCTTGAATGTTATTTATTAACTCAGTAGTCTTAATTAAAGACTTTTTTTTTTAATGCTATCTAAAGATGCTAATTTCATTAAACATAGTTCAAGATGTATTCTTTTGTCATTAACTTTTTGATAATTGATTAAAGTATCATTAATAATCTCTATCATTGAGATTAGATTGTTATTTGATATATCTTTCGAATGGTCAAAATATCTTTTACTTAACTTGTTTTTGTAATCTGAAAGTTTATCAGATGAATTAAGACTATGGATAAGTATCTCTCTTAAATGCTTAGATAGTCCATTCAGAAAATTTATATCATCAAAACCTTTTATATATAACTCATTGTATAGATTAAGAATTCCTGGAATATCTTTTTTATTAATAAATTCAGATATCTTGAAATATGTATTAAAGTCTAGAACATTTAGGTTTGATGTAACTTCACTAACAGTAAGATTTGAATCAGTGAAACTTACTAATCTGTCAAAGATTGATAAAGAATCCCTAATTGATCCATCAGATCTTTCAGCAATTAATGAGAGACAACCATCTTCATATTTAACCTTTTTATCTTTACATATTTTTGATAATAGTTTTATAATAGATTCATTATCAACTTTTTTAAAATCATAGATCTGACATCTTGATAAAATTGTAGGTAAAATTTTATTTTTTTCTGTAGTTGCAAGAATAAAAACAACATGTTCAGGTGGTTCTTCTAAAGATTTGAGAAATGCATTAAATGCTTGATTAGACAGCATATGAACCTCGTCTATTATATATACCTTATATCTTCCAGTCTGAGGAGGGATCCTAATTTGATCGGTTATATTTCTTATATCTTCTACTGAATTATTTGAAGCAGCATCTAATTCAAAAATATTAAACTCAAAGTCATCTTCTAAATCGTTTATTGTCTTTGCAAGAATTCTAGCACATGATGTTTTACCAACTCCTCTTGGTCCACAAAAAAGTAAAGCTTGGGGGATATTATCATTCTTTATTGCATTATTTAATGTCTTCACAATAGCATCTTGACCAATCATATCATTAAAGTTTTTAGGCCTATATTCTGAAGCAGATGAAATTGAATTTATCATTTAAACAAATATAAAGATTGAGAAAATTTAATCATCAATTGACATATTTTTTTTAATAAAATTATCAACAAATCTTATATTTGCCATGCAAGCCTTCTTATCGCTGATTATTCAGAGGAAAGTCCGGACACCAAAGAGCAATGTAGCGGGTAACACCCGTCATCTATAATGGATAGGAATAGTGCAACAGAAAGTATGTACAGGTAATGCTGTAGTGGAATCTTGTAAACTCTGCATGGTGAAACGCCAAGTATATCTACACTTTAAAACTGCTCGTTTTATGTAGAAGGGTAGGCGGTATGAATGTAATAGTAATATTACATCTAGATAAATGATAAGACTAGACAGAATCCGGCTTATAGGCTTGCTTTTTTTATAAAGCTTAAAATAGAACTTCCATATCTTCTTTCATCAATAGTGTTATTTTTTTCTAATAAAGAAATATTTGAGCTATGTTCAATAATTATTTCCCCATTTTCAAATAGAAGATCTCTTTGCTCAATAATATTTATCAAATCAAGGTATTGATCCATTAAGAAATTATAAGGCGGATCCAAAAAAATAATATCAAAATTTTCGTTAGTATTTAATAAAAAGTCCTTAGAATTATTTTTCCTAGTAACAATATCAAATCCATGTTTTGTTGCGGTATCTCTAATAAACTTTATACACTTAAAGTTATTATCGACTGAAAATATTTTTTTGCATCCTCTTGAAGAAAATTCATATGATATATTTCCTGTGCCTGCAAATAAGTCTAAAACTTTTAACTTTTCAATCTTAAACTTATTTGATAATATATTAAACAGAGATTCTTTTACTTTGTCAGTAGTGGGCCTACTTGGAAGATCTTTTGGAGCCCTAATTAATATACTCTTTTTAGTCCCTGATATTATCCGCATTTATTACTGAAAAAAATTTTTCTTCAAAATTGAGTATAGAATGAGTATCATCTTCAATAAATTCAATACTTGAATATTTAGATGCTAGATTATAATATTTATCAAAGATTTCATGTCTACCTATAAATATAATTTTATCTTTTTTAATTGATCTTTGGAAGTTTTTCAGAACAAAGAAGGTGTAATACAAGAATTCATTTTCATCAACTATTTCAAAGGTGTTAAAAAATACAAACTCATTTTTATTAAATATTATTATTTCAAAAGATTCACTACTTATTTTTATAAAAAATGATAATCCATCAGAGTTATCAATGACACCATCTAAATAATTATATAACTGAGTAAAATGATTTACATGAGTAGTGTTTTGTTTATCTAAACTCAAAGTATTTGATAAGTCTTTATTTTTTGAATAGACAACAGCAATTTTTTGATCAGTAGATATATCCTCTTCAAGATTATTAACAAAGTCTGTATTAGTCTCTAAATACTTTGCCTTCATATCTTTATCGTAAAATTTAACTGGAATTATTGATGGGGCTGAATTATAATGAACTATCTCTAATGATTTTAAAGATGAATTGTCTAATATATCTGAAATTTTAGACAACTTGACTTTATCAATGTATGTAGATGTGATGCCCTCATTTAAAAAGTTTAAATGAAAGAATGATTTAAATTGATAAATAGATGCTTTACTAATCTTAATCTTTGTTTTTAGCATCAAAAATTGTAGGCCAATTTCCGCTTGTGCTCACATCACTCATTGATCCTAAAATAATTTCAGGTCCATTTACTCCATCTACAGATACGACCTTGTTTTCTTGATCAAGTAGATCTTTATTTTGGTCAAATAAAACAATATCTTTTTTGACCTTAACTTCAAAAACAGGAACTTGGTATCCATTCTTATCAATTATATCAGCTTTTATTGAAAACTCTGAGTCAGTCCCGTCAACTGGAACCTTAGCCATCATTTTGTAGGATTCATTATCTCCGAATAAAGAGTCTTTAACTGAGACAAATCCTAATGTATCAACAATCTCTACTTCTTTTAACATATCAATCCTGTATGTTCTATTATACTCTAGATAGGATGAGTCCCTTTTCTCAATTACTGTAAAAATACCATTATCAATAAAACTAACTAAACTGTCAAAATTATTTGCGTAAAACCCATTGACATCTTTATGGGCAATTTGAGCAGTCCTAATATCTTTTAGTCTGTCAATTACTTGAGTATATCTATCGTTTTTTACTTGATTAAATTTTATTGGTCCATTAATAGAACTGTATATTTGTGAGGCGAAAAATATTGATAGAGCCCATAAAAATAATTCTAATGCACGTTTTCTATTCATCTTTGGTATTATTTTGATTTAAACAAATCTACAATTTTTTTTTTTTCGTTAAACAATATATAAATGAATTATATTAGAAAAATATTTATAAATGAAAACTATAGCCTTAATCCCTGCAAGACTAGAGTCTAAAAGGTTTCCTAATAAATTAATTCAGGAAATAAATGGAGTACCTATTATCCTTAAGACATATAATGCTGCAATAGATACTGATCTTTTTGATGAGGTATATGTGGTAAGTGGAAATGATGAAATACTTAAAATGATTCAATCAGCTGGGGGTAAGACATTTAAATCTATTAATAATCATCAATCAGGTACAGATAGAATTGCTGAGGCGGCTATTGATATAGACTGTAATATTATTGTTAACCTTCAGGGTGATGAACCATTTATCAATAAAATTGCATTGGTAGAACTAATTAAATCCTTTGATGATCCAAAAGTCAAAATGGCTTCACTTATGACAAAATTTAAATCCTTCAATGAGATAAATAATCCAAATAATGTAAAAGTAATAATCGATAATCATTCTGATGCGCTGTGTTTTTCAAGATTACCCATTCCATATGGATCAAAAAAAATTAATGATTATAATCGTCATGTTGGTGTTTATGCATTTTTAAAGAATGCTTTAATTGAATTCTCTAGAATGGAAAGGTCAAACCTTGAAATTATTGAAAATCTTGAAGGTCTAAGAATAATTGAAAACTCCAAAAAAATTAGAATGATAAACACAAACTTTCATGGAATATCTATAGACACTCCAGAAGATCTTTTAGAGGCGGAAAAATATTTGTCATCAGATGATTAAAGTTTTATCAAAATTTATTTTTAAAAAAATAATTTGTTGGAAGGTAATAGGTTCTCTTCCCTTAAATGAAAAATATGTCATTGCTGTAGTCCCACATTCAAGTTATTTTGATTTAGTCATTGCAGTTCTAATAAGAACATATTCAGGTTTGAAAATAAAGTTCATTGGTAAAAAAGAGCTATTCAACCCAATTACATCTTTCTTCTTTACATTTCTTGGAGGAATTCCTGTAGATAGAGGTAAAAACACAAATATTGTTGATGAAGTTGTTAGCTTATTTGATCTAAACGAAATTGAAATACTAGCAATAGCACCAGAAGGCACAAGAAAAGAAGTTAAAAAGTGGAAATCGGGGTTCTATTATATTGCATTAAATGCAAATCTACCTATTTTGATGGTGTCATTTGATTATACGAAGAAAGAGGTTGTAATCCATAATAAATTTTCACCCACAGGAGATATAAATAAAGATTTTATTGAGCTTGAAAAAAAAGTTAGTGATGTTGTTTCAAGAAATAGACTTTAATCATCAGTCTTCATATCGTGATAGACATTTTGAACATCTTCATCTTCATCAATCATATTTATCAGTCTTTCTACCTTTAATCTTTCAACTTGAGGTAAAGCCTTGTTAATTTTTGCCTCCCTTTCAAGCTCACTTGAAGAAATTTCAAGTTTTCTTCTCTCTAATTCTTTTTGAATTGATCCAAAATCTTCAAACCTTGCTGTAATACTAATTTCTTTTTCTGATTTACTCAGTTCAATAACTCCAAAATCTATAAGCTCTAGCTCAAGCTCTTCAATATCGATACCTTCATCTTCTATCTGAAAAAAACATAAGTGATCAAATAAAAAATCAACTGATCCTGAAGTAGCCAGACTTCCATCACACTTATTAAAATAACTTCTAATATTAGCAACAGTTCTATTATTATTATCTGTAGCAGCCTCAACAAGAATAGCTATACCGTGAGGTGCATACCCTTCTAAAAGAACTTCTTTGAAGTTTTCAGAACTTTTTTCAGAAGCCTTTTTTATGGCTCTTTCAATATTTTCCTTAGGCATATTTGCTGCCTTAGCGTTTTGAATTATTGCTCTTAATCTTGAATTTGAGGATGGATCTGGACCAGACTCTTTAACTGCTATTATCAATTCTCTCCCAATTCTTGTGAAGGTCTTAGACATATTAGACCATCTCTTCATTTTTCTTGCTTTTCTAAATTCAAATGCTCTTCCCATATTATTAGATAAATGGAGGTCTAACTATTTCTGCTTTAATAAAGTTCTCTCTTATTCTTATATAAATAATTCTTTCTTCAAGATATTTGTAGTCAATGTATGCTAGACCAATTCCAATTTTTAAAATTGGAGAAAACGTACCTGACGTAACTTTGCCAATATTCTTTTTTTCTGGATTAAAAATTTCATATCCATTTCTTGGAATAGATTTTTCAAGTAATTTAAATCCAACTAGTTTTCTTTTACTTCCTGTCTGAATTTCTAACTCAATAACATTACTTCCTATAAAATTTGTTCGAGTCTTAGTAATCCATCTTAAATTAGCTTCTAATGGAGAGGTTTCCTCAGTAATATCATTACCATACAAACAATAACCCATTTCAATTCTTAAGGTGTCTCTTGCAGCAAGTCCAATTGGTTTTAAATCATATTCTTTATTTGAAAATAAAGTATCCCAAATTTTTAAAGCTTTATTATTTGGAGTATATATCTCATAACCACCAGAACCTGTATACCCAGTTTTAGAAATAATTACATCTTTACATCCAGCAAACTCACCATTTATGAAAGAATAATTTTTTAATGATAATAGATTTTCGCTAGTAAAATTTTGACAAAATGATTCTGCCATAGGACCTTGGATTGCAAGGAGTGAAATATCATCAGACAAGTTAGATATTGAACAATTAAATTTTTTGTTTTTTTCAACTATCCATACCCAGTTCTTTGATATGTTTGATGCATTTACTACTAAAAGATATTTCTTAGTCTCTAACCTATATACAATTAAATCATCGATTATTCCTCCTGATTCATTAATCATACAATTATATTGAGCTCTACCAATCTCAATATTTGATATATCATTTGAGCATAACCTTTGAATAAATTCAGTTGAGTTCAACCCTGAAATTTCAAACTCTCCCATATGTGAAACATCAAATATTCCTACACTATTTCTAACATGAATATGCTCCTCATTAACAGACGAATAGCTAATGGGCATAGTATATCCTGCAAAATCAACAATTTTTGCATTTAATTCTTTATGTCTGTCAAAAAGAACTGTCTTTTTCATTAATTCAATTTCTCTGTAATAAGAACTCTTTTAACTCAGAGTAGTTTTCAATTGATAATGATTCCTTCTCTTTACCCATAATATCTTTGATTGCCTTTGGGTAGCTAACATTTGTGTTTGTAGCATTCTCTACAACATCTTTAAATTTTATACTATGTGCTGTTGAAATAAAAATTCCATTTACATCCTTAATATTATTTATTGACATATATTTTTTTAAGCCTAAATATCCAACTGCAGAATGAGGATCTGACAAATAATTATGAGAGTTAAACAATGATCTCATTGCTTCTTTTGTTAATTTGTCATCAAAACAAAAGCCTGATATATTCTTTCTTAATTTTTGTAAATCATTATTATATATTTTTTGAATCCTGACAAAGTTACTTGGTTCAGATACATCCATCGCATTTGAGATTGTTCTTTTTGTTGGGTGTGGTTCAAAAATACCATCTTTAATGTATCTTGGAACTGTGTCATTAATGTTTGTAGATGCAATAAAGTGATTAATTGGAAGTCCCATTGACTTGCTTAATATTCCAGCACAAATGTTTCCAAAATTTCCACTTGGGACCGAAAACAAGATTTCTTTTTTATTTTTTATTTTTTTATAAGCTAAAAAATAATAAAACATTTGAGGTAACCACCTAGCTACATTTATTGAATTTGCAGATGTCAAAGCAATTTTCCTATTAATTTCTTCGTCATTAAAGGCCTTCTTTACCATAGATTGACATTTATCAAAATCTCCTTCAACTTCAATTGCTTTAACATAATTTCCATTTGTTGTTATCTGTTGCTCCTGAACCTTGCTAATCTTACCTTTAGGGTATAAAATACAGACCTCAATATCTTTTGTGCCTAAAAACCCTCTTGCTACAGCTCCTCCTGTATCACCAGAGGTAGCAACTAATACAGTCATCTTTTTTGAACTATAATTACTTTTAAAATAGTCAAGACATTGAGCCATAAATTTTGCACCAATGTCTTTGAAAGCTAATGTGGGACCATGGAATAATTCAAGTGAATAAATAGAATTATCAATCTTTTTTAATGGTATTTTAAATGAGATTGTCTTATCAATAATATCGATCAATTTAGATTTTGGAATCTCACCACCTATATATTTGTTTATAATTTCATAACAAATATCAACATCATCGATATCTTTAATCGATTCAATAAATTTTTTAGATAGAGCTATTTTTTCTTGAGGATAATAAAGACCCTTATCAGGTGCTAACCCATTTATAACAGCCTTCATAAATGAAGTAGGAGAAGAATTGTGATTTAAGCTAACATATTTCACTTTGTATCAAGAATTTTAATTCCTTGACTATTAATTTTAGATATAAATCCATCATAACTAATACCCAATTTTTCATAATGGTTTGATATGCTATCTAAAATTTTAGTAGAGGAAATACGGTTATTTGATAAGGAAAAAATTGATGGACCAGACCCTGATATTCCAACAGCAATACAACCATTTTTCTTTGATATCTCTTTTACTTTATCAAATTCAGGAATTAAGAGTGCTCTATCTGGCTCTACAACTTCGTCAATAACTGATCTTGACATTAGATTAAAATCTCCTGTGTAGAGACTACTTATAAATGAACCTAAATTCGCAGACTGCTTTACCATTTTTTCAATCTTTACTTTTTTCTTCACAACTTTTCTTGAATCTGAAGTTTTAATTTCGATATTTGGCCTGACAATAATTACTTCTAGGTCTTTTGGTGAAGGAAGTTTTACTACATCAATCTTATCTGTAGATCTCACTAGAGAAATTCCACCTAAAATTATTGGAGCAACATTATCTGCATGATAAGATCCACTGACATATTTTTCACCTTCCATTGAGAATTTGATTAAATCTAATTGACCAAAATGGGAATCAAGAAGTTGATTTATTGCAAAAACTGTACCTGCTGAACTAGCTGCAGAGCTGCCAATCCCACTTCCAGGTTTAATGCCTTTATTAATCTCAATTCTAAATCCATTATTAACATCAATTTCTTTAAGCATAGCTTGAGCAGCTATACCTGCAACATTTTCATTTATATTATTAGTCAAGTTATATCCTCCATTAGTACTTATAATAATTCCTTTAGAACTAGTTTTTGAGACTTTTATTTCATCTCCTCGGTTTTCAAGACATAATCCAAGAATATCATATCCACATGATAAATTTGTGATACTTCCTGGAGAAAAAACTTTTATACTATCCATTTCCTTGACTAGCTTTTATAATATCAGCAAAAACACCAGAAGCAGTAAACTCACCACCAGCACCCGCACCTTTAACAACAAGAGGTGAATCTTTATATCTTTCTGTATGAAATACTGTGATATTATCAGATCCTACTAAATTATAAAATGGGTGTTCAGTAGTTACTGATTCTAGTCCTACACTAGCTTTTCCATTATCAAGCTTAGCTACAAATTTTAATCTTGAATTATTCTCTTGAGCTTTTTTAAGGATAGAGTTAAAATGATCTTTATTCTTTTCTAGTGATAATAAAAAATCTTTTTTAGATTCAGCTTTAATAGAATCTTCTGGTAGGAAGTGGTTTTTTCTAATATCCTCAATTTCTATTTTATATCCACTTTCTCTCGCCAGTATTAATATCTTTCTAGATACATCTACACCACATAAATCTATTTTAGGGTCTGGCTCAGTATAACCAAGATCAACTGCTTTGGATACAATTTTGTGGAAAGTATCAACTTTATTAAAACTATTAAAAATATAATTTAATGTTCCGGAAAGCACCGCTTCAATTTTAATTATTTTATCACCAGAATTTATTAAATTATTTAATGTGCTTATAACAGGTAATGCAGCTCCAACATTTGTTTCATAGAGAAATGAGCAGTTATTATTCCTTGATAATGTTTTTAAATTCTGATAGTTAGAAAGCGCTCCAGAATTTGCTATTTTATTACAAGTTATTATTCCTATTCCATTATTTAAGTATTCATTGTAAGTCTTTGGTATTAAATCACTTGCAGTATTGTCAATAAATAAGCTATTTCTTAAATTAAGTTCAAGAATTTTACTTTGAAAATCAGTAGAATTTGCAATCATTTTTGATTTTTCAAGATTTTTAGACCAATTTTTTAAATCAATTTCTGAGTCAGAGATAATCATTTTTCTTGAATTAGAAATGCCAAGAACTTTAAGATTTATTTTTAGGTTTTTTGCAATAAACTCTTTTTGATTCCTGATTTGTTCAATCAGAAATCCTCCAACATTTCCAACTCCGGTTATAAATATGTGAATGTCTTTGAGATTTTCTTCAAAAAAAGTTTCATGTAAAGCATTTAATGCTTTCTTAGTATTGTCTTTATCAATTATAATTGAAATATTTCTTTCAGAAGCTCCTTGAGCAATCGCTCTAATATTGATATTATTTTGACCTAAAGCATTAAATAGTTTACCACTAATTCCCTTTTTACTCTTCATCTTATCACCAACAATTGCAATATTTGATAGGTTAGATTCAATCTGAGATTCATTAATTCTATTCTGTGATATTTCAAATTTAAACTCATTGTCTATTTCTTCTTTTGCTAAAGAAGCATCATTTGAATTAACAGCAATACATATAGAAAATTCAGAGGATGCTTGAGTAATCATCACAACATTAATTTGCTTTGATGATAATGACTCAAAAAATCTTTTAGAAAAACCAGGAACTCCAACCATACCTGATCCCTCGAAGTTAATTATAGAAATATTTTCAATATGACTAATACCTTTTACAATTTCATCCACATCAAGTTTAGTGGAGTTTGATATGCAAGTTCCATTTGCATCTTGATCAAATGTATTTTTTATGTAAACTGGGATGTTATCTTCAATTAATGGTTGAAGTGTTGGGAAATATATCACTTTAGCACCAAAAAATGATAACTCCATAGCTTCTTTGTATGATAAAAAATCTATAGGAGAGGCTTTTTCTACAATTTTAGGGTTTGCACTAAAAACTCCACTAACATCCGTCCAAATTTCTAAACATTTTGCATTACAAAATTTTGCATATATAGAAGCACTATAATCTGAGCCTCCTCTTCCAAGATTTGAAATTTCATTTGAATCATTTGAGCAAATGTATCCTGGTGCAATCATGACCCTTGAATCTAAATGATCAAATTTGTTCTTTATGTTTATTGATGACTTTTCTGTATCTAATATTTCATTATTATTTAACACTTTAGTGTAAATTAATTCTTGCGAATTTAGATATGAAATATCAAATCCTTTTTGCTTAAGAATCTCAAATATTATATTACTTGATAAAATTTCTCCTAGAGTTAATACCTTTGAGACAGTCTTTTTTGTTACCTCATCAATTGTTGAAATAGCATCAAGAATTTCTTCAAGTTGATTTATTTTCTCTTTTAAAAAACTTTTTAGATAGCTTTGACCATCAAGATTTGATAAATTATTGATTATTTCAAGGTGTCTATCCTCTATATTTTTTAATACCTTTTCAGTTGATTTTCCCTTAAGAATTAGACATTCTTGAAGGAGGTTAGTTATCCCCCCAAGTGCAGAAACAACAATCAAAACATTATCATCTTGATTATTATTCAAAATTGATATTACTTTTGATATTGACTCTGAATTAGCGACTGATGTACCACCAAACTTAAGGACTTTCAAGAAGCTATCTCTTTTTTATTAATTAACAATGTTAGAGTCTCAGAGTTAGATTTATGATCAACATATAACTTGTCACCCTGCTTAATTTTATCAGAAACTAGGTTTTCTGCGATTAAGTCTTCAATGTATTTTTGTATCATTCTGTTTAAAGGTCTTGCACCATTTTTTTTATCAAATCCTTTATCACATATGAATGCTTTTGCTTTTGATGAAATAGATAATTCATACCCTATACCACTGACTCTTTCTTTAAGTTTATCAATCTCAATCGTTACTATTTTATTGATTTCTTTTATGGATAGTGAGTTAAATATTATACAATCATCAACTCTGTTTAGGAACTCTGGTGCAAAAGTATTTTTTAATGCTCGTTGAATTACTTTTTGTTCGGTTTGAGATGTTTGATCAATTGATGATTTAGTCTCAAAGCCAACACCAATTCCAAAGTCATTGATTTGTTTAACACCTATATTTGAGGTCATTATAATAATTGTATTTTGAAAATTTATTTTTCTACCAACACTATCCGTAAGGAATCCATCATCTAATATTTGGAGTAGCATGCTATAGATATCAGGATGTCCTTTTTCAATTTCATCAAATAAAACAACAGAGTATGGTCTTCTTTTTACTTTTTCAGTTAACTGACCTCCCTCTTCATATCCAACATATCCTGGAGGTGCTCCAATAAGTCTTGATACTGAAAACTTTTCCATGTATTCACTCATATCAATTCTAATTAGATTTTCTTCTGATTCAAAAATCTCAGATGCTAACACTTTAGCTAATTGAGTCTTACCAACTCCAGTTTGACCAAGAAAGATGAATGAACCGATAGGTCTATTGGGAGAGTTGAGCCCAGCTCTATTTCTTTGAATAGATTTTACAACTTTAGATACAGCCTCGTCTTGTCCAATAATTTTATCCTTTATAATCTTTTCAAGTTTTGATAATTTATTTTTCTCGGTTGAAACAATTTTATTGACGGGGATATTTGTCATCATAGACACAACATCAGCAATCTCATTTTCATCAACTGTTACTCTATTTAATTTAGAATCCTCATGCCATCTGTTTTGAGCCTCAACAAGTTTTTTCTCTACTCTTTTCTCGTCATCTCTAAGTTTAGCAGCCTCTTCATATTTTTGTTTCTTAACAACAGAGTTTTTTAATTCCCTTACATCATCAAGTTGTTTCTCCATCAGGATTACTTCCTCAGGGACATCCATATTATTTATGTGAGCTCTAGATCCAGCCTCATCTAAAGCATCAATCGCCTTATCAGGGAGAAATCTATCAGTTATATACCTTTGACTAAGTTCAACACAGGCAACTAAAGCTTCATCAGTATAATTTACACTATGATGTGACTCATATCTATCCTTAATATTTCTTAAGATTTCAATTGTTTCATCTTTATTAGTCTCTTCTACAAGTATTTTTTGAAATCTTCTTTCAAGTGCACCGTCCTTTTCAATATGCTGGCTATACTCATTTAAAGTTGTAGCTCCTATACATTGAATTTCTCCTCTTGCAAGTGCAGGCTTAAACATATTAGACGCATCAAGACTCCCAGTAGCACCTCCTGCTCCAACTATAGTATGAATTTCATCAATAAATAAAATTATATTCCTATTCTTTTCAAGTTCATTCATAACAGCCTTCATTCTTTCTTCAAATTGACCTCTATATTTAGTTCCAGCAACAAGACTTGCTAAATCAAGAGTTATAACTCTTTTTCCATATAAAATTCTTGAAACCTTTTTTTGAATTATTCTTAAGGCTAATCCTTCAGCGATTGCAGATTTTCCAACACCTGGTTCGCCAATTAAAAGAGGGTTATTCTTTTTTCTTCTGCTTAAAATTTGAGATACTCTTTGAATTTCTTTATCTCTTCCAATGACTGGATCTAATTTATTAGACTCAGCTAAGGCGGTCATGTCTCTCCCGAAATTATCTAAAACAGGGGTCTTAGTATTCGATGAAGACTTGGTCTTTTGTTTCGAAGAGAAAGGGTTTTTAGATTCTTCAGAATCATCTTTTTCATCTGGAAATGCAGAAGAGGTAGGATATTCAATTATATCATCAGATCCTGAATCGTTAATCATAGATTTGAACTTCTCCTTAACATTGTCATATGTTATATCCAATTTCAATAAAACTTTTGTAATAGGATCATTATCATTTCTAAGTATACAAAGGAGCAAATGTGCTGTATTAATATTTGTGCTTTGAAATAATTTTGCTTCTAAAAAAGTTGTTTTTAGGGCTCTCTCTGCTTGCCTTGTCAGATGAAGATTCTTTTTTTCATTTAACCCAACGGAAACACTATCAATGATTGCAGGATTTAAAATTTCAATTTTTTTTCTTAATTCATCAAGATTAATCTCAATTGAGTTTAATATTGAGATAGCTTTACCCCCTCCATCTCTGAGCATACCAAGAAGTAAGTGTTCAGTTCCAATCTGTTTGTGACCTAGCCTAAGAGCCTCTTCTTTACTGTAAGAAATAACATCTTTTACTCTTGAAGAAAAATTATCATCCATCATTTATTATTTAGTTGACTAAAATATATCATTAATATAAATTAACAAAGAAAATACTTATACTAATTGCTTATTTCATGATAAAACTTTTCAATTAATAATGTTAATAAATTATATGTTTTTATATTAATTAAAGAGTTTAAAATATTTCATGATTAAGTATTTTAGCAATTATATACCGTTATGGAAAAAGAAAAACTAATCCCAATAAAAATAGAAGATGAAATGAAGTCTGCATACATCGATTATTCGATGTCTGTAATTGTTTCAAGAGCATTACCTGACGTTAGAGATGGCCTCAAGCCTGTTCACAGAAGAGTCTTGTTTGGGATGAATGAAATGGGTATAAGATCTTCATCTTCATACAAGAAATCTGCTAGAATTGTCGGAGATGTAATGGGTAAATATCATCCTCATGGTGATAGCTCTGTATATGATACAATGGTTAGAATGGCTCAAGAATGGAGTTTAAGATATAATCTAGTTGATGGTCAGGGTAACTTTGGATCAGTTGATGGAGATAGTCCTGCAGCTATGAGATATACTGAAGCAAGAATGCAAAAGATATCTGAAGATTTGTTGTCAGATATTGATAAAGAGACTGTTGATTTCCAGCTAAACTTTGATGATACGATAATGGAACCTACTGTATTACCAACAAGAGTTCCAGCATTAATAATAAATGGAGCCTCAGGAATTGCAGTTGGTATGGCTACTAATATGCCTCCTCATAATTTATCAGAAGTTATAGATGGAATAATGCAGTATATAGACAATAATGATATTACAATTGATGAGCTTATTCAATATGTAAAAGCTCCTGATTTCCCAACTGGAGGTACAATTTATGGATATGATGGTGTTAAAGACGCATTTCACACTGGAAAGGGAAGGGTTGTAATGAGAGGTAAAGCTATTATTGAGAATGTAAATGATAGGGAGTGTATCATTGTTTCAGAGATTCCTTACCAGGTAAATAAAGCAGACATGATTAAAAAAACAGCTGACCTAGTCAATGATGGTAAAATAGAGGGAATATCAACCATAAGGGATGAATCAGATAGAAAAGGTATGAGGATTGTATATGTTCTTAAGAGAGACGCAATTCCAAATATAGTTCTTAACAAACTCTATAAGTACACTCCTTTGCAATCTTCTTTTAGTGTAAACAATGTTGCCTTAGTAAACGGAAGACCAGAGCTTCTAAATTTAAAGGATTTAATTCATCATTTTGTTGACCACAGACATGATGTTGTAGTCAAAAGGACAAATTTCGAGCTAAAAAAAGCAGAACAAAGAGCACATATACTAGAAGGACTCATTATTGCTAGTGACAATATTGATGATGTTATAGATTTAATAAAAAAATCTTCAAATGCAGAAGAGGCTAGACAAAAGCTTGAAAAAAAATATAAGCTCTCTGAAATTCAGGCAAAGGCTATAATTGAGATGAGATTAAGACAGCTTACTGGACTTGAACAAAATAAATTGAGAGAAGAATATGATGAGCTTCAGAAAACTATTAAAGGATATAAAGAACTTTTAGATAGTAAGCCTAAAAGAATGAGTCTTATCAAAGAGGAGCTTTCAGATATCAAAGAAAAATATGGAGATGAAAGAAGATCAGAAATTGAATATGCTGGAGGTGACTTTAGAGTAGAAGATATAATTCCTGACGAAAAAGTAGTTATTACTATATCTCATGCAGGCTATATTAAAAGAACCCCATTAACAGAATATAAAACCCAAAATAGAGGTGGAGTGGGTCAGAAGGCAACTAAAACTAGAGATGAAGACTTTCTAGAAGATTTATTTGTGGGTACAAACCATCAATACATGTTGTTCTTTACACAAAAAGGTAAATGTTTTTGGATGAGAGTTTTTGAAATACCAGAAGGCTCTAAGAATTCAAAGGGTAGAGCTATTCAAAACCTTATCAATATAGAACAAGATGATAGAGTTAAAGCATTCATATGTACTCAAGATTTAAAAGATGAAGATTATGTAAATAATCATTTTGTAATAATGGCTACAAAAATGGGTCAAGTCAAAAAGACATCACTTGAGCAATATTCAAGGCCTAGAACTAATGGGATAAATGCAATTACAATAAAAGAAGATGATGAATTACTAGAAGCAAAACTTACAAATGGTAATAGTCAAATTATGCTTGCTGTAAAATCTGGAAAAGCCATTCGATTTGAAGAGGGAAAAACTAGACCTATGGGAAGAAATGCATCTGGTGTTAGAGGAATAAGACTTAAAGATAATAAAGATGAGGTTGTAGGAATGATATCTGTAAATGACATGGATGCAAATATTCTAGTCGTTTCTGAAAATGGATTTGGAAAACGTTCCTCACTCGAAGATTACAGGTTAACTAATAGAGGAGGTAAAGGCGTTAAAACAATATCTATTACAGAAAAAACCGGTAAATTAGTAACTTTAAAAAGTGTCTCTGATAGTGATGACCTAATGATTATCAATAAATCTGGAATTGCTATAAGAATGCAAGTAGAGGATTTAAGAGTTATGGGAAGGGCAACACAAGGAGTAAAGGTCATTAGCCTAAAGGATGGTGATAGTATTGCTGCAGTTGCTAAAGTAATGAAAGATGATGATGATATTGAAGATATTAATGATATTGAATTTACAGGAGACGCAGTATAAATAATAAAAAAATGAAAAAACTAATAATTTATATTTTACTATTTGCAGTATCTTTTTCTTATTCACAAAAAAAAGAACTTAGAAATGCAAATAAGTTTTTTGTTTCAGGCGAATATGCTTCAGCAATTGACCTATTAGATTCATCTAGAGAAACTTTTGATTCGAGTGATAATAAAATTAAATCTCAAGCTATGCTTCTTTATGGAAAAATACATACTGCTATGCAAGACTTTGATTTAGCTATGCAGGCTTTTGATATGTCAAGAAATCTAGGTATATCAGTTCAACTCTTAGATCCTGAGATTAATAAACTTGAAACTGCTCTAATAACAAGTGCTGTTGGTGATAATGAAACAGAAGACTTTGCATCTGCAGCAAAAAAGCTTAAAATGGTATATGACTTAAAAAAGGATGTTAATCAAGAATATCTTTTTTATGCTGCCTCATCTGCGGTTAATTCACAAGATTATTCATTAGCACTTCAATATTATGAAGAATTAAGAGATATAAAATATGAAGGAATTGAGACTAAGTTTTACATAACAGAAGTAAGCTCTGGAAATGAAATCGAAATTAATTCTGAAACTGAATTTAAATTATTGCAAAAGTCAAAGGATTACTCGAATCCAAGAGAGGAAGAAACAGAATCAAAATTTCCAGAAATAGTTAAAAATATTGCTTTAATATATAAAGAGCTTGGTCAAAATGATAAGGCCTTAGCTGCCATCGAGGCTGCTAGATCTTCAAATCCTGATGATGTCGGACTTATTATTACTGCTGCTAACATATATTTTGAATTAGATAACAAAGAAGCATTTAAAGTTGCAATGTCTGAAGCAATTGAAAAAGAGCCAAACAATCCAGTCTTATACTATAATTTAGGTGTTGTTAGTGGAGAACTAGGAGAAAAAGATGCTGCGATCTCATACTACGAAAAATCCATAGAATTAGACCCAACTAATGAAAATAGTTATCTTAACCTGGTAGCTCTAATACTTGATGGAGAACAAGACATTGTCAATGAGATGAATAGCTTAGGTACCTCAAGAGCAGATAATCTTAAATATGATGAATTAAAAGGATTAAGAGAAAATCTATACAAAGAATGTGTCCCAATCTTACAAGATTTAATATCAATAAATAATAATATCGAGGCAATTAGAACTTTGATGAATATTTATGGTACAATCGGAGACAATTCAGGCTATATGGAGATGAAAAATCTTTTAGAACAACAAGATTAAATGATTCTTTTTCAGATCATTTTTTTATCTAAATTTGTAAACTCTTTTGGAGAGGTGCCAGAGTGGTAATGGAGCAGATTGCTAATCTGTCAACGTGTAAACGTTGCCTGGGTTCGAATCCCAGTCTCTCCGCATATTTTGGTCGCGTAGCTCAGCTGGATAGAGCATCTGCCTTCTAAGCAGACGGTCATAGGTTCGAATCCTATCGCGATCACATTTTTAGATTGTTTGAAGATAAACTATGCTTTGAACAATCTTTTCTATATTCTTACTATATGAGGAATTATTCAATTATTTTCTTTCTATCATTAGTAATATTTTCATGTTCAAAAACTGAAAATAGAGACACCTTCCCTAATATAGTTTTCATTTTAGGAGATGATTTAGGATATGGGGAAATTGGGATTTTAGGTCAAGATAAAATTGAGACACCTAATATTGACGAGCTTGCAAAAAGTGGTATGATTTTAACGGATCATTACACTGGATCACCTGTTTGTGCACCTTCAAGATCTATTCTTCTTACAGGCCTTCACTCTGGAAATAATCCAATTAGAGGAAATGATGAATGGAAAGAGAGAGGTGATGTTTGGAGTTTTGAAGCTATGTTTGATAATCCTGAATTGGAGGGACAAAGACCATTGCCTGATTCAATTATAACAGTAGCTGATATTTTAAAATCACAAGGATATAAAACCGGAATGTTTGGTAAATGGGGTTTAGGTGCTCCAAACACTAACAGTATTCCAAATAATAAAGGCTTTGACTTCTTCTATGGTTACAACTGTCAAAGACAGGCTCACACATTCTACCCTACACATTTATGGAAAAATAAGGAAAGACATATATTAGATAATCAAATTGTCAATAAAGGAAGACTATCAATAGATCTTGATCCTAATAATGAAGAGAGTTATATTAAGTATAATCAAAAAGATTATGCTCCAACACTAATACATCAAGAAGCGCTAAAGTTTATTGAAAGAAATAAAGATGATAGGTTTTTTGTTTATTATGCTTCCCCTATTCCGCATTTACCTCTGCAAGCACCTGTTGAATGGGTAGATTTTTATAAGGAGAAATTTGGAGATGAGAAGCCATATACTGGAGGATCAGGGTATTATCCTAACCAATATCCAAAAGCTACTTATGCAGCAATGATATCATATTTAGATCAACAGGTTGGAGAATTAGTAAAAAAACTTAAAGAAATTGGAAAATATGATAATACTCTGATTATTTTTTCAAGTGATAATGGTCCAACTCATATTAAGCATGTAGATATTGATTTCTTTAATAGCGCTGGTCCCTTTTTAAATTCAGAAAATACAGTAAAGGGTAATTTAAATGAGGGGGGTATTAGGGTTCCAACAATTGTAACTTGGCCAGATGTAATACCTTCTGGTTCAGAGTCTAATCATCCAAGCACATTTTATGACTACTTTGCCACAGTCTCTGATTTAGTTGGCGTATCACCTCCATACAAAACAGATGGAATTAGTTTTCTACCTACTCTAAAGGGTAAAACTCAAGAAAAACATAAATATTTATACTGGGAGTTTCCTTCATATGGTGGACAGCAGGCTATAAGAATTGATAAATGGAAAGGTATTAAGAAGGGATTGTTCAAGGGCGAATCAAAACTAAAACTTTATAATTTAAGTGTTGATTCAAAAGAGTTAAATGATGTTGCATCTAAGCATCCTGATATTGTAACAAAAATGGAAAACATGATGAAAGAGGCACATAATACTCCATCAATGGATATATTTAAAATACCAGTTCTAGAAAATGATAAATAAAATTAGATTTCTAATACTCATTCAATTTATACTAATTGGATGTAAAACAAATGATTCCAAATTTAATCTACCTAACATTATTATAATTTATACTGATGATTTAGGTTATGGGGATGTAAGTGCATATGGGAAAGGGACATTGAATACACCCAATATAGATAAACTGGCCAATGAGGGTATTAGATTTAATAATGGTTATTCAACCTCAGCTACATGTAGTCCAAGTAGATATGGACTTTTAACAGGTAATTATCCTTGGAGAAAAAATGGGTTAAGAGTTATTACAGGTGGATCTTTAGTAATTGACACAACTGAGATGACTATTCCTAAACTTTTAAAAACAAAGGGTTACCACACAGGAATTGTCGGTAAATGGCATTTAGGATTGGGTTCAGGTGATGGTGTTGCAGGTTCAGGTATAATAAATTATAACTTAAATATTTCTCCTGGACCAAACCAAGTTGGATTTGACTTTTCTCATATTATGGCAGACACTCAAGATAGAGTTCCTTCTGTCTATATCGAAAATGGTAAAGTCGTTAATCTTGATCCAAATGATCCAATTGAGGTCAATTTTTTTCATCAAAATAAACATGATGATTATGGTTTGCCAACTGGATTAAAAAATCCTGAAATGACAACAATGAAGTGGCATCATGGCCATAATGGTTCAATTATAAACGGTGTGCCAAGAATTGGTTACATGAAAGGTGGTAAAAATGCACTTTGGAGTGACATTAATATGGCTGATCATTTTCTAGATAAGTCAATAGAATATATAAAAGCCAACAAGTCTAGACCTTTCTTTCTTTTTTATTCACTTCAACAACCTCATGTACCGAGAACTCCTCATCCAAGATTTGAAGGTTATTCTGGTATGGGGCCAAGAGGAGATGCTATTGTTGAGGCTGATTGGTCGATTGGAGAGCTATATAAGACTCTTCAAAATGAAGATTTATTAGATAATACTTTTATTATTTTTTCAAGTGATAATGGTCCAGTTTTAAATGATGGATATTATGATGATGCTGTTGAAAAACTAGGAGATCATACTCCGTCAGGTGGACTACGGGGTGGGAAATATAGTCTTTTTGAAGCAGGTACAAGAGTACCATTTATAGCATATTGGAAAGGAAAAATTAAACCAGGAGTTTCAAATGAAATAATATCTCAAGTTGATTTATTTAACTCAATTTCTGTTTTAGTTGGAGCAAAATATAAGTCAACTGATGGAAATGATTTTTCACAACTTTTAATAAACAATAAAGGTAAAGGTAGAGATGAACTTATTATTGAAGCCTCAACAAGAACAGCATATAGAAAAGGTAACTGGGTTATGATACCCCCATACAATGGACCTGCAGTTTCAGAAAATGTTAATATTGAGCTAGGTAATTCATTAGATTTCATGCTATATAACCTAAAAGAAGATCCATCTCAAAAAAATAATTTGTCTATAATTAGAAAAGATAAGTTGAAGGAGATGATTTCAAGTTTTGTAAGAATAAGGGGTAAGAATTTCTCCAACATAGAAGACCTTATTCTTGAATAGTTTTATTATCTGTTAATAATTTCACCAATTCTTTTTCAGGAATGCTAATTGGATCATTTATCATTTGAATCCAATTATCTAATTGTTCCCTTAAATTATTTATTTCCTTATTGAATCTGATATCATCAATAATGTTATTCAATTCAAAAGGATCATTTTCTAAGTCATAGAACTCTTCAAAACTTTTAGGATTTCTAAACCAAAGCTTTTCTTCTTTTGATAATAATTCATTATCGTTTAGATAAGATAGATGCCTCATTAATTTCATTTGAGACCTGTATTTGTTATCAATAGCATGTGGAATATTAATATTATAGTTTCTAATATACTTGTACCTTTTTGATTTTACTGCCCTTATCTTTTCAGGTACTTCATCAAATCTATCACTAGCTGTAAATAAATATTTCCTTTTGTTTTTGTTTTTATTTGAACCAAGAAAGGCTCTGCCTTGATATATTGCTGGAATATCAATTCCAGTAATTGATAATATTGTAGGAGCAAAGTCTATAAAATTAAGAAGATCCAGATTTCTTTTATTTTTTATGTTCATACTTTTTGGAAATTTAATTATTAACGGAACTTTTGAACCTGTTTCATATATTGCTCTTTTGTGTCTTGGGAAAGGACCACCATGATCGCTATAAAAAAATATATAGGAATTATCATAAAGATTTTGCTCCTTAAGTCTTTGAATTATCATTCCTATTTGTTTGTCGGCTTCTAGTATATTTGAGTAGTTGACTGCCATGGAGTGTCTTGTAATCGAATCATTTGGAAAAAATGGAGGTACTTTTAAATTTTCAGGATTAACTTGCAGCTTCTGCTCATCTCTTATCCAAATTTGAGATTCATGGGTAATTCCAAAATTAAATACAGAAAAGAATGGCTCACTTCCTTCTCTGTTTTCCCATGAAGCATTAATACTGGAATCATCCCATGCTTCTTTTGTCAATTTAAAATTATAATCTTCTTTACTATTATTTGAAGTGTAATAACCATTCTCTCTTAAAATTTGAGTAAATGGTTTAATCTGTTCTGCAAATTTTGATGAGTAGAAAGGAAATCCTAGTTGTTTTTCGTGTTCTTCTCTTTCAGCTCTGTAATAACTATAAGCCCTTTGATTCCCAGTTCCAATTGAATTTGGGTACATGCCAGTAATAATTGCACTTCTTGATGGAGCGCACACTGGATATGGAGAGTTCATTCCTTCATATACAATTCCATTATCTAGTAGCTGATTTATGTTCTGTAACTCAATAGTGTTATCTCCATAAAATGGAAAAAAATATTGAGATTGATCTTCTAAAACTAGCCAAATGACATTAGGTTTTATGGCTTCATTTACTTGACAACTATTTACAACAAAAAAACTTGTAAGTATTGAAGTAAAAAATAATTTTTTTCTCATAAAAATTGGTAAATTAATATATCAAATTTATTATTATCAAATTGAATAAATTTAAACTTTTAGTAATCTTATTATTAGCTTTAATTGTCATTAATTGTTCTCAAAATGAAAGCAAAGCCAATAAACCAAATATAATTATTATTCTTGCTGATGACCTTGGATATGGAGATATAGGTGTTTTTGGAAATAAGAATATTAGAACACCTAATATTGACGAAATGGCATTTGAGGGACAAAAATGGACAAATTTTTATGCTGGAGCCAGTGTGTGTACTCCCAGTAGAGCTGCACTTCTGACGGGTAGACTTCCACTAAGAACTGGTTTAACAAGTAATGTAAGAGGAGTCTTATTCCCAAATTCCTTAAACGGGATTCCCCAATCTGAAATAACAATTGCTGAACAACTCAAGAAATCAAATTATAAAACGAAATTAGTGGGTAAATGGCATTTAGGTAACAAAGAAGATTATTTTCCTATGAATCATGGATTTGACTCATGGTTTGGATTACCTTATTCAAATGACATGGATAATGTATCAAATATGAATTATTGGGATATGTGGAAAAGTGATGAGAGAAAAAATTACAATAATTTCAATGTCCCGTTAATATTTGATAATAAAATTATCGAGAGACCTGTTGATCAAAGAACAATAACTAAAAGATATCTTAATGAATCATTAAAGTTTATTGAAGAAAATAGTGATGATAATTTCTTCCTTTACTTAGCTCACAGTATGCCTCATGTTCCTTTATTTTCATCTGAAATGTTTGAGGGTAAATCTATTGGAGGTCCCTATGGGGATGTAATAGAAGAAATAGACTATGGTGTTGGAGAAATTATTAATAAAATTAAAAAGTTAGGCTTATCGGATAAAACAATTATTGTATTTACATCCGAGAATGGTCCTTGGTTAGAAATGGGTCAAGAAGGAGGAACCGCTGGTATGTTAAGAGGAGGAAAGGGCTCAACATGGGAGGGAGGCATAAGAGTTCCAACCGTAATCTGGGGGCCAGGTTATGTTAAGCCAGGTGTAGTTGATGATATTGGAACATCAATGGACTTATTTTCAACCTTCAGTTATTTGGCTGATGTCGAGGTTCCTTATGATAGAATAATTGATGGCAATAACTTAAGTAATGTTTTTAAATCATTATCTAAAAGTCCGACCGAAAGTTTTTTTTATTACTGGGGGTCAGAACTAATGGCTGTTAGATATAAGTCTTATAAATTACACCTCAACTTACATGAGGCATATGATGGAAAACCAATGGAAACACTTGAAACACCATTATTATATAATCTTGATAATGATCCTTCCGAGAATAATAATATCTATGAAGATAATCTTGATATTTTAAATAAAATTGATCAGATTACAAAAAAACATAAAAGTGATTTAATAATTGCAAAGGATTTATTAATAGATTTGAAATAATTATGATTAGAAATCTACTTACAGTCTTAATATTTAGTATTTTTTTTGGAACCAGTTGTGAAAAAGAGGATGGTGTTAAACCTAATATATTATTCATAATGTCTGATGATCACGCTTATCAAGCAATTAGCGCTTATGATGATAGGCTAATTCAAACTCCAAACATCGATAGAATTGCAGATGAAGGAATGTTGTTTACTAATGCCTCGGTAACAAACTCAATATGTGCACCCTCAAGAGCAGTTATATTAACTGGTAAACACAGTCATATTAACGGAAAAATAGATAACATTGCAAAATTTGATGATTCTCAGATGACTTTCCCCCAATTATTTAAAAAGAATGGTTATCAAACAGCTATGTTCGGAAAACTACACTTTGGAAATAATCCGAAAGGTATTGATGATTTTCTGATTCTACCAGGTCAGGGAGATTATATTAATCCTAGATTCCTAGGAAAAGAGAAGGATACAATTATTACTGGATATGTAACAGATGTTATTACTGACTTAACATTAAACTGGTTTAAAAATAAAAGAGATGATGATAAGCCCTTCTTAACATTTTATCTTCATAAAGCTCCTCATAGGGCATGGTGGCCAAGTCCTGAAAAGTTTGCTGAATTTTATAATAAAAAGTTTCCTGAACCAGAAACTCTTTATGATGATTATTCCAATAGGGGTACTGCTGCAAAAACTGCTGAGATGAATCTACTTACTCATATGCAATACATGCAAGACAGCAAAGTTCGTCCTTCAGTGTTTGAAAAAATGGAGAATGTAGAGCCAAAAATTGTTTATGCAAGAGGTGATGGAACCTTTTTTGAACCTAGCTCTAATTCTTTTAATAACCGTTATGATAGAGCTAATGAGGAGCAAAAGAAAAAATATGATATCACATTAGATAAAATCAGTAAAGATTTTGAAGCAAATTGGCCAAATATGACCAATAAGCAAAAAATGCAGTGGAAGTTTCAACGATATATGCAAGACTATTTGGCAACCATTTCATCTGTAGATGATAACGTCGGTAGAGTTTTAGACTATCTGGAAGAAACAGGACTTGATAAAAACACTATTGTTGTTTACACTTCAGATCAAGGATTCTATCTTGGTGAGCATGGATGGTTTGATAAAAGGTTTATTTATGATGAGTCTTTCAAAACCCCACTAATGATTAAATGGCCTAATCAAATTAAACCTGGAACAACAAATGAGGAAATGGTTCAAAATCTTGACTTTGCTCAAACCTTATTAGAAGCTGCAATGATTGATGCACCAAAAGATATGCAGGGTGAAAGTCTGATACCATTATTAAAAGGAAATTCTGATAAATGGAATAGGGAATCAGTTTATTATCATTATTATGAGTATCCTTCAGTTCATATGGCAAAAAGACACTATGGAATAGTTAATAAAGATTATAAGTTAACCCATTTTTACTATGATGTTGATGAGTGGGAATTATATGATCGTAAAAATGATCCAAATGAAATGAATAATATTTATAATGATCCTAATTATAAGGATATTGTTGACAATTTAACACAAGAATTAAAAGAACTTAGAATTAAATATAAAGACTCGGAGGAACTAGATAAAAGCTTTATATATAATTGATATGAAAAAAATATTCCTAATCTTATTTATTGCTCTTGCTTCATGCACGTCTCCTAAAGATTATAATATTAAGACTATTTCAGTTAAGGAATTCAGAGACTTTATTAATGATACTGGTTATATAACTAGTGCAGAAAAGTATGGTTGGTCCTTTGTTCAAGAAAATGTTTATGATTATAAAGTTATCAATGGTGCAAATTGGATGAAACCAGATGGTATCAATTTCTCAATTGATAGTCTACCTGTAACACAAGTAAGTTACAAAGATGCAATTGAGTATTGTAAATGGGCAGATGTTCAACTTCCGACATATGAGCAGTATTGGGAATTAGTATCCTCAGATGATAGATTAATAGTTTCAGATAATATATATCCAATTTCTTCTGTCCAATCTGTAAATATTGTTGGAAATGTTTGGGATATTACTGAGCCTGGTAACCTAGATCAAGTAAGACTAGCAGGTGGATCTCTATTTTGTTCAATAGATACTTGCCATGGAACTCAAGAAGATAGAGAACTGTATGTTGATAAAGAAACTGGTAATATTCATATTGGATTTAGTATTTTAACAGAATAAATGAAATATACACCAAGTAAAATAAATAGATGGATGCTCTTAAATCTACCTGCTGCCTGGTTAACAGGTGTGAGGCTTACTCTAATTAATGAAAATAAATGTGAAGTTAAAGTAAGATTTAAATGGATTAATCAAAACCCTTACAGGTCTATGTTTTGGGCAGTTCAAGGTATGGCTGCTGAGTTAACTACTGGTATGTTACTTACAAAATCTATTCAAGACTCTAAAGCTAATATCTCAATGCTTCTTGTAAGTAATAAGTCAAGCTTTCATAAAAAAGCAGTAGGTAAAATAACTTTTACTTGTAATGAAGGTGAAATAGCTAAACAATTAATAAATTCGACTGTAAAAAATATTACCTCTAAAGCTTGGTTCAAAGCAAGGGGATATGATGAACAAGGAGAATTAGTCTCTGAATTTGATTTTGAATGGTCATGTAAAAAAAGAAAAAATGGATAAACACTTTTATAATAAATTAAATATGCCTATGATTGCAGCGCCTCTATTCTTAATTTCAGGTCCAAAACTTGTAATAGAATGTTGTAAAAAAGGAATAGTTGGAACTTTTCCTGCCCTTAATCAAAGGACTTCAGAAGGATTTGAAGAGTGGGTAGTTGAAATAAAGGAAGAGCTTTCAAAATTCGAGAATGAGACAGGCATAAAGCCAGCACCATTTGGAGTAAACTTAATTGTTCACCCCTCAAACATTAGAGTAAAAGCAGACTTAGATATTTGTGTCAAACATAAAGTCCCATTAATTATAACATCATTAGGAGCTGTCCCTGACATTGTTAATGCAATTCATAGTTATGGTGGATTAGTATACCATGACATTATTAAAAAAAGACATGCAGAGAAGGCAGCTGAGGCAAACGTTGATGGACTGGTGCTTGTTACTGCTGGAGCAGGTGGTCATGCTGGATTGAAAAACCCTATGGCGATGATATCATTGATTAAAAGTTTCTTCAATAAAACAATTATTCTATCAGGAGCCATATCAAATGGCAGAGATATTGCATCTGCTCTTCAAATGGGTGCAGACATTGCATACATGGGTACTAGGTTTATTAATACTAAAGAAAGTATGGCTGAAGAAGGCTATAAAGAGATGATTATTAATTCTTCTGCTGAAGATATTGTTTATACAGCAGCAGTATCTGGAGTTCACGCTAATTTCTTAAGACCTAGTTTAGAGGCTATGGGAGTAACTGAGGAAGTATGGAATGATTCTAAAAAAATAGATTTTGGAAAAGATATGGCTGAGGCTGAGGCAAAAGCGTGGAAAACAATTTGGTCTGCAGGACACGGTGTTAGCTCAATAAATGATAATCCAACTTGTAAAGATTTGATAGATAAATTAAAACTTGAATTTATTGAGTCAATTGAGAGTCAGAAGTCTAATCTGAAATATAGTGATAATAATTATTAATTAATTATTGATCTTATTATAGACATACCATAAATTGCGGCTGTCTCAGATCTTAACCTGCTATTACCTAGGGTTACTTCTTTTATATATTGTTTTTTTGCAAGATCAATTTCCCTGTCAGAAAAACCTCCCTCAGGCCCTATCATAAGACAAATATTTGGTTTAGTAAAAAGCTTTTCACTTAATTTATTAGATGTTTTTAGATTAGCCATCAATAATTGATCCTCACAATTTAATATAAAATTTTCAAAAGTATTTATTGAATTAATTTTAGGTTTGAAGAACTGGTTAGATTGTTTTAAGGAGCTAATTAAAATTCTTTTTAATCTCTCGGTATTAACCTTCTTTTTTTCTGAATGTTCACAAACTATAGGAGTTATTTGACTAATTCCTAACTCAGTTGCTTTCTCTACAAACCATTCAAATCTTGAAATATTTTTAAGAGGAGATATGGCAACATGAATACATAAATTAGGTGCTTCAAACTTTTCGACACCTTTAATCTTAACTTTTATTCTTTTTCCTTTTTCAATTATCTCAGCATTACATAAACAACCCAATCCATTTGTTATCCTAACATTATCTCCAATATTTTTTCTAAATGATTTGGATATATGTTTACTGTCAATTTCATTCATGAATATATATTTATCTGTAGCTTTATAATTTGAGTAAAATAGATCCATTAGAAAGTTAGTCTTGGAGAAGGGGTTGACCTTAGGTTAGATTCAAGTGATTCTTTATATTTTAAATGACCTACAATACCAATCATTGCTGCATTATCAGTTGAATACTCAAGTTCTGGTATAAAAATTTTTAAATTATTTTTAATTGAATACTTCTTGAGTCTATCTTTTAGATAACTGTTAGCTGATACACCACCTCCAAAAACTATTGTATTAAGATTATTATTTATAGATAGCAACTCAACTTTAGTCATTAGGTTGTCAATTAAGTTTTTTTGGATTGATGCACAAATATCATTAATATTCTCACTGATAAAGTTTTTGTCTTTAATTTGATTTCTATCAAGGAAATTAATGAATGCAGTTTTTGACCCTGAATAGCTTATGTTAGCACCCTCAACTTTTGGTAAAGGAAATTTAAATTTTTTTTCATCCCCTTCTTTTGCAATTTTATCTATCAATGGCCCAGCAGGGTATCCAAGTCCTAGTTTTTTTCCACACTTGTCAAATGCTTCTCCAATAGCATCATCCAGAGTTTCCCCTAATATTTCCATTTTAAAATATTCCTTTACAAGAATTAACTGAGTATGGCCACCTGATATAGTAACTCCTAGAAATGGAAAAGGAGGGTGTTCATTTCCATTATTTATAAAATGTACCAATAAATGAGCCTGCATATGATTAACTTCTATTACAGGTATATTTAATGATAAGCCTAATGCCTTTGCAAACTCAGTCCCAACAATTAGTGATCCCATTAACCCTGGTCCGCGAGTAAAAGAAATTGCAGAAACTTGATTTAGTGAAATTTTAGCTTCTTTTACAGCAGATTCAACAACTGGGATTATATTTGATAAATGAGCTCTGGAGGCTAGTTCTGGTACTACACCACCATAGTTTTTATGAATATCTTGATTAGCAATTATGTTAGATAATACTTTACCATTTTTTAAAATTGCTGCAGAAGTATCATCACATGAGGATTCAATTCCTAGTATGTAGATATCTTTGTTTGACATTACTATCTTTGTAAAACAAATTTAAACAAGAAATATCATTAAGAATTCAAAAAAAATATTTTTTATCATTTCCGGATTATTGCTTTTAGTATTAACCACATTTTTTTTGATTATTAATGCTCCATCATTTCAGGATTACATTAGAAAAAATATAATATCATATATAAATCTAAATACAGATAATACTATTGAAATTTCAGATTCTAAATTTAATTTAAAGGGTGATCTTGTAATTTCTGGCATAATACTTTCAGATGTGAATTCTGATACAATCATTCAACTAGAATCATTAAGTACAAAGTATATCCCTTTAATATCAGATTATCAATATAACAGTTCTCTAAATATTGATGGGTTAAAACTTTTTATTAACAAAGAGGATAAAAAATTAGAGGAAGGTTTGAATATAAATGATATTAATGAAGTTTTTGATAATATTTTCTTTGATAATTTAAACATAACAGACTCTTATTTGATATTTGTTGATGATTCAATACAAAATCAAATAAGTATAGAGAACTCCTCTATAAAAGAGATTAATAGGAATATAGATGGAATTGAATTTAATATAGAAAGTCTGAGCGGATCTTATGATAATTTATCGATAGATGATTTTTATTCAAAAGTAAATCTTAATAATTCAAGTATTACTTTAGATAATTTAAGTATAAACAATAAAGATAGTTTCTTAAGAGGTAATATTACAGTCAACTTTGATGAGGGTTTTAGATTAAAAAATATTAATAATTCTAGTATAAATTTTAATATTAATCCAATCTTATTAGAATTATTTCAAAGTAATTATAAAATAAACGATTATGTATCGGGAGAAATAGAATTTTACGGGACAAAAGAGGCCTTAACTATTAATAGCCTATCATTGTCTAGCGAATTATTTAAGTTTAATGCTGAGATAAATATTCTGAATATCTTATCTAAAGAAGTTGAAATAAATGCCTTAATAAATGACTTAGATATTGATGAAGAATATCTGGCCTTGAACTATCAGCTCAATGAAAAATTTAATTTGCCCTTCTTAAAAGGAAATCTAAACATTAGAAATAAAGATTTAACTTTTAGTTTAACTGAAGATAAGGATTCAGAAACTAAACTTAATCTTAATGGTACCGCTAATCTCGATGATAGCTTTAATTATCAAATAGATATAAGTTACACGCTAGGAGAAAATGACGAAATATTAGAAATTCTAGATCTTAATCATATAGATGTAAACGCTTTAATTAAAGGCTCCTCCAAGGAATTAAATTATATTAACTCAAATGTTAATTTAATAAAGAACAATAATGAATTTTACTTAAACACAAATTCATACATACAAAATAATATACTAGATGGAAGCTTAGGAATATACTCAGATAATATAAACATTGAGTCTAGTCTTTCAGGTAATATGTCAAAAAAAGTATTTGATGTTGACAGTAAAATTGATATCAATGTGAAAGATAGGTTTGGTAATATTGAATTTTCTACACAATCAAATCTTAAAATCAACTTCTCAAACACAAATAATATAATTTCATTTTTGAAATTAGATGAATTGTATTTTAAAAACTCTAATGATGAATTTAAGCTTGAAAACTTCTATGAGCTTAATAAAATTTTTGATACAGATTTTATAAATCAAGAAAGTGAATTTGATTTTGAAATATCATTAAGTGAAGGTTTATTTCAAATAGACTCTTTTCTTGGTGAAAGGTTGAAAATAAATGGTTATTTCAGAGATAATGATGATTTAAATTTTGATATTAAAATTTCTGACGTTTTGGTTAAGAACTTCTTTGACATAAATAAAAATCCAATTTCTGGCAGTATTAATTCCGATATAAATATTAGGAGAAGTATAGAGAATAGAACTTTTAGATTAGATTCTAATTTTTCTGATCTTCAAATTAAAGATTATGATCTTGGTCAATTAAGTTTAAATGTATTTGGTAACACAGATTACAATTCCTATGCGATTAATATTGACTTGTCTAAAGAAGAACTAACCTCTGTTAAAGGTGAAGGATCTATAATAGTAACTGATGAAGATCCAAATATTGATATAGATATTATTATTGAAGACTTTGATATATCATTTATTGAAAAGATAGGCTCGAATACAATATCAAATATATCTAGTATTGTTTCAGGAGAAATTAACCTCTGGGGACAATCCGATAACATTCAACACAATGGCAAGTTATACCTAAATCAGTCTAAGTTTAAAGTTCCATATTTAAATATTGAATATCTCCTATCAGAAAACTCAGAAATTGACTTATATAATCAAAATTTTGAGTTTAGTAATGTCAATATTAAAACAGAATCAGATAATTTTCCAACATCATTAGTTGGTAAGATTACTCACCAAGATTATAAAAACTGGAATTTAGATCTCAACTTTCAATCAGAAAGGCTTTATATACTTAACAAAGAATATGATGAGAATGAAGCTTTTTACGGAAAAGCCTATATGGGAGGGGATATTAAAATAAAAGGTCCAACTAATCAAGTATCAATTAATATAGATGGTGTGACTAAAAGTGGGACAAGCATTACGATTCCTCAGTCAAATAATTATACAGTTGATGATTTCTCTTTTATCACTTTTACAGATCTAAATTCATATTCTAAACAGTCTTTAGACTCAGAGAGCATTTCTAATATTATAAATAAGACACTTGATTTAAATATCAACTTACAAATTAATGATAGTGCTGAAGTAAAAATTACAATTGATCAAGAAACTGGAAGCTATATAAGTGGAAAAGGTAATGGCGATCTTTTAATGGAAATTGACTCTGATGGAAAGTTTAACATCTATGGAGATTATATTACCAATGAGGGTATATATAATTTTAGAAATCTAGCTTTAATTGATAAAAAATTTCAATTAAAGAAGGGTGGAACTATTACCTGGGATGGAGATCCGCTTTCAGCTCAAATGAATATTCAGGCAACATATGAGGTGCCTGGTGGAGCAAACCCTGCTCTTCTTTTAGATAACCCAAACTTTAACAAAAAAATTCCAACGGATGTTGATATAAAACTAACAGGTGAGTTGACTAAACCTGATAGCCCAGACTTTGAAATATTCTTTCCAAATACGAGCAGTACAGTAATTTCAGAGATAAATTATAGATTAAATGATCCAGAAGTAAGACAATTGCAGGCTATTTCATTGTTGACTCAAGGTATTTTTATAAACGAAGTAAGTGTATCAATACAAGGAGTAACTAACAATATATATGAAAAGGTCTCTGAAGTTTTTAGCGATATACTTGGCGGAAGTCAGGGACCCTTAGAAGTAGGTTTAAATTATCTTCAGGGTGATAAAAGCGAAATATTGGATATTAAAACTGAAGATAGATTTGGTGTAACACTATCAACAAAAATAAGTGATAAAATTTTATTTAATGGAAAAATTGGAGTTCCAATTGGAGGAATAGAAGAAACACTAATTATCGGAGATGTTCGGATTGACTTTATCTTAAATGACGATGGAACATTAAGGGCAAAAGTCTTTAACAAAGAAAATGAATTTAGATATATCGGAGATGAGCTAGGTTACACGCAAGGAATAGGTTTATCATACCAAATAGATTTTCAAACTTTTAGAAGTCTATTGTCAAAAATTATTGCTAATAATAATTAACAATTTGTCTTTATTGTTGAATATCCTAAATTTTTATATTTAAATTTGTTCAACTTTAATGATGGCCAATAAACTCAAAAAAATAGCTGTACTTACATCAGGGGGAGATGCACCTGGAATGAATGCCGCGGTCAGAGCAGTTGTTAGATCAGCTGTTTATAATAATATAGAATGTTTTGGTGTTTATAAAGGCTATGAAGGCTTAATCTCAGATGACCTTGTTAAGCTTAATGCTAGAGGGGTTAACAATATAGTTAACAAAGGGGGTACAATTCTTAAATCTGCAAGATGTTTAGAATTTAAAACTGTAGAAGGAAGATTAAAGGCTAAGTCTACATTAGATAAATATGATATTGATTCACTCGTGGTCATAGGAGGGAATGGTTCATTAACTGGCGCCCTTTTGCTTGAGGAGGAGCATGGTATAAAGACAATAGGTATCCCAGGAACTATCGATAATGATTTAGTAGGAACAAGATGTTCACTGGGATTTGACACAGCATTAAATACTGCAGTAAATGCAATTGACAAAATCAGAGATACTGCAAGTTCACATAATAGATTGTTCTTTATAGAGGTTATGGGGAAAGGGTCTGGTCATATTGCTCTTAATGCCGGAATTGGAGCAGGTGCAGAAGAAGTTCTTATTCCTGAGCAAGATATGGGGCTTGACAGGTTACTAGATTCTCTCAAAAAGAGTGAAAAATCTGGTAAATCTTCAAGTATAATTGTTGTTTCTGAAGGTGAAAAAATAGGTGATAATGTATTTAGTTTTTCATCCCATATAGAAAAAAATCTTCCCCATTATGAGATAAGAGTTTCAATCCTGGGTCATATTCAAAGAGGAGGGTCTCCTAGTAGTTTTGATAGAGTCTTAGCTTCAAGAATGGGTGTCTATGCTGTTGATTGTCTTATTTCAAATAAAAGTAAAGTTATGGTTGGAATTATAGATGATAACATGGTAACTATCCCTATTAAAGATGCTATCAAAGGAGGTCAACAATTAGATAAAGACTTAATTAGAGTTTGTGATATAATTTCAATTTAATTTTTTAAATAAATATAAAATGGCAATAAATATTGGTATAAATGGTTTTGGAAGAATTGGTAGACTAGTTTTTAGATCTGCAATTAATAATGATGATTTCAATTTAGTCTCAGTAAATGACCTGTTAGATATTGATCATCTTGCATATCTTCTAAAATATGACTCTGTTCATGGTCCTTTTGATGGATCTGTAGAGGTAAGTGAGAATAAATTAATAATAAATGGAAAGCCTATTAAAATTACTGCAGAAAGAGACCCAAATAATATTGATTGGTCTGGAATGGGTGTAGACGTTGTAGCTGAATGTACAGGTATTTTTACTTCAATAGAAAAAGCATCTAGTCACTTAAATTCTGGAGCAAAGAAAGTAGTAATATCTGCTCCTAGTCCAGATGCCCCTATGTTCGTGATGGGAGTCAATCATAAAGAAGCAAAATCTTCAGATACAATTGTATCCAATGCATCATGTACAACTAATTGTCTTGCTCCAATTGCTAAAGTTCTTAACGATAACTTTATAATTGAGGAAGGGCTTATGACAACCGTTCATGCTGCAACTGCAACTCAATTCACAGTTGACGGCCCTTCTAAAAAGGATTTTAGAGGTGGTAGAAGTTCACTGTTAAATATTATTCCTAGTTCTACTGGTGCTGCTAAAGCTGTTACTAAGGTAATTCCATCATTAGAAGGCAAACTTACAGGTATGGCATTTAGAATTCCGACTGCAA
>CABYAF010000008.1 GCA_902516925.1 uncultured Bacteroidota bacterium
AACCATCTCTATGAAGATTATGCTAAATTTTTCAAATCTTTAGATTTTGATTCATTTAAATATCCAAATTTAACATTTCCTCTATGGGGATATGGATTTTTTCATCTACTAGGAAAGAGTATACTCATAAACCTATTGTTACAACAATCATTTACATTTATAAATTTGGTGTTTCTAGACCGAATAATAATCAAGTATAAACTTTTTAAAGAAATTAATTTCTTTAGGTTAATTGTATTGTTATCATCAACTTGGTTTTTATATCATACCCAAATGTGGCCTAAAAGTATTGCATCAAACTTACTTCTGTTAGGTATTATTTTTTTAATCGAGTATTTAAAGACAAGTCAAATTAGCAAACTTATATTTTCAGCTATCTCTTTTGGTATTCTTCACAATTTTCGATCAGAGTATATTTACTTAGCTATTGTAATAATGTTGTTTATTTTACTATTAAATGATAAATCAATAAAAATAAAAATAAAGAAAATGTCTTTCCTACTCATTCAACTTATATTTTTAATCCCATGGATGCTTTTTACTTTCAAGCAAACCGGAAAACCTTTGATTAACTCAACAAATTCAGGACATGTTTTTTTTATTGGATTAGGTCAACTTCCTAATAATGTATGGGGTATAACACCTCATGATAAAGACCCTCTTAAAACAAAAATTTTGATAGAAAAATTTGGTGAAAAATATAATTATATTGATTATGAAGCTTGGAATACTATAAAAGAAGATAAGTACCTAAAAGAGGTGTTTTTTGAGTTTATTAAAAATAATCCAAAGGAATGGATTAGAAAATGTATATATGTGACAAGGCTTTTATTTCTTGACCCATTTTATGTTGGAAATGTAGGAAATTTTCAGCAGAATCAAATTTCTAACATAGATGAAATAAGAAAATTAGAGTCTATGTTCTATAATTTTAAATTTAATGAGTTCTTCAATACTCTTATAAAAACTGATTGGAAAATTGATTTTAAAGAGTTTTTTCAAATAATTTATACTCTATATACTAAGATATTTGGAATACTTATTTTTTTATCATTTATCATTATATCGTTTTTAACAATAATCAATCAGGTTAGGAAAAAAATATTTTTTTCAAAGGAAGAGATTTTATTCGGATTAGTTATTCTTTACCAATTAGCAATTTCAATTTTTGCTTTTCATATGCCAGTTTATAATTCCTCAGTATATATAATCTACTTATTGTTTACATATCTTTTATTCCAAAAATATTTATCAATAAGACAGTAAATTAAAATTATGGAGTATGTAATAAGAGAATTGAATAGTTTCATTTTAGATATTCCATGCTCTCTATTCTCCCATGAGTTTTCGATAACCTTATACTCAAAACCTCTAGTAATCATTTTTAAAGGAAGTTCAACAGTTATACTAAAATGATTTGAAAGAATTGGATAAATTTTCAGTAATGATTTTCTTTTATAAATTTTAAAAGAGTTTGTAAAATCATAGTATTTAACTCTAAAAATTTTCGAAATCACAAAGTTACCGGATCTGTTTAATATTTTTTTAAAAATAGGATAGTTTTTCACTGTTCCTTTAATCCATCTATCACCAAAAACACAGTCTAACTTTGCATTTGACAACATAATTTCATAGTATTTCATTAAGTCTTCTATTGAATCGGAATTATCTGCCATCATAATCACAATATAATCAGAGTTACTCTTCTCAATCCCCATTACGACTGAGTTACCAAACCCTCGTTTATTTTTGTTTAAATAAAACTTTATTTTATTATTCTTTATTTTTAAGGCTTTTATTATATTTTTTGTTTCATCAGAGGAATGATCATCTACAACTATTATTTCATATTCCAAATTATTTCTATCTAATTGTTTTGTAATTTTGGAAATAGTTTTGCCAATATTTTTTTCCTCTTGAAATGTTGGTATTATAATTCCTAGCTTCAAAATGTAATTTTATGTTAGATTAATTTTATAAAAATCAGGATTATCAGGATTATGTTTTACAGTCAACGCGTTTATCCATTTTGAATCTTCTTTGGCTATAAACGTATGAATTATATATGGCTCAATTAAAAAAATATCATTTTTTCTCACTATAATACTACCTTTACCTTCCAATTTTCCTTTTTTAGAAATACCTTGGTATCTTACTTCAACATTTCCACCTATCATAAAAATTATTTCAGTTGTTTTTTTATGATAATGGTTCCCCCTAATTGTGCCTTTGTGAGTGTCAATAAAATTAATCTCCTCAATACTAAAATTATTTAGTATACCATAAATTTTACCTCTATCGTCATTATAAGAAAAATGGGAATTTAGTTTTTTAATCATTTTAAAATTCTACTTAAATAATCATTTAATTCAATATTTTTATTTGAAAAGAAAGAACTCTTTAAAGATAAGTCTTTATAAAATTTTAATTCAGACTCAAGATAACTTTTCTTTATTATTGAGATCTTTGAGTTAAGAGTTTTAGAAACTAAAAGTCCAAACTCATATCTACTCATATCAAAATTACCTGTTATATGAATAATCTTATCATCAATTATATTATTTAATATGTCAGCTATACAATTGAAAATATTTATAATGGGTGTAGGAGAAAAAATATTATCAAACAATTCAATTGAATTACCTTTTCTAAAAGATTTTATTAACCATTTTAAAAAATCAGAATCATCTCCAACAATTCCTCCTGCTCTAATTATATTATAATTTTTATGATTATCAATTAAATATTTTTCAGACATATCTTTCGATTTTCCATAGAAAGATTTTGGATTAGTCTTGTCAAAAATAGTATAACTTCCTTTTGAACCATCAAAAACATAGTCCGAGGAAATGAAAATTATTTTTGTCTTTTTGCTGATATATTCAGAATCTAACAGAGAAATAAATGGGTATAAATTATCATCTAAAGTTGAGGATAAACTTAACTCTGTTTTTTTTAAATTTTTTTCACCAGCCGTCCAAATTATAATATCAGGTATGATTTTACCTATAATTTTAAAATATTCTTTTTTCTTGTAATTAAATCTAATTAAACCGTCAAGCTCTGAATTATTGAATGTACCATATAAATCTATACTTTTATTATTTATAAGTTGACTGTATAAATATTTTCCAATAAAACCAGATGCACCAATTATTAACACACTGGTTTTATTCATGGCTTAAATCTCTCAAGGTCATAATTTACCATCTCCTTAATTAAAGAATGTATATTATATTTGGGCTCCCACCCAAGTAGTCTTTTTGCTTTTGAATAGTCACCAAGTAAGTTATTTACATCACTTGGTCTAAAATACCTTTCATCAATTTTAACAACTTCTTGTCCAATTTTAATTAAGCAATCTGAGTCTACTTTTGTTGCTATCCCTTTTTCGTTGACTCCCTTTCCACTAAACTCAATTTCAACTCCAATTTCTTTAAATACTAGCTTTGTAAATTCTCTAATACTGAAATTAGTATTCGTTGCAAGGACAAAATCCTCAGGATTTTTATACTGCAATATTTTCCACATTCCTCTAACATAGTCTTTTGCATGTCCCCAGTCTCTTTTTGCATCTAAATTTCCGAGATATATTGTGTCGGCAATACCATAATATATTTTTGCAGCAGCAGTAGTAATCTTTTTTGTAACAAATGTTTCTCCTCTATGAGGAGATTCATGATTAAACAATATGCCATTAGACGCAAACATGTTGTAAGATTTTCTATAATTTTTTATACTGTAAAAAGCAAAAAGTTTTGCAATCGCATAAGGTGATTGTGGGTTGAATGGAGTATCTTCTTTTTGAGGTATTATTTTACAATCTCCATATAGTTCTGATGTTGAAGCTTGATAATACTTAACTGATTCAGTCATTCCAAGTAGCCTAATTGATTCAAGCATTCTTAAACATCCAATAGCATTTGTATTTGCAGTATATTCTGGTGTTTCAAAACTAACATGAACATGACTCATAGCTCCAAGATTATATATTTCATCAGGATTTACTTTTTTTAAAATGCTTGTTACATTTAAGCTATCTGTCAAGTCACCATAATGAAGAATTAATTTTTTATCAGCCTCTTGATGATCTTTAACTAAATGATCAACACGATCAGTTATAAATCTTGAGGTTCTTCTTTTTATACCATGTACCTCATAACCCTTATTGATTAGATATTCAGCTAAGTAAGCTCCATCTTGACCAGTAATTCCAGAAATTAATGCTTTTTTCAATTTATTGATTTATACGAAATATATGAAATATATAAAACAAATTCTTTACTATTTAATATTAAATAGTTACAAATTGATTGATAGTGTATATCAAGTAATTAATAAAACTTTATCCTATTTTATTAATTAAATTTTTATGTTAAAAATTATTAGATTTTCCTTTAATAATTGTTTTCAAAGTGTTGAAGTATACATTAATCATTTTAGATTTTCTAAATTGATTTTTAGCAGTCTCTAAACTAATCAACTTACCTGAATCTTGAATAAAATTTCTAATTAAAAGCTTTAAACCTAATCTTTTAATATCTAAAAACCTATAACTTACAGTATCATAATTAGAGAGACCTCCAATCAAATTTATTTCTGATTTATTCAAATTTGGGAAGGGAATTGATTTGAAATTTAAATATATGTTACCTCTTTCATAATTATTTGCACCCCTAATTATAGCAATTCCTTGTCTACAGAATGCAAAATAAAAACCAAATAAAGAAAAATGAAAAATGATTTCATCCAGAATGGATTCAATAAAAGCAATCCCATGATATAAGTAGGCTGACCTGTCCATAAATAAAATATTATAATGACATAATTTATTCCCTTTAATTAAATAATCAGACAGATAAGCTGCATCCTCTGCAACACAAATATTTTTATTTGCAAAACTTTTGACAATTTCTGAGCTAAAAATTGGAGTATCTAAAATTACCCTAGCTTTTGGATTAATTGTAAATATAGTTTTTAAAGTTTCAAATAAACTTTCGGAAGGTATCGCCACATAAACAAAATCTTCAATTGATTTTTTATTTAAACTTTCAATACTTGAAACTTTATAAACAGTATCTCTTACAAAAATACTTTTCTCTTTATTTGAATATATCGAAATATTTTTTGGTAAAAAACCTAGATAAACTAAAACTGGAATTAGATCCTGCTGAACTCTTCTCCCTGAACCAATTATAGTAAGCTTCTTATTAGTCATCATTTTAATTTATTTTCAACAAGCCATATTGCTAACGCAACATATGACATGGTTGGGTTTGCAACTCCTGAAAAAGGGAAGATTGCCCCACCGCAAATAAAAATATCCTTTTCACCATGAACAGATAGGTCCAAATCTATAACCGAGTTTTCTTTAAAATATCCACATTTTACACCACCCATATGGTGACTTGCATCCAGGGAAGTTAATTTTTTTAAAGTTTTTTTTGATTTCGGTTTAAATTTTATTTTACAATTGAACTTATTCTCAAACATATTAATAAGATCTTTTGCGGCATTTAGCTCACCATCTCCTAACTCATAATTTACATATACTTTATTATTTTCTTTATGATATGTAATCTTATTATTTCTATTGAATTTAACCTCATTGTATAATTCTAGATAAACATGATCATAATTAATTCTATCTATAATTTTCTCAAAAATTCTTATTAAATAGTAAAGTATAAGAATCACATATTTTTTCATGAAAAGATTAATCGAAAATGGTAAAATTCCTTTATATGATTCCAGGCTTCCAAGTAATCTCTGTGATACATAATAAATAATTGGAATTTTAAACCCTTTATTAATATTTAAATAATGATTATAACTAGAATCTTTTTGTTGAATTCCTAAATATGTAATTCTATTTTTCAAACTTTTTGAGATATATTTTTTAAATTTCTTGTTATTTTTCAAACTTCCAACTACACCCTTAGGATGATTCATAAAACCCTCTCCTAGAATTTTATGATTAATATTGATACTAGATTTTCTTAATAATTTATAATTTTCTATTGTGTTTGCACATAGGATAATCTTTTCACCATAAATTTCGTGAAAATCATTTTTAACCGTAAAAGCTAATTTCTTATTAGATTCAGTCTTTATTATTTTTTCAGCATAACAATTTTGAATAAAGTCAACATTTTCATTTTCAAGTACTGAGGAAAAGTTGAAAAACCTAATATTAGGAGTAACTTGAACAAACTTTTTTACCTTTAGAACATCTTCATCTGTTTGATTATGTTGAAACTCAGAGATATCTGGAAATCCATAGTTTTTAGTTTTTTTAATATACTTTAGATATTGAGAATATTTTAAGGGAAAATTCTTAGAATTATAGTATTTATCTACTAGTTCTTTTTCAAAAATTGCATTTAAAGATCCCCAAACATTACTACCTCCTCCAACTCCTGAAAATTGGGAGTTTTGTTTAATTATATATTTTTTTGAATATACTTTCTTATCTGATGGGTATGGTTGACTAGATAGCATGGTACCAGATTCAACAATTAAAATATCTTTTTTACCAATTTTAAGAAGTTCACTTAAAACTGTCATTCCAACTATGCCAGCACCAACAATTATATAATTATATTTTTTTTTTATTGTATCTGATGTAATCTGCATAAAAAAACATTTAGAAATATAATTTATTACTTAAATCAAGATAATTAAAATTGACAAATATTCTGCCCATCAAATTTTATAACTTTTTTTGAACTATTAGTCTTTGTCAGTTTCATAGGAAAAATGATAAAGAAAATAGTTGTTTTTTCTTTAAATTAGATTAGTTTTGCTATTCAAAAATTAACAATGTACGCAGTAGTAGAAATACAAGGGAGTCAATTTAAGGTTTCAAAAGATCAAAAACTTTTTGTAAACAGAATTGATGCTAAGGAAGGCTCAAAAGTTTCTTTTGATAATGTTTTACTTATTGATGACGGTAAAAAAGTTCAGGTTGGTAAACCAAATCTCTCTGGGACATATGTTGATGCAAAAGTTGTTGCTCATAAAAAAGCCGACAAGGTGATTGTCTTCAAAAAGAAAAGACGTAAAGGTTATAAAGTAAAGAATGGTCATAGGCAAGCAATTACTGAAATCATCATTCAAGCTATAAGCGAAAAAAAAACTGCTACTAAAAAGGATGCAGAAACTGCAAAGAAGACGACAGCTGCAAAGAAGACGACAGCTGCAAAGAAGACGACAGCTGTAAAGAAAACGATAGCTGCAAAGAAGACGACAGCTGCAAAAAAATAATTAATTATGGCACACAAAAAAGGAGTTGGTAGTTCAAAAAATGGAAGAGAATCAGAGTCGAAACGACTTGGGGTTAAAATATTTGGTGGACAATTTGCTCAAGCCGGTAATATAATTGTAAGGCAAAGAGGGACTGTTCACAATCCAGGTGAAAACGTTTACCTTGGAAAAGATCATACACTTCACGCAAAGATTGACGGTATTGTTACTTTCAAAAAGAAATCAAACAACAAGTCTTTTGTTTCAATAGAGCCAGTTAAGGCTTAATACCTATAATATTCTGGTTTGTAGGGACCGTTGATTTGCACTCCTATGTATTTTGCTTGTTCTTCATTCAATTCCTCAAGCTCAACACCGAGTTTATCTAAATGAAGCCTGGCAACCATCTCATCTAAGTTTTTAGGAAGCATATAGACTTTGTTCTCATATTTTCTGAAGTTATTCCATAACTCAATTTGAGCAAGTACTTGGTTTGTAAAAGAATTACTCATTACAAAGCTTGGATGACCCGTAGCACATCCTAAATTCACCAACCTACCTTCGGCTAATATTATAATTTCTTTGTCTTTATTAATTCTGTAGGAATCAACTTGAGGTTTAATTGTAGTCTTATTATCTCCAAAGTTAGACTGTAACCAATTCATGTCTATTTCATTATCAAAATGTCCAATATTGCAGACTATGGTTTTATCTTTCATCATCATGAAAGAATTCTGATCAACAATATCTTTATTTCCAGTTGCTGTTACAACAATATCTGCATTTGAAACTACGTTTTCTAGTTTTTTAACCTCATATCCATCCATTGATGCTTGAAGTGCACATATTGGATCTATCTCAGTTACTGTAACAATTGAACCAGCACCTCTAAAGGATGCAGCTGTACCTTTACCTACATCTCCATATCCACATACAACTACTCTTTTACCTGCGAGCATAATATCTGTTGCTCTTCTTACAGCGTCAACAGCACTTTCTTTACAACCATACTTGTTATCAAATTTAGATTTTGTTACAGAATCATTCACATTAATAGCAGGCATAGGAAGTGTGCCATTTTTCATTCTATCATATAATCTATGTACACCAGTCGTAGTTTCCTCTGAAAGTCCTTTAATACCAGCCACAAGTTCTGGATAACCATCTAAAACCATATTAGTTAAGTCACCACCATCATCTAATATCATGTTAAGTGGTTTTTTATCTTCTCCAAAGAATAGTGTTTGTTCAATGCACCAGTTAAATTCCTCCTCTGTCATCCCCTTCCAAGCATAAACAGCTACACCATTTGCAGCAATTGCTGATGCTGCATGATCTTGAGTTGAAAAAATATTACAAGAGCTCCATGTCACCTGGGCACCCAGATCAACAAGTGTCTCAATCAGAACAGCAGTCTGAATTGTCATGTGAAGACAACCTGCAATTCTTGCATCTTTTAGTGGTTTGTCTTTTTTGAACTTATCTCTAAGAGCCATAAGCCCTGGCATTTCAGCTTCAGCAAGTTTAATTTCTTTTCTTCCCCATTCTGCAAGAGAAATATCTTTAACTTTATATGCAGTATATTTATTATCTGTCTTATTTTTCATAAGTATATTTATTGAGTAAAAATAAACTTAAAAATCAATTAAATCAAATGCCATTTCTTAAAGATTTTATAATAAATCAGAATACAAAAATTAAGTTATGGGAAGTTAATCTGGGTGAGCTGGATTATTCCGATCTAGATGAGTATGATATTAATCTTATAAAGTCAAGGAAAAATGAACTAGCTAGAGAACAATTTTTAGCAGTTAGAAAAACTTTACAACTAGAGAATCCTGGTTATAAGATTAGATATGATGTGTCTGGGAAGCCCTCAATTAATTCTGATTTAAATATATCTATTTCACATTCAAACTTTATGGCAGCAATTGTATTTTCAGACTACAGTAAGACAGGTATTGATATTCAACTAAAAGAGAGTAAAATACTTAATATTAGGAATAAGTTTTTAAACGAGTCTGAAAAACTGAACAATGAACATGAATCAGAAGTAAATTATCTAACAATGATATGGACTGCAAAAGAATCAATATATAAAGCTCTAGGAATTAAAGGGGTTTCTTTTTCTGATGATATCATAATAAAAAATATATCTAACAATAAAGGTCAAGGATACTATATGAGTGGAAAAGAAAAATATAAATTTGATTTAACATTTTTTCCAATAGAGGATTATATCCTTTGCTATGCTCAACCAAATAATTAATTATGAATGAAATAATTGATTTTTTATTTTCTCAGTATTCAACTTATTCAGATACATTTATATTTCTTGAAATTCTTGCAGTAGGGATGAACATTATTAGTGTTTTATATGCAAAACAAAACAATATCCTTGTATACCCAACAGGCCTTATAGGAACAGGAATATTTGTATACATTCTTTTTAACTTCTCTCTTTTAGGAGATATGATAATCAATGGATACTTTTTTATTATGTCCATTTATGGATGGTATTATTGGTCAAGAAAAAAAGATGAAGTATTTATAAATAATGTTTCTAGACTTGAAAAAAAGGAATATATACAATTGATCTTTTTAGCTTTAGGAAGTCTTTTGTTTATTTATTTTGTATACGTTCAGTTTGATAAATGGAACAGCTGGACAGCATATGTTGATAATATAACCACTGCTATTTTCTTTGTGGCTATGTGGTTAATGGCTAAGAGGAAGATTGAAAGTTGGATATTCTGGATTATAGGAGATATAATAACAGTTCCACTTTATTTCTACAAAGGATTGACTATTTCTTCACTTCAGTATATTATTTTTACAGTGTTAGCAATTTTAGGCTACATATCATGGAAAAAGATCTTACTCAAAACAAATCATTAATTAAGAGGATTGTCATTTGTGGTCCTGAATCAACGGGTAAGTCAACATTGACCGTAAAACTTGCATCCTATTTTAAGACCAATTATGTCAATGAATATGCAAGAGATTATCTTCAAAGAAAATGGGATGATAAAAAAGAAGTGTGTAATAAAGAAGATCTAATAAAGATAGCTAGAGGTCAAGTTGAAAGAGAAAACACTAATATCACTAATTCTAATAAATTAATATTCTGTGATACGAACATTTTAACAACTATTGCATGGTCAAAAACTCATTTTGATGGATTCTGTGATCCATGGCTTATTAGACAATCAAAATTATTAAAATACGACTTTTACCTTATTCTCAATACAGATACTTCATGGATCAAAGATGATTTAAGAGATAGACCAAATGATCGTAAAAAAATGTTTTTTGCTCATAAAGAGGAACTTAAGCTTTGTCATGTAAACTTTGATATAATTACCGGTCCAGATTTTGAAAAAAGATTTCAAAGAGCCATCTATTTAATCAAAAAAATAATTAACTTTGATTAAAATTGGGGTGCTTAAGGTAAGCTGAGATTAGACCCATAGAACTTAGACAGGTAATACTGTGAAAGGAAATTTTATGAAAAAATACATATTTTTTGTACTTATTAGTACAATAGTTTATTCCCAAGACATTCAAAAAGATCAAACATTAGATTCTCTAGCTAATATCTTTAGCCTTGAAGAAGTTACTGTAAACGCACTTAGAGCAAAGGATAATACTCCTGTGCCATTTGTTAATGTTACAAAGAAGGATTTAGAAAAAACAAATTTAGGTCAAGACATACCGGCACTATTAAAAAACCTTCCATCGGTGGTAACCACTTCTGACTCAGGTTCAGGTATTGGATACTCCTCAATCATGATTAGAGGCTCCGATCAAACTAGGGTTAACGTGACAATAAATGGTGTTCCTTATAATGATTCTGAATCAATGATGAGTTATTGGGTTAATCTACCCGATTTATCATCTTCAATTGAAAGTATTCAAGTCCAACGTGGTGTTGGAACCTCAACAAATGGTCCTGCTGCTTTTGGTGGAAGCATTAATATTTTAACAAATGCAGCATCTGAAAAACCTTCATTTGAAATTAATAATACATTAGGAAGCTTCAATACAGTTAAAAATTCTGTTGGATTTTCAACAGGATTTATTAATGATAAATTTGAGTTGTCAGGAAGATTATCTAGAATTAAATCAGGTGGGTATATTGACCGATCTGGATCAAAATTACGTTCATATTTTTTACAAGGAATATATAAGGATGAAAATACTTTACTGAAGATATTAAACTTTGCAGGGCATGAAATTACTGATCAAGCTTGGTTTGGAATAGATTCATCTACTCTTGAGACAAATCGTAAGTATAATCCTGCAGGGGAATATTATGATAAAATGGGGAATACACTTTATTATAATAATCAAGATGATAATTATAAACAGGATCACTATCAGCTTCATTGGAATCAATCGTATGAAAATGGATGGATATCAAATCTTGGCTTACACTACACCTATGGAAGAGGATACTGGGAAAACTATAATTTAGGATATGATGATGGTATATCTGTTCCTGAAGATTATATAGATAGAAGGCAGTTAGAAAATGATTTCTATGGACTTCTTTTTAGTATAAATCAGAAGACAGATATTTATAACGCAATAATTGGAGGCTCATTTAATATATATGATGGTCAACATTATGGTGAGTATATGTGGAGCTCTATGAGTAAAATATCCTCTAATTTTAAAGAAAAATTTTATGATGATATTGGAGATAAACGGGAATTTAATATATATGCAAAACTTGATTATTATGTATCTGAGAAATTATCAGTTTATGGTGATTTACAGTTTAGAAATATCAATTATAATGCAAGTATTACTCCTTACTCAGTAGTTTCTGGTTATGTTGAACAGGGATACGAGGAAATAGACAAAAACTTTGACTTTTTCAATCCTAAAATAGGGGTTTTTTATAATCAAAATGAAAGTAATAAGTATTACTTGTCATATGCAAGAGCTCAAAGAGAGCCAACTAGAGCTGACTATGCTAGCGGAAGTCCAAATCCTGAAAAATTAGATGATTTTGAACTTGGGTGGCAAGGTCAATTTAATAACTTCTCATTGAATTTAAATGCTTTTTATATGCTTTACGATGATCAACTAGTATTAACTGGTGAAAGAGATATTAATGGATATGAAATTAGAACAAATATTGGTGAATCATATAGATTGGGATTAGAGCTTGATGCTAAGATATTTATAGACTCCAATCTTAATATTGAATCAAACATATCTTTAAGTGAAAATAAAAATAAGAACCTATTCTATAGTTTTGATGGAGGACTTCAAAGTTTTGGAGATACAGACTTGGCATATTCTCCAAGTTTTATAGCTAATAATATCATTAATTTTTCTCCAAGTGATAAAGTATTAATCTCATTAAGATCGAATTATGTCAGTGAACAATTTTTTGCTCAGACTAATAGACCAATTTCTAAGTTGGACTCTTACTTCATAAATGATTTAAACTTTATTCATGAACTATCGCTACCAAATTATGCAGACGAGTTAAAATTAAAAGTATTAGTGAATAATATTTTTGATATTAAATACACTAGCTATGGTGGCTATTACACATATGACTTGCCTGAGGGTCAGGGACTTAAGACTTATGAAGGCACATATTATTATCCACAATCAGGAATAAACATTCTAGTAGGATTAGATATTAAGTTTTAAATAAAATATTTTGTAAATTGGAACTAATTATCCCCATTTATTAGGGGATTTTTGCATTGAATATGGGTAAAGTTTCATATTATACTGAAAAAGGGCTAAAAGAGCTTAGAAATAAATTAGATCATCTTAAGGATGTTGAAAGACCTCTTGCATCAAAAGCAATAGGTGAGGCAAGAGATAAAGGAGATCTAAGTGAAAATGCAGAATATGATGCTGCAAAAGAAGCCCAAGGTATGCTAGAATTAGAGATTTCAAAACTTGAAGAGACACTTTCTAATGCTAGAATTATTGATGAATCAAAATTAGACTCTTCAAAAGCACTTGTTCACTCAACAGTAAAGATTAAAAATTTAACGAATTCAGCTGTTATGAAATATAAGCTAGTTGCGCAAAGTGAGGCAAACCTTGCCCAAGGAAAAATATCAGTTGATTCTCCAATTGGGAAAGGACTATTAGGTAAAAAGACTGGTGATGTTGCAGAGATAGTGATACCAAGTGGGAATGTTAAATTTGAAATTTTAGAAATTTCAAGATAATGGGATCAATTTTTTCTAAAATAATATCAGGAGAAATACCATCATTTAAAATTTATGAAGATGACAATTTTCTTGCGTTTTTAGATATAAATCCAAATGCTTTAGGTCATACGTTATGTATTCCCAAAAAAGAAATTGATCAGATATTCGATTTAGACGACAAAACTTTGTCAGAACTAATTATTTTCTCAAAAAAAGTTGCTAACGCAATAAAAAAAGCTGTAGTTTGCGAGAGAGTTGGTATGAGTGTAATTGGACTTGAGGTTCCCCATGTTCATGTCCATCTTATTCCGATAAATAATATGAACGATATGTCTTTTGATACTAAAATTAATATGACAGACAGTCAATTTATTGAAACTATGAACAAAATAAAATCTTATATATAATGGAATTACTTGGAAAAATAAAACTTATTGGAGATATAAAAACATACGGAGACAATGGTTTTCGTAAAAGAGAATTAGTATTAACTACCGAGGATCAATATCCTCAGCACATATTGATTGAATTTGTTCAGAATAACTGCGAGCTTCTTGATAACTTTAACTTAGGACAAACAGTTAGGATAGGTATAAACATTAGAGGAAGAGAGTGGGAAAGTCCAGATCAAGGGACAAAATATTTTAATTCTATCCAGGGATGGAGAATAGAATCTTTAGATGATCAAGTTATGGATTCAGCACCAGCTGATTTACCTATGGAACCTGATACAGATTCACCCAGTGATTTAACGGAAGATGACTTACCTTTCTAATTAATCAAGATTCACTAAACAATCATTACAGGTTAATAATGCTTTTGGTTGTTGAATTCCCATTAATGTTTCATATAGGCTTGCAAGACCGTTAAGTGCTGAAAATACTTCAGTATTTCCAAGAGAAACATCAAAATTTTCAATTAACTCTTTGATAATTAACTCCTCAGGAGACGGTGCCTCACTGTAATATTGAACTTTATAATCTTCTAACTCTGATATTTTGGCAGCATATGTAATGGCATCATTTATTCCACCAATCTCATCCACTAAACCAATTTCTTTAGCACTTGTTGCAATCCATACTCTACCACCTGCAATGTCTTTAATTTCCTGATATGATTGAGACCTTGACTCAGCTACAAAGTTGATAAATCGATCGTATACATCTGCTCCCCAACTTGCAAAAATTTTATCTAAATCATCATCAATGGCTTGAGTAGGATCCCAGCCTGCATACTTAGAGGTATAAACACCATCAAAATTTACTCCAACGTAATCCATTGCATTTTCAAATGTTGGAAGGGCAATTGCAACTCCAATAGAACCGGTTATAGTTGTAGGTTCAGCAAAAATATAATCAGCTGGAGTTGATATGTATACTCCTCCAGACGCTGCATAGTCCCCCATAGATACAATCACGTTGATCCCTTTTCTTTTAGCAGCAATTAACTCATCTCTCATCATCTCACTGGCAATTACAGACCCACCAGGACTATTGACTCTGAAGACAATAGCTTTTGTGTTTTCATCTTCATGAGCTGACCTGATTTGTTTTACTATCCCATTAGCACCTGCAATACCTTGTATGATGTCTCCCTCCATGATTACCCCTTCAACAGTTATTAAAGCTATTTGATTTTCACTATTAGAGTAATCTTCATTTATTTGCTTTTTATAATCATCATAAGAAATAGTTTTATAAGTCTCTGTTTTAGCCTCTTTATCTAGACCAAATTCTTCAATCATATACTGACGAAATTCTGGAAATGATTTTATACCATCAATAATATTTTTTTCTTTAGCATAGGCAATATTTCCAATTTCAGCCTCACCAAAAAATCCAACGTATTCATCTGCAAAAGATTGGATATCATCTAATTCAATACCACGCCCTTGTGCCATAAGAGATTTCATTTCATACCAAATAGGATTGAGCAGGTTCTCTCTTTGCATCTTATCTTTTTCTGACATCTTAGTTCTTGTGTTTGACTCAACTGCAGATTTGAAATCACCTTGAGAATAATTATGAAAATTGATTTTCAGATTTTCATAAAGCTCTTTTTGATATGCGCGAACTCCACCAATACCTCTAATGTTTATGCTCCCAACAGGATGCAGCCAGATCTCAGATGCTTGAGAGGCCATGAGATAAGAAGTTGTTGACAGACGATCATTAAAAGCAATGACTTTTTTACCAGAATCACGAAGTGCCTTTATTTCTTTTGCAATATTGATTGCTGTAGTTGGTCCTGCAAAGCTTGTGGATGAGAAATCAATAAGCACAGCAGGAATATCTTCATCTTTACCTGCAGCTCTTATTAATTGTATAAGATCTCTTGTTTGAATTTGTTCAGTTGAAGATCCTGCAGCAATGTCAAGTAGAAAATCTGAGCTAAACACTTCTTGATCTACTACAGTCCCTACGGGATCAATAAATAGTACTCTGCCACTTACATCTTTAACTTCAGATTTTACAGATGTTATCGGAACAAAAATTAATATGATAAAAAAAATCAAAACGATAGCTGTTGCTATGTTGAGCATTATGATCCTTGCTTTTTTTAGAAACCCATTAAGCCAAGAAAAAATAGATTTAATTTGATTCATAGACTTTTCAATAAAATTATTTAAATAAAATTAGGAGAGTAGCATCATAAATACAAGCCTTTCGCAATAAACAATTATATTCCCACTCTAGAAAAATCAGTTACTTCAACTGAATCAGAGTATCCTTTAATATATTGTGAGATACTTATTTTACTATCTTTTATAAATTGCTGATTAATAAGGGTATTTTCTTTGAAAAACTTTTTAAGCTTACCCTTAGCAATATTATCTAACATTTCCTCGGGCTTACCCTCTTGTCTTAGCTGATCCTTAGCAATTTCAATTTCTTTAGCGATTATATCCTGACTTACTCCATTTTCATCGATCGCAACTGGATTCATAGCAGCTATTTGCATTGATAGATCTTTACCAACATCACCTGCATTATCAAAATTTTCTGATAAGCCAACAATTGAAGCTATTTTATTACCTGCATGAATATATGATCCGACAAAGCTAGCGGATACGTACTTAAAAGAACCTATTTCTATCTTTTCACCAATAACTCCAGTCTGTTCTAACAATTTCTCAGAAACTTTCATTCCATCAAAATCAGATTCTAAAAAGGAGTCTTTATCAGTGAAGTTAAGAGCATGATCTGCTAATTTTTGGGCCAATTGAATATAATCATCATTTTTTGCTACAAAATCAGTTTCACAGTTAAGCGAAATTATAACTCCAGAGGTATTATCTGAATTAACCTTAGCAAGCACTACACCTTCTGATGATTCCCTATCAGCTCTATTTGCAGCAACTTTTTGACCTTTTTTTCTAAGTACTTCTATTGCTCTATCAAAATCACCATTGGATTCTTCAAGAGCTTTTTTACAATCCATCATTCCGGCTCCTGTAGATTGTCTTAGCTTATTTACATCAGATGCAGTTATTTTCAATTTGGTAAAATTTAAAGGTTATTATTCTTTATCAGAAGCATTGGTGTCTTCAGCTTTAGTTGCTGATTCAGCTTCTTCTAACTTTTTTTGTTCAGCAATTTCTTTTTCCTCTTTTCTTTCTTCTAAAGACTCTTGAATTGCATTACATACAATATCTAGAATTTTTTCGATAGACTTTGATGCATCATCATTTGAAGGAATAATAAAATCAACTTCATTAGGATCAGAATTAGTATCAACCATTGCAAAAATTGGAATATTTAATTTCTGAGCTTCTTGGACTGAAATTTTCTCATTTAATGTATCCACAACAAAGATAGCTCCAGGCAATCTTGTCATATCAGAGATTGAACCAAGATTTTTTTCCAATTTAGCTCTTTGCCTGTCAACTTGAAGTTTCTCTTTTTTAGAAAGTGTTTCAAATGTGCCATCAGCTTTCATCCTATCAATGGCATTCATCTTTTTAACAGCTTTTCTAATTGTAACAAAGTTTGTTAGCATTCCACCAGGCCATCTTTCCGTAATATATGGCATATTAACTGAGTCAGCTTTTTGAGCCACTATATCTTTTGCCTGTTTTTTTGTAGCAACAAAAAGTACTTTTCTTCCTGAAAGAACTATTTTTTTTAGTGCATTAACAGACTCCTCAAGTTTTGCAGCTGTTTTATATAAGTTAATAATATGAATACCATTACGCTCCATGTATATGTATGGTGCCATATTAGGATTCCATTTTCTAGTTAAATGTCCAAAGTGAACACCTGCATCCAATAATTCTTTAACGTCGGTCTTAGCCATAATTTATCTTTTTGAGAATTGGAATTTTTTTCTTGCTTTCTTTTGACCAAATTTCTTTCTTTCAACCATTCTTGGATCTCTGGTCATTAATCCTTCTGATTTTAAAACAGACTTAAATTCCTCATTGAATTCAACTAAAGCCCTGGAAATAGCAAGTCTAATAGCTTCAGCTTGTCCATTTACACCACCACCTTTAACACTTACTGATAAGTCAAATTTATCTTTTGTCTCTGTAAGATTGAAAGGCTGAAGAATTTTATATTGTAATGTAGCAGTGCTAAAAAAATCTGAGTAAGCTTTCTTATTTACTGTAATGTTACCCTTACCTTCAGACATGTATACCCTAGCAACTGATGTCTTCCTTCTTCCTATTTTATGAATTATTTCCATTATATTTTACTATTAATGTCGATTACTTTTGGTTTCTGTGCTTCGTGATTATGATCAGACCCTGGAAAAACCTTTAAGTTTCTATATAACTCAGCACCAAGCTTATTCTTTGGTAGCATGCCCTTAACAGCTTTCTCAACAAGCTTAATATTGTTTTTTTGATGAAGTTTTTCAGCAGATATAATTCTTTGCCCTCCAGGGTATCCTGTATGGCTAATATATTGCTTTTGGCTCCATTTATCACCTGAGAGTTCAACCTTATTAGCATTAATAACAATTACATTATCACCACAATCAACATGAGGTGTAAAGTTAGTCTTATGCTTTCCTCTTAAAAGGGTTGCAACTATTGATGCAGTTCTCCCCAATGGAAGCTCGGCAGCGTCAACAAGAACCCATTCCTTATTGACTGTTTTGCTATTAGCCGATATAGTTTTATAACTCGTTTTAGTCATAATAGATTAAAATCTAGGCGTGCAAATGTACAATTATAAAAAATTTTAAAAAAACTTTTTTTTAATTAATGTGCCTCTAACCAGTTTTTTCCAAATTCTAAATCAATTTTAAGAGGAACAAGCAGCTTAACAGCTGATTCCATTGTGTCTTTGACAATATTTTTAACTATATCTTTTTCTAATTTATGTACATCAAAAACAAGTTCATCATGAACCTGAAGTAACATTTTAGATTTTAAAGACTGTTCTTTAAACTTTTCATGAACTCTAATCATAGCAATTTTGATAATATCCGCTGCACTTCCTTGAATAGGGGCGTTGATTGCATTTCTTTCAGCACCACTTCTTAGCATGTTATTCTGAGAGTTAATATTTTGTAAATATCTTCTTCTTCCCATTATAGTTTGAACATATCCATTGTTTCTTGCAAAATCAATTTGACTGGACATATAATCTTTAAGTCCAGGATAATTTTCAAAGTAGTTGTCAATCATAATCTTTGATTCAGATCTAGATAGGCTTGTTTGTTGACTCAGTCCAAAAGCAGATACACCATATATTATTCCAAAATTGACAGTCTTAGCATTCCCTCTTTGTTCTCTTGAAACATCATCTGGTTCTACATTATAAATTTTAGCGGCAGTTATAGTATGAATATCTTGGTTTTTTATAAATGCATCAACCATATTTTCATCTTTGCTAATTGAAGCTATAACCCTTAACTCAATTTGGGAGTAATCAGCAGCTAAGAGCTCAAATTCTTCACTTCTGGGAATAAATGCTTCTCTTATTCTTTGACCATTCTGTGTTCTAATTGGGATATTCTGCAAATTAGGATTATTACTACTTAAACGGCCTGTTGTTGTAACAGTCTGATTAAATTTTGTATGAATTCTTCCTGTCCTATTACTTACTTCATTTGGTAGAGATCTCACATATGTATTCTGAAGTTTGTCTAACGATCGCCATTCTAATATGTCTCTAATAATCTCATGATCACTTGCTAAACTAGATAAAACCTCTTCAGAGGTTGAATACTGACCGGTTTTAGTCTTTTTTGGTTTTGAGACTAATTTTAGCTTTTCAAAGAGGATATCTCCAAGTTGTTTAGGAGAATTAAGGTTAAACTCTTCACCAGACTTTTCAAAAATGCCTCTTTTTAATTTACTAAGTTCTATCTCAAATTCTTTATCTAATTTACTTAGGTATGACCTATCTATGCTAATTCCCTCTTTCTCCATATCTGCAAGGACATTGATAATAGGAATTTCTATATCATTGAAAATATCCTTAACTCCGTTTTCATTTAACTCTTTATCGAAAACTTTCTTTAATTGAAGAGCAAGATCTGCATCTTCTGAGGCATAATCTGTGACTTCTTTAATTGGCACATCTCTCATTGATCCTTGATTTTTACCTTTTTTACCTATTAGCGTTTCAATAGATATTGGTGAATAATTCAAATAAGATTCTGATAATGTATCAAGGTTATGCCTCATGTCAGGATTGATAAGGTAGTGAGCTACCATAGTATCATATAATGGCCCTGAGACCGAAATATCATATTTAAACAATACCTTAATATCAAACTTCAGATTATGCCCAACTTTAATAATCTGATCGCTCTCAAAAAAAGGTCTCATAATATCAAAGTATTCTTTTTGAAGAGATTTATTATTAGCAATAGGTACATAAAAACCTTTTTTTTCTGTCCATGAAAATGAAATGCCTACTATTTCAGTATCTAGTGAGTTTAAACTTTCTGTCTCTGTGTCAAATGCTACCAAATCCTGGATTAAAAGTTTAGTCATTAAATATTCTAACTCTTTATTTGAATCAATTCTTTGATAGTATGAATCACTTTTAATAAGGTTTGATTTATCTTGTTCTAAATCATTATCATTAAATAAGTCACCCTGAATAAGCTCTTTATTATTTTCTTTAGTTTCATTAAATCCAAAAATTTTAAAAAAAGTCTCTTTCACTCTTTTAAATTCTAGTTCATCAAAAATTTTCATGACACTTTTATTATCAGGATCCGATAGTTTAAAGTCACTTAATGAATATTCAATAGGGACATCAAGAATTATTCGTGCTAATTTTTTTGATAAAACACCTAGCTCTTTATTATCCGTAATTTTCTCTCCTAGTTTTCCTGTTATTTCATATGATTTTTCAAGAAGTGTCTCTAAATTTCCATATTGCTTTATGAATTTTTTTGCAGTTTTATCTCCGACACCAGGTAGTCCAGGAATATTATCAACAGAATCTCCCATCATGCCTAGATAATCAATTACTTGTTCGGGTGAATCCACTTCAAACTTATCCTTAACTTCGTCAACTCCCCATATTTCCATACTATTTCCCATTCTAGCTGGCTTACATAGAAAAATATTATCAGATACAAGCTGAGCAAAATCCTTATCAGGAGTTACCATATATACTTTAAAATTATTGATCTCAGCATCTTTGGCAACAGTTCCAATTACATCGTCAGCTTCGTAGCCCTCTTTTTCAAGAACAGAAATATTCATTGACTTCAGAATTTCTTTAATGTAAGGTATTGCAACAATTATTGGCTCTGGTGTTTTATCTCTATTGCTTTTGTAATCTGTGAACATTTCAGATCTGGTTACTGAACCACCTTTATCAAAAGCAACTGCAATGTAATCAGGATTTTGAGTCCTTATTATTTCTAAAAGAGAGTTCATGAATCCCAATATTGCAGAAGTATCCGTTCCTTTTGAATTAATTCTGGGGTTTTTAATAAAAGCATAATAACCTCTGTATATTAGGGCATAAGCATCAAGTAAAAAAAGCTTTTTTGAACTTTTCATTAAAACTTTGAAAATATTTTATTTCAATATACGAAGATATCTATTCGAAAATCAATACACCTATTTTGTAAATTAGCAATATGAAAAAAGACCATAGCTATTTTATGAAAAAAGCATTTGAAGAAGCAAAATATGCATTCTACAAAGATGAAGTTCCAGTTGGATGTGTTATAGTTTATGAAAATGAAATTATTTCTAAATCATCAAACATGGTTGAGTTACTTAATGACTCAACTGCACATGCTGAACTTATTGCAATTACATCTGCACAAAACTTTTTAAATTCTAAGAACTTAAATAAATGTATTCTTTACTGCACTCTAGAGCCTTGTTTAATGTGTTATGGTGCAATCTACTGGTCTAAAATTGATACTGTAGTTTATGCAGCTTCAGATAAAAAAAGAGGTTTTTCAAGTTATAATTTAGAAATGGACAGAAATATTAAAACAATTTCAGGAATTATGGAGATTGAGTCAAAAGATTTATTAAATAAATTTTTTAAAAAAATTAGAGATTAAAATTCATCAGCTTTTTCTCTCATCTTTCTAATATTCTCTTCACTAAGAGTATAATCTTTTAATTTTTTTCCTTTCCATCTATGCGCAAGAAATAAAGGCATAAATATACAGGTTCCTGTAAGGACAGATACACCGATTATAATATCACCAACTTGGTCGCCAATAATTTCTTTAAAAAAGATCCCAGTAAAGATTCCAAAAAAAACTAAATAAGACAATATTTTAACTAAAATTTTCAAATATTTTAATTTTCCAGATCCTTTAATTGTTCTTTAGTTAATTTAGACGGTGCGTCAATCATAAGATCCTTACCAGAGTTATTTTTTGGAAATGCGATAAAATCTCTGATTACATCTTTTCCTTTAAGAACAGCAGCAAGTCTATCGAGTCCAAAGGCAATACCTCCATGAGGTGGAGCACCATACTTTAACGCATCAATTAAAAATCCAAATTGACTAGTGTATTCTTCCTTACTCATACCTAGAAGCTCAAATATTTTCATTTGAGTATCAAAATTATGAATTCTTATTGAACCTCCACCTATTTCATTCCCATTAAGAACTAAATCATATGCATTTGCAATCACTCTTTCCGGTTCTGTATCTAATAATTCTAGATGTTCAGGTTTTGCTGACGTAAATGGATGATGCATTGAAAAGAATCTTTTTTCATCTTCATCCCATTCAAAAAGAGGAAAATCAGTTACCCATATTGGACATGTTTTTTCGTAATCTATTAATTCAAATCTTTTTGCAAGTTCTATTCTTAAGGAGCCCATTTGCATCAAAGATTCTTTTTTGTTACCTGATATAATAAATAATATATCACCCGGTTTTGATGATACTCTATCCAAAATTGCTTTTAAATCTTTTTCAGAAAAAAACTTATCAAATGAAGATTTAATTGTAGAATCTGAATTATGTTTAATCCACAAAAGTCCAGTAGCTCCAATTTGTGGTCTTTTAATCCAATCGGTTAAATTATCAATTTCCTTTCTTGTAAGTTCAGATTTATTTTCAACATTAACGCAACATGAAAAACTATTATTATCAAAAACTTGAAAGCCGAAGCCCTTTGCTTCATTTGTTATATCATTAATTCTTAAATCATATCTAAGATCAGGTTTATCAATTCCATAATTTTCAATAGCATCATTATAAGTCATTCTTTCAAACTTAACATTATCTTGATTTAAAAATCTAGAGAATAGTCTTGACATTAATCCTTCAAACTGTTGAAATATATCTTCTTGATTAACAAAAGACATTTCACAGTCAATTTGAGTAAATTCTGGTTGTCTATCAGCTCTTAAATCTTCATCTCTAAAACATTTTACAATTTGATAGTATTTATCAATTCCACCTATCATCAATAATTGCTTGAATATTTGAGGTGATTGAGGTAAAGCATAATAATGCTCAGGGTTTAGTCTACTTGGAACAATAAAATCTCTTGCACCTTCTGGAGTAGATTTTATTAAACAAGGTGTTTCTATATCAATGAATCCATTTTCAGAAAGAAAATTTCTTACTTCCAATGATAACTCGTGTCTAAATATTAAATTTTCTTTTACGGGTTGTCTTCTAATATCAAGATATCTAAACTTCATTCTTAATTCTTCACCACCATCAGATTCATTTTCAAGAGTAAAAGGTGGAACGATAGACTTATTTAAAATCTCCATACTAGACACAAGAATTTCTATTTCACCTGTACTTATCTTTTCATTAATATTTTTTCTTTCAATTACAGTTCCTACAACCTCGATTACAAACTCTCTACCAAGCTGAGTAGCAGCAGAGAATAATTCCTCACTAGATCTTTCTTTATCAAACACTAATTGTGTAATCCCGTATCTATCTCTTAAATCAACCCAAATAATAAACCCTTTCTCTCTAACCTTATTTACCCAGCCAGAAAGTTTGACATTTTGATTTAAATTAGTTTTTGATAATTCCCCGCAATTGTTAGTTCGATTCATATTAATTATATGTAAATATAACTAGATATTTTTTAGTTTGATTCTGCCTAAATGAATCAAGTAATACATTGAGGGTACTATTACTAAAGTCAAAAAAGTTGCAAATGTAATTCCAAATATAACTGTCCATGCCAATGGGCCCCAAAAAATTACATTATCTCCACCTAGGTAAATATTAGGGTTAAAATCAGATAATAATGTGAAGAAATCAATATTTAGACCAACAGCAAGAGGGACTAGACCAAAAATTGTTGTAATTGCAGTTAACAGTACTGGTTTAAGTCTTGCTTTTCCTGCTATTTTAACCAGTTCAAGTGCTGAACTTTTGTCAATTAGTTTGTCTTTAGAAAGGTTTAAATCAATTTTTTTTCTTTTAAATAATAGATCTGTATAGTCAATTAGTACAACGGCATTATTAACTACAATCCCAGCTAATGAAATTATACCTAACATCGTCATTAAAATGCTAAAGGTTAAATTAAAGATTACTATTCCTAGGAAAACACCAGTAAAGCTTAATACAATTGATAGTAGTACAATTAAAGGTTTAGAGATTGAGTTGAACTGGAAAACTAGTAATAAAACAATTAAAGATATAGCAGTTAATAAAGCGGATGAGAGAAACTCTTGGTTTTCATCTTGCTCTTTTATCTCACCTGTAAATTTAAAAGAAACACCCTCTTTAGTCTCAAATCCACTTAGCGCAATTTCAGCTGTGTTAACTATCTGATTTGCATTTGAACCTGCTAATATTGATGAGTACAAAGTAACAACTCTTTGTAAGTCAATATGCTTTATAGCATTAAATGATGCTATATTCTTCTCTTCAACTATTGATGCAACTGGTATATCCTTCGTCATCCCTGATGATTGGTCTCTAAAAGTTATATTTTGATTTAGAATTGAGTTAAAGTCATTCTTAAATTCATTATCAAAACGAACATTAATCTCATAGTCTTCTCCATCTTGTTTATAAACACCAGCTTTTGTTCCAATTATTGAGTTTCTAATTGTTTGACCAACTAGTCCAGCTGGAATACCTAGTTCTCCAGCCTTCATCTTATCAACAGTAAATTCAAGTCCTGGTTTACTTTTAGTTACATCAATTTTTAGCTGTTCTATCCCTTCTATATTTTCTTGATCTAGGAAATTTTTCATAGAAATTGCAGTTTCAATTAATTCTTCATAATCATCTCCATATATCTCTATATTAACCGGGTAACTTGAAGGTGGCCCCTGCGAATCTTTTTCTACAAGAATAGCTATACCAGGAAACTTATCAGTTAAATTAAGTTGAATTTCTTTTCTTAAATCTTCACTTGACAACCCCCTTCTATATTTAAACTCTCTCATTGTCATGGTTATTAAAGATTTATGAGGAGTACCTGATCCTGAAGAAGAAACTGATGCCCCTTCCCCAACATTTGTAATTGATGATTCAACAATGAAATTATAACCATTGTCATTATATTCAGGTCTATTTATAACCTTATAGATCTCCTTCTCAACAAGTTTTGAAGTTTCATTAGTCTTTAAAATATCAGTTCCTTCGGGGTACTCAATTGACACTAATATTTGTTGAGGCTCATTATCAGGAAAAAACTCAATTTTAGGTGGGAAAACACCCATTAATACAATAGAAAAAATAAACAGTAAAAAAGTCCCAGACAAAAATATATATGGCCTTATGCCAGATAAAGCATATGTCAAGAATTTAGAATAATTATTTTCTAAAACAGGGAGAACCTTTTCTCTGAATATAAATAGTTGATTTCTTAAAAAATATTTGTAAAACCATAAGAATAAACATATTAGCAAAAAAATTGATCCAAAGATTCTAGTACTACTAAAAATTATAAAAATTACACCCAGTGTACCTAAAAAATATGTTGCTCTAAATAAAAATTTATTTGAAAAATTATCTTCATTAGTACTCATAAAGCTTGATACTAACATTGAGTTGAAAAAGATTGCTACTATTAATGATGAACCTAAAATTGCAGACAGTGTTATTGGAAAATAAATCATAAACTCACCAATAATTCCTGGCCAAGTTCCCAGTGGAATAAATGCAGCAATTGTTGTGGCAGTTGAAACAATAATTGGTAGTGCAACCTCACCGATACCAAGTTTTGCAGCCTTAATCCTTGATAACCCCTCCTCTTTCATCAGCCTGTAAATATTATCGACAACCACGATTCCATTATCTACAAGAAGTCCAAGCCCCATAACTAATCCAAATAAAACCATTCTATTTAATGTAAAACCAAATAATGATAGAAAGAAGAGAGATAAAAACATTGACATTGGAATAGCAAATCCAACAAAAAGAGCATTTTTAATTCCAAGAAAAAAAGTAATAACAGTTACTACTAGTATTATACCAAAAATTAGATTATTCATTAAGTCATTAACTGAGTTTATTGTATAGTCTGATGAATCATTTATTACATTGACATCAAGATTATTTGGAAGGAAATCTATCTTAGCCTTATCGATAATATCTCTTATTGAGGTCGATGCAAAAATTGCATTTTCCCCTCCTCTTTTAATTACTTCAAGTCCTACTGTCTTATTATTGTAGTATCTTACAAAAGATGTAGCTTCTTTCTCTTTAAAAGAAACAGAAGCAATATCTTTTAAATAAACAGGCCCATTGAAGTTATTGACTATTATGTTTTCTAATTCTGATGGTTTAGAAATCTCACCAACAATTTTTACATTTCGTCTTTGACCATCTGAAACTATATTTCCAGCAGATATCGTAACATTTTCTTGAGAAATTGCGGATATTATATTACCAAAACTTGTGTTCGTAGAATTCATTCTGTATGGATCTACTGCTACTTCAACTTCAAAGTCTTGTAATCCCCTAATCTCTACAGATTTGATCTCTGGTAATCTCTCTATTCGGAGTTCAAGGTATTCAGCATAACTTTTTAACTCTTCTACAGTATAGTCCCCAATTAATGTTATATTAAGTACAGGATATCTTTCAGCAAAATCAAATTCTGTTACACTGGGGTCAATTTTTGAATTGTTAAAAGTTGGCCAGTCATCTCTTACTGTAACATTATCTACTAAATCTTTTACTCTTTGTCTGGCAACTTCAATTGGTACTTCATCGTCAAATTCAACATTAATTACAGATACACCTTCGTAAGAGCTTGACTCAACTTCTTCAAGACCTTTTACACCCTTAATCTCTTCTTCTAATGGATTTGTAACTAATTTTTCTATTTCTTCTGCACTATTACCTGGAAATACTGTTGATACGAACACATTTGTAGTATTTATCTCTGGAAAGGGCTCTCTGGGCATAGTATCATATGCATTAATTCCAGACACTAAAAATATTACCATCAGTATGTATATGATGGTCTTATTCTCAATTGCCCAAGACGATAAGAAAAATTCTCTGTTCTTTTTATTCATTTTAATTAATTAGTTTAACCCTTTGAACATCCTCCACTAAATTTGCACCTTCTAAGACAATTATTTCTCCAAAATTTAAGCCTTCAATTACTTCGGCATCAGTATTGCTTTTATTACCGATTCTTATTATAGCTTTTCTAGTTATATATACATCATCTTTCTTATCTTCATCCATTAAGTATATATAATTTTTTCCTTCAGCATCTTCTCTAATTATTCTTAGTGGAATAACTACAGCATTATCCTTTTTGTATGTATTTATTTTAATTTTAGCATCTAAATTTTGTTTAATTCTTCTATCACTATTATCAACTGGGATTTCTATTCTAAATGTCCTGTTATTTGGATCAATAAAGTTTCCTGTCTGTGTAACTTCAGATTTTATCTCTTTATTTAACAGAGGAATTTTTACTATTGCTTCTGTGCCATTACTAATATTTGAAATATACTTTTCAGAAACAAATGCCTCTGCATACACATCCTCTAGATTTACTAGCCTTAGGATATTAGTTATACCTGGAATTAGATTTGATCCTTGGTTCGCTATTATCTCATCAACTACTCCTGTGAAAGGAGCATAAATTTTTGTCTTTGAAAGCATATCTCTCATCTGATCAACACCTTTTTGAATTGATTCAAAATCTGACTTACTTTTTAGAAATTGAATTTCTGAACCAATATTATTTTCCCATAATCTCTGGATTCTTTCATAATTTTCTTTTGCAAAGTCTCTTTGAATTATGAGTTGATCTAACTGTTCTTTGAGCCCGGAATCGTTTATCTCAGCCAGAAGTTTGCCTTTTGAGACATTCTGTCCTTCATCTACATATATTTTTTCTAAGGTTCCTTGAAATTCTGGAAGAATTAAAATATTTTTTCTTGTTTTTAGATTTGCTTGTGCCTCTATATAACTAGTAAATACTTGTTCTTTTATTTCATACTTAGATACTAGAGCAAGCCTTTCATTCTCATCTAAAAATGCAATTCCAGAATTAATTTCATTAAGCTCAAGTTTCATAGCATTCATAGCGTCTACATATTCATCCTTTCTTTTTTTAAGTTCATCTAAGTCGTTATTCTCTATAAGAGATTCAATAGATATACTGCCGGAGGAGTTACAGCCAATGATTACTGTGATCAATAAAATTGTATAAAATTTATTCATGATTAATTGTTATAAAGTGTTTCTAATTCTGTTTTTATTGAAATCAATTCTAGAACTGAGTTCAAATATTTTTGCTGAGAATCAAGTAATTGAATTTGTGCCTGTCTAAGTTCAAAAGATGTTACCAGGCCTTCAAAAAACTTCATTGAATTTTTTTCTTCAATGGAGATAGAAAGATTCATCGTCTGCTCGTTGACATCTAAAGACTTAAGGGCTAACTGGTAGTCATTTAATTTTTGTAATACTTCAGCCTGAGTTCTCTCTTCTTGTTCTTCTAGGCTTGTCCTAGCTTTTTCCATTGCAATTTTTGCTTTTTGGGATGATACATTCATTCTATTTGCATTAAATAATGGTATTTCAAGATTAACACCTACAATGGAGGAGCCAAACCAATTTTGTGATTTATCAGTGAAATTAAACTCATTATTATACCCAGTATATGTACCGCTTATAAAGCCAGATACTTTTGGTAACTGTTTAGATTTTTCTAGTTTATATTCAATTCTTTTTGTGTCAAACATATTCTGTGAGATTTTTATATCAACATTTCTGTCAGTACTAAAATCTTCAAAAGAATTAGCAAAGACTACATTATCTCCTATAAAATCTTCTACAGAAGTGACAAGTATAAACTGATCTTTCATGTTGATCCCTAAAACTAACTTTAGAAGATTTAATTGATTGTCACGAGTTTTTTGTGCCTGCAGTAATGAGAGTTCTGCTTGAGCCAATGTTATTTTTATCTGCTCAACATTTTCTTCTTCCCGAAATCCATTTTTGTACAATTCGGTTACTTCATTAAGATCTTTTTTAAAGTTATCAAGAGTGTCCTCTAATATTGAAATTCCCTTATTGAGGGTAGCGACAAGACTATATAGTTTAATAATAGCTTCTCTAACCTCAAGTAAAGTTTTTTCATAAAAATTTTCGGATGTTGCAAGATATATTCTGCTATATTCTAAACCTACTAACCAGGAACCATCAAATAATAATTGTTCCATTCTTACAGATCCAATTGCAGATTGTTCTGTGCCAAACTGAATCTCAGAAAAATCTCCTTTATTACCACCAAAAAACTCAGCAGGGATTAGCGATGTGGGAAGTTCTAGATTGTTTAAATAATTTAAATCTAATGATACATTTGGTAATCCAATCGCAATTGTTTTCCACCTTTCTTGATATGCCATTTGAATTTCTCTCTCAGCATTTTTCAAATTTCTGTTGTTCTCAATCCCATATTTTACAGCGTCCTCTATATTTAAGCTAACTATGCCTGATTGAGAATAACATAAGTTTGATATAAATAGTGCTAATAAAAGTTTCTTCATTTTTTAATCATTTTTAATATCCATTCTGGAATTAATTTTTTACGTTCATACATCATTTCATTAAATTCTTTTCTATTAAATTTTTTCATCTTAACTATTATAGGACTACTTATAAATGGAAATACAATTAGGCTTAAAATATTAGTCACAAAATGAATAGAATCTATTTTTTTATAAATTCCTTTTTTAACACCATCGTTATATTGATCAACTAGCTTAGATTCCATTATCTGCCCTTTTAAAATCTTTAATATGGAAGACGGATTGTTTTTTAATTCATTTACAACAAATGTAGGCAGGTGAGGCTCTGCAATTATCATATCAATATATTTTGAGCTTGTTAATTTAAGCTTCTCCTCAAGAGAACTTTTTTCGTCATTATATACTTCAACCATTTTACTAATAAAATCATAGAATGTCTCAAGCATAATAATTTCAAAGAGTTTCTTTTTACTAGTGAAGTAATAATTTAATAGAGCAAGATTAATATCAGACTCTTTAGAAATATCTCTAGTAGTAGTGGCGCTATAACCTTTTTCCAAAAAAAGAGATTTTGCAGCAGTCTTAATTTTTATTTCAGTTTCCGAATACTTTTTCTTCATATGAATTAAAATGAGTGCAAATTAAATTTAAACAATTGAATTAAACAAATGTTTAATAAAAAATTAACAATAAATTAAATAGTATATTTATTTTTAATTCATTAAATGATAATGACGGAAAACATTAAACTTTTTGAGGATTACCTAAAAAAAGAATTAAAATATAATAAACCAGAAAGCCTATACGATCCTGTAAAATATATTTTAGAATCCGGAGGGAAAAGATTAAGACCCCTTATTACGCTATATATATCAGAGCTATTTAATGGGAAGAAAATTGTTGCACTTCCAGCAGCAGCAGCTCTAGAAATTTTTCACAACTTTACTTTGGCACACGATGATATAATGGATAATTCTTCCATCAGAAGAGGGAAAAAAACTATTAATGCAAAATGGGATGATAATACTGGAATTTTATCAGGAGATGTAATGCTAATAATCTCTTATGAAATTCTTAATCAATACGAAGATTCTAAATATATACTATTTTCAAAAAAACTAACTGAAATATCAAGACTCGTTTGTGAAGGTCAACAAGCTGACATGGATTTTGCATCTAAAAATGACATTACGGAAAATGAATATTTTGAGATGATTAAAAATAAAACAGCAGTTCTCATAGGCTGTTCATTTATGTTTGGTGGTATTGCAGCAGAAACAAATACTTCAAATACTGATTTATTATACAGAATTGGATTGAATTTAGGTATAGCTTTTCAACTAGAAGATGATTTACTTGATTGCTTTGGAGATCAAGAAAAGTTTGGAAAAAAAATAGGAGGGGATATATTAGAGAAGAAGAAAACTTTACTATACCTTTTCACATATTCAAAATTAGAGTCAGAAAAGAAATTAGAATTTGAGAATATTTTTAATTCTAATGAAATTGAAGAGTCAGAGAAAATTAATTCTATTAAATCATTTTATGAAACTTCAGGTGCTTTAGAATATCTCAAAAATAAAGTTAAAGTTTATTTTAATGAAGCGGAGATGCTAATTGATAAGTTAGAATTTGATCACGATACTAAGAAAAAATTAAATCTATTTTGCAAGACTCTATTAAATAGAGAGATTTGATATTCTCTTAAGTAAAGACCTGACAAATGTCTTTATGTCAACTGAGAGAAATATTGAAAGCTCCTCCATTAATGATGTTTTTTCATCTAAAAATTTAAATATTTTTATTGGATCATTATTTTTGAATAGGTCAGAAAATACTTGAGACCCTTTTCCTCTAGATGCAATTAAAACATCCAAAAATAAAAGGTCATAATACCAAAATCTATTTTTAAATCTAATTTTTGACAATGGCTTGTTTTGCTTTAAGGAGTTGATAATAATATCGATTTTTTCAATTGAATTTTTAATAGTATAACCTGTACTTGGCTTGGACCATCCACCTGCAGTTCCAATTTGAAAATAATTATCAGTATTCTTTTCAAAGAAAGGATAACATGTCATAGGAATCATGCCTTTCTCTTTTTCAACTATTGAATAATTTAAGATATTGCTCTTCTTTAAATATGCTTTAATTTCCTTCTCATATTCATCATCACTAATTATGTCACTTGAGAATAATGTATACTCTATTAATGCCTTATTTTTTGAAAATGGTAGTATATACATAAATCTAATCTCATCTTTCTGATCAACGCTGAAATCCATAAATGTAAATTTGTTATCATCAAAACTTTCATTTTTAGTTTCAATAGTCCAACCAATGAAGTGCTGTTTTAATAAGGGATATTTTTTAAAACTTACCTCATTGTAAATACTGGAAAAAATTATTGAACAACTAAATTCCCCATCATCTGTTTTTACTTTATTATTTACCTGATCAATTTCATTAATAGTGGAATTTAAATATGTAAAATTTGAAGCCTTTGAAATTTTATTTCCGATGTATGAATAAAATTCATTTGACTTTATCATTTTATACTTATAAGGAGAAAGCAAGAAGGAGTTGTGGGAATTAGAATCTCTAAATTCAGCATATTCCCATTCTTTAAAAACTATATTATCAAGAACAGATTCTTTATCATTCCAAAAGCCAAAGGTTTTATCATTATCTGTTTTCCTATCTTTTTCTATTACCAGAATTTTTTTATCATTAAAATGTTTATCTGACAATAACGCATTTGAAAGTAATAATCCAGATGCCCCACCACCGCAAATTATGTAGTCAAATCTTTTCAAGCTTTATTAAATTTTATAGTTTAGCAGAATTGATTTCTAATATACAAAGATGGACCAAATAATTGAATATTTTTCAGGATTAAACCCTGTTGTTGGAGCTCTATATGCGACTCTTTTTACATGGGGTGTAACTGCTTTGGGTGCTTCAACAGTTTTTCTATTTAAAACAATTAGTAGAATGGCTCTAGATGGTATGTTAGGATTTACCGGAGGTGTTATGGTTGCAGCTAGCTTTTGGAGTTTACTGTTTCCTGCTATTGAAATGAGTTCTGGAGAAGGATTTATAAAAGTCATGCCCGCTGCTGTTGGTTTTGGATTAGGTGCATTATTTATATTCGGAATTGATAAAATTCTACCTCATATTCATATAAACTTTAAGGAGGCGGAGGGAATTAAGACACCCTGGAGACGAACAACTCTTCTTACACTTGCAGTTACACTTCACAATATTCCAGAAGGTCTTGCAGTAGGAGTATTATTTGGTGGAGTAGCAACTGGAATCCCTGAAGCATCAATTGCAGGTGCAGTTGTATTAGCGTTTGGAATTGGTCTTCAAAATTTTCCTGAAGGTATTGCTGTTGCAATGCCGCTCAGAAGATCAGGGCTAAGCAAACGAAAAAGTTTTTGGTATGGGCAAATGTCTGCAATTGTAGAGCCTATAGCAGGAGTTATAGGTGCACTTGCAGTTACCTTCTTTACTCCAGTACTTCCATATGCCTTAGCTTTTGCTGCAGGAGCAATGATTTTTGTTGTTGTAGAAGAAGTAATCCCAGAGACTCAGTTGGATAAATATACTGATATCGCAACTTTAGGTTTTATAGGTGGTTTTATAGTGATGATGACACTTGATGTAGCTTTGGGTTAATCACTACTGCTAAATGAATCCCAACCTGAACTATTAATATTAATTTTCTGACCCAAACTCGTGATCATACAGTTGTCATTCTTTTTATTTATGCAAGTTCCAATGATTGAAAGGTTCTGAGACTGTTGAATTTTTTTTAGATTTCTTTTTGAGGTAGTAAATAAAAGCTCATAATCCTCACCACCATTAAGTGAAGCTATTGAGTGATCAATTTTAAATTCATCACAAATAGTTTTTGTATTATCAGATATTGGGATTTGATCCTCATTTATATGAAATGATAATCCTGAAGACCTAGACAAATGATTAATCTCAGTGGATAAACCATCACTTATATCAATCATTGAACTTGGGATAATTTTCAAATCATCCAGATAATCAATAACATCTATCCTTGCGTCAGGTTTTAATTGTCTTTGAATACAGTAAGTATATTGACTTAAGTCAGGTTGAGAATTTGGGTTGACTTCAAATACATTCTTTTCTCTTTCTAGAACTTGAAGGCCCATATAGGCTGCCCCTAAGTCTCCAGACACTACTAACAAATCATCGACTCTTGCACCATTTCTTTCTATTATTTTTCTGCTTTTTGTGTTACCAATGCATGTAACGGATATCATTAAACCTTTATTTGAAGATGTAGTATCGCCTCCAATTAAGTCAATATTATAATTTGAACAAGCTAATTTGATACCTTCATATAATTCCTCAAGGGCATTTATTTTAAATCTGTTTGAAACTGCAATTGAGACTAAAATATGTGACGGCTTGACATTCATCGATATAATATCTGAAATGTTAACCACTACACTTTTATAGCCTAAATGTTTGAGAGGTACATAAGATAAGTCAAAGTGGACGCCTTCTACCAAGATATCTTGCGAGATTGTTACGTTTGTTTTATCAAACTTTAACAATGCAGCATCATCCCCAATATCAATAATTGTTGACTTATTACTATTCTTGAAAGATTTAGTAATTCTTTTTATGAGCTCAACTTCGCTAATATTTGAAAGATCTTTTTCTTCTTGATTATTTGTATCATTCATAATTCAAATTTAAGCCAAATGATCTGTTAAATTAGGATGTAATTTCTAAGATAATTATAGATTTATTAACACTTAAAAATATTTAAAAAACCTTGATTTAATTGTATATTTGCGAAAGTTTATAGGTTATTTATGGCATACACTGAAGAAGAATTAAAGAAACAACTTGAAACCAAAGAATACGAATATGGTTTCTACACAGATATAGACTCTGAAACTTTTCCTGTAGGACTTAGTGAAGAAATTGTGGTTGCTATTTCAAAGAAAAAGAATGAACCAAAATGGATGACAGATTGGAGATTGGATGCATTTAAAATATGGAAAGAAATGAAAAAACCATCATGGTCAAATCTCAAATACAAGGAGCCTGATTATCAAGGAATTTCATATTATTCAGCTCCAAAGAATAAGCCAGACCTCAAATCCTTAGATGAAGTTGATCCAGAGCTTATCAAGACATTCAATAAATTAGGGATTTCTATTGACGAACAAAAAAGATTAAGTGGAGTAGCAATGGATGTTGTAGTTGACTCTGTTTCAGTTGCTACCTCTTTTAAAGATACATTAGAAGAAAAAGGAATAATTTTTTGCTCAATTTCAGATGCCATAAAAAACCACCCAAAACTTGTTAGAAAGTATATAGGGACAGTGATTCCTAAAAGAGACAATTATTTTGCTGCACTTAATTCTGCAGTTTTTTCTGATGGATCATTTTGTTACATCCCTAAAGGAGTAAAGTGTCCAATGGAATTATCTACTTATTTCAGGATTAATCAAGCTGGAACTGGACAATTTGAAAGAACTTTACTAATTGCTGATGAATCAAGTTATGTAAGCTATCTAGAGGGCTGTACAGCTCCTTCTAGGGACGAAAACCAGCTTCATGCAGCAGTTGTAGAATTAATAGCTTTAGATGATGCTGAGATAAAATATTCAACCGTACAAAATTGGTTTCCTGGTGACAAAAATGGAAATGGTGGAGTGTTTAATTTTGTAACTAAAAGAGGTATTTGCCATGACAGATCAAAAATTTCTTGGACCCAGGTAGAAACTGGTTCTGCTGTAACTTGGAAATATCCATCATGTGTTCTAAAAGGAA
>CABYAF010000009.1 GCA_902516925.1 uncultured Bacteroidota bacterium
CTTTATTAAACAAAATTGTTTTTTTTCAACATCAAATTTGATTGAAAAGATGTCAAAAATCCAAAATATTTCACTTATTTATAGAGTTCCCAATAGTGAACTTTCAGAAAACTTTAATTTTGATTTATGAGGAGGATTAAAAAAACAAAGATCATTGCTACATTAGGCCCATCAACATCATCTAGAGATAGCATTAAGATGTTAATTAAAGAAGGTGCCGATGTATTAAGAATTAATTTTTCACACTCTACTCATAAAGAGGCCAAGTCTCTTGTAAAGGATATAAGAAAAATCAATGAAGAATTGAATACTAACACTTCAATACTTGCTGATCTTCAAGGACCAAAACTAAGAATTGGTGAAATTAAGTCTAATATATCTCTTAGTGATGGAAATGAAATTGAAATTCATACTGCTAAAGAGTTTATTGGAGATAAAAATAAGATTTATGTTGACTATAAAAGCTTACCAAGTGATGTTAACATTGGAGAAAAAATATTAATTGATGATGGGAAAATAATACTTAAAGTTCTTGAAACAAATAAGAAAAATAAGATTCATGCAGAGGTAATTCAAGGTGGGGAATTATCCTCAAAAAAAGGTTTTAACCTTCCCAATACTGAGATTTCTCAACCTGCTTTAACAGACAAAGACATTAAAGATGCTATTTTTTCAATTAAACAAAGTGTTGACTGGATTGCTCTTTCATTTGTAAGGCATGAATCGGATATCAAATCATTAATTGAGCTTATAGAGAAAAATACAGATCATAGAATACCTGTTATCGCAAAAATTGAAAAGCCTGAGGGGGTTAAAAATATTGATGATATAATGAAACATGCAAGTGGTATAATGGTTGCTCGAGGAGATCTAGGAGTAGAACTTAATGCCGCTGAAATACCTTTAATTCAGAAGAAACTTGTAGACAAGGCAAAGAAAGCTAGAATACCTGTCATAATTGCAACACAAATGATGGAGAGTATGATGGAAAGCTTAAACCCTAATAGAGCTGAGGTCAATGATGTAGCAAATTCTGTTATGGATGGGGCTGATGCTGTAATGTTATCAGGGGAGACCTCTGTTGGAAGTCATCCAATAGAAGTGGTTCAAACAATTTCAAAGATTATTAGTAAAGTTGAAAACTCAAGTCTAATTACTCTAAAACATAAACACCCTAGAGACTATGATTCTGACAGGTTTATAACAAAGTCTGTTTGTTATTATGCTGCCAAAGTTGCAAATGATACAAATGCTAAAGCAATAAGTACATTAACAAACAGTGGTTACACAGCATATCAGATTTCTTCGTGGAGACCTAAGACTCATGTTTTAGTATTCACATCTAACAAGAAGATTTTGACTCAACTTAATCTTCTTTGGGGAGTAAAAGCTTTTTACTATGATGGAACAGAAAGTACTGACACAACAGTCGGAGAAATAAACAAAATAGCTGTTGAAAATAATTATCTACAAAAAAATGATAAAGTAATTAATTTAACATCTATGCCAATTGATAAAAAAGGTATGGTAAATACACTTAGAGTTTCAAAAATCTGAATATGAAAAGTATAGATGAGTTATTAATAAAATATGAGTTAAATGGGATAATAAATGGCTGCTCTACTGGTTCAAATTGGTTTAGTTCTGGTGAAAAAATTGAAAGTCTTTCTCCAGTTGATGGAAAATTAATTGGAACAGTTAAGTCTGGTTCAAAAAGCGATTTTGATCAGATAATTAGACATTCAAAGAAAGCATTTAAAGAGTTTAGGCAAATCCCTGCTCCCAAGAGAGGTGAGTTAGTTCGTCAATTTGGTAACAAATTAAGAAAGGAAAAAGAACTTTTAGGAACACTTGTATCTTACGAAATGGGGAAATCATATCAAGAAGGACTTGGAGAAGTTCAAGAAATGATTGATATCTGTGATTTTGCCGTTGGGCTATCAAGACAATTACATGGATTCACTATGCATTCTGAGAGGCAAACTCATAGGATGTATGAGCAGTATCATCCTTTAGGGATAGTAGGAATAATATCAGCATTTAATTTTCCAGTTGCAGTTTGGAGCTGGAATGTTGCTCTTGCATGGGTTTGTGGTAACGTGACAATATGGAAACCTAGTGAAAAGACTCCACTGTGTAGTCTAGTTTGTCAGAAAATTATTGGAGAAGTTTTCAAAGAGAATAATATTCCTGAAGGAGTTTCATGTCTTATAAATGGAGATTATAAAATAGGTGAAATGTTATCTCAGAGTAAAGATATTCCACTTTTATCAGCAACTGGCTCAACAAGAATGGGGAAAATTGTTGCTGAAAAAGTTGGTGCAAGATTAGGTAAAACATTACTAGAATTAGGAGGTAACAATGCAATAATTGTTACTCCAGACGCTGATTTAAAAATGACAATTATGGGTACAGTATTTGGTGCAGTTGGTACCTGTGGTCAGAGATGTACTTCAACAAGACGTTTAATTGTTCACGAAGAAGTTTATGACAATCTAAAAGAATCATTAGTAAAAGCCTACAATCAAATCAAAATTGGAGATCCTCTTGATTCAAATAATCATGTAGGACCACTTATAGATCTTAATGCTGTTGAAGCATACAAAAGTGCAATTTCAAAAGTAGACAAACAAGGAGGTAGTTGGTTGGTCAAAGGCGGAATTCTTGATGGAGAAGAATATTCTAGTGGTTGTTATGTAAAACCAGCTATTGCAGAAGTTGACCATTCTTTGGAAATTGTTCACCAAGAAACATTTGCACCAATATTATATTTAATTAGATATAAAGGAGATGTCCAAAATGCAATAGATATTCAAAATGAAGTTGATCAAGGACTATCATCTGCAATTATGACAAATAATTTGAAAGAATCTGAATTATTTCTCTCTCATTGGGGAAGTGATTGTGGAATTGCCAATGTTAACATTGGTACATCTGGTGCTGAGATTGGAGGTGCATTTGGTGGTGAAAAAGATACTGGTGGTGGAAGAGAGAGTGGTTCTGATGCATGGAAGGTATATATGAGAAGGCAGACTAATACAATTAATTTTTCATCTGAACTACCATTAGCTCAAGGAATAAAATTTGATATTAATTAGAAGTTCTATTTAAACTGGTTTAGAAATCTAATATCATTTTCAAAAAATAGTCTTATATCTGGTATTTGATAAATTAACATTGCTATTCTTTCAATACCTAAGCCAAAAGCATATCCAGTGTATTTTTCTGAGTCAATATTACAATTTTGTAGAACATTTGGGTCAACCATTCCACAGCCCATAATTTCTAACCATCCTGTTCCTTTTGTAATCCTGTAATCAGTTTCAGTCTCTAATCCCCAATATATATCTACTTCAGCACTTGGTTCAGTGAAGGGAAAGAATGAAGGTCTGAATCTTAATTTTGATTTACCAAACATAGATTTTGTGAAATAGAGTATCATTTGTTTTAAATCTGCAAAAGAAACCTTTTCGTCAACATATATTCCTTCTATTTGATGAAACATACAGTGTGATCTTGAAGATATTGCCTCGTTACGATAAACTCTTCCCGGAGATATTATTTTTAATGGTGGAGGGTTATCTTCTAAATATCTAACCTGAACTGAGGAAGTATGTGTTCTTAAAAGGATATCTGGATCCTGTTGTATAAAAAAAGTATCTTGCATATCTCTAGCAGGGTGGTCTTGTGGGAGATTAAGAGCTGTAAAATTATGCCAATCATCTTCTATCTCAGGTCCCTCAGATAATTCAAAACCAACTTTAGAAAAAATATCAACAATTCTATTTTTGATTAATGTTATAGGATGAAGTGAACCTGATGAAATTGGAAAGCCTGGTTTAGTGTAATCCTCAGTTATTGATTTTCTAGACTTTTTTATTCCTAATTTCAGATTTTCATATTTATCTGATGCTAGATTTTTTAAATCATTGATTTTTTGACCATATTCTTTTTTTTGGTCAGCAGGAACATTTTTAAAGTCTGAGAATAGTTCATTGATTAGTCCCTTTCTACCCAGAAACTTTATTTTCATAGATTCAATCTCATCTTTGTCTTTTGAATCAAAGTTTTTTATATATGAGATATGATCCTCTAGTTTTTTTATCATTATTTTTTTTTAAAAAATTAAAAGTCTGTGATTAACCTTCTGTATATTGCAAATATAAATTAAGTTTTATGAATTTAATTGATTTAATAATAATTGCAATAATTGGATTTGGGATTATTAGGGGATATTCAAAAGGGTTAATTATAGAATTATCTAGTTTTTTTGGAATATTTATTGCTTTTTTTATTGCTGGTAATGTTGACAATGTCTTATCAGATAAAGTATCTTCTTTTACTAATGCAAATTCTGATTTAATAAATACTATATGTTTTATTTTAATTTTTATTTTAAGCTATGTACTCATTATATATATTGCAAAAGGATTTACAAAATTAGCAAAAGTTGTTTATTTAGGTCTCCTAAACAGTTTATTAGGAGGGGTTTTCGGAGGATTGAAGTTACTTTTGATACTCTTAATTATTGTTAAGATTATATTCTCTTTAAACTTGTTGTCAAATAACATAATTTCTGAATCATCTATAATTATTCAATTACATATTCTCTCTGAAATTCTATTTAATTCATTTGAAATAAGCCAAGAAATTAATCCAGAAAAATTAATTTAAAAATTTCAAGCTTGAGGCTTCAATCCAACCCAAGGTTCCATTATCAAGTTGAATGTTTACCCAATCTTCAATTAAATCTATTTGCTTAACTTTTGTTCCCTCATGAAGAAGAAATTTTAATTCAGAAATTTTATTTGGTTCTGACCAAACTTCGATTTCCTTATCAAAAATAATTGCAAATTTAATATTGTCCAGTTCTTTCTTTTCATAATTAAGGTAAAGTGATGATGATGAAATTAATGCAATAAGTATTGATAGAGTAAAAAAGGTTCTCTTTAGCCTAGAATCTTTAAGGAGAATATATAGTATCAACGAAATACATAAAAGCCAAACAGAAATCACAAAAGAATATGCCCAACCTTTCTCTGAGAATAAGTCAAGAACAGAGATTTTGATGTTTTGAATTTGAGCTATCGGAAGGTTCTCTATTTTATCGATTCTTAAATTTTGAGCAAATGATATATTGGTTATTATGTCTGAATCATTTGGGGAAATAGCTAAAGCTTTTTCAAAATAAAAATTACTCTCTGGAATATTATTTAACTTATAAAAAGAATTACCAAGATTAAAGTATAATTCAGCACTCTCAAAACCAGAGTTGATGATTTCAAGATATCCATCAAGTGCAGCCTCATAATTTCCATTAGTATAATAATTATTTGATTGTTTAAAGATTTCATCTACCTGTTGATTGTTAGATAGAAGTATAGATAAGATTATTAAAAATATTTTCATGATTTAGCCTTCATTATTATACCAACAACTTTTCTTGCATTTTCTAAATCTTTATTCATAGCTGAATCAGAAGATCTAGAATATTTAGCTTTTTCACAATTTTCAATCAGATTAATAATTTGTGAAATATATTCAGCAGATAATCCCTTATTTTCTGTTATCTCTTGAATTTTTTCCTTGTTTAAGCTTTCCATTCTTATTGAAAATTTCACCATAAGGCACTTAATAATTGATTTTTCAATTATATCATAGAATTGAGTTTTTTCATTAGTTAATTTTTTTGCAGAATTAATCAAATTATATATTCTTTTTTCTTCATACTTAATTATCTCCGAATACGATTTTTTTCTATTTCTTTTGAAGGCTGTAAAAGCAATCAATGCAAGAGAAAGCACAAATGGAGTGGAAGAAAGAATATAAAAAAGTTCTGACTCAAAAAATTTATAATCATCAAATTCATTTAAATTGCCTTTTAATTTGATAAATCTAAATGAATCATCCAATGTAATAACATTTGAGTCATTTGTTGTAGAAGGGTTATTATAAGTAGGACCATCAAAGACATCAACTGTAAGTCTTGGAGACTTCAAGATTTTATATCTTTCAGCACTTGGATCAAAATATGAAAATTCAACTTCTTCAATAGGGAAATTTCCTTGGAATCTAGGAATGACCGTAAAATATTTTGATACTGAACCACTCATACCTGATAAATTAGTATTTATTGATTCTTCTCTCTCTGGCTCAAAAAGCTCCATTGAATTTGGGACCAACATATTAGGTAAATCAAATAATTTAAGATTTCCACTACCTTTTACTTTTAGTTCTGCTTGAAATGATTCGGTAGCTCTTAAAGATTTTTTATTTAAAATAACATCAAATTCAAATTGTCCAACTGCTCCAGTAAAACTATCTGGTTTGCCATTTTCAGGAAGATCTCTCACATTAATTTTCCTCATACCAGTTGAGATGAATTGAGAAGTCTGGTCATAAATTACATTACCGAAGAAATCTCGTTTATCAGTAGGAACATCTAGAACTAAATTTAATGATAAAGCTGATATTTCTAATTCTCCTGGTTTTTGAGGATAGAGTACAACTTTTCTCCATTCTACAACATTATAATTTTGACCCCTGTAAACTTCCCTCTGTACCTTTAATTGAGGAATTTTTATTGTCTGACTCCAGAAATCTTTATAATTGGGTGTCTCAGTTTCTCTTGCATCAGATATATTAATCGGGGCCTTATAGTAAAGTTTATAGATGATTGTGATTGGTTCATTTAAGTATGGAGAGCCTTTTGAGATTAATGCCCTTAACTCAATATCGTCATCACTGTAGTATTGAGTTACTGAATCAGATGGTTGACTTACAGAATCTGTGATTAATACTTCAATTGGAAGAGACTTATATATTTCCCCATCTATCTCAATTGACGCTTGACTTATTTTTAGATTTCCTTTCTTTAAGGGTTTGAGAAAATAAGAGTATGTTTTTGAGAATCTTCTTTCGCCATTTACATACGAAGTTTTAATAGACTGATTTGGACCTCCAATTATTTGAAAGTTATCAAAATTTGGAGGTGAAAAATTATCTCCGTTTTGATTCATTACAAAGTCAATTCTAAGCCTTTCATTAAGACCAAGTTTTGATTTACTTACAGATGCATCAAACTTAATCTGGGAAAAAAGAATAAATGAATTAAATATTAATAGTATTGTAAATAATTTTCTTACCAATCTTTTTCAACTTTTTTTGATGTTTGAACTTTCTTTTTACCGGATTTTATCTTCTGATTTAAATCTTTCTCAATATTATTAACTGCATCTAGCAGATTCTCCACCTGTTGTTTAGATAAACCTCCTCCTTCATCTTGGTTTTTATCTTTTTCTGGATCCTTTGGTTTTTCATTTTCTGAATCCGAATCCTGATCACTGTTTTGATCTTGATCTTTATTCTCTTTTTTATCCTCAGATTTATCATTTTTCTCTTCCTCTGAATCTTCACTATTCTGGTTGTTTTGTCGTTTATCTCCCTCTAGAAATTTTTTTGCTAAAGCATAATTGTATCGAGTCTCGTCATCTTCTGAATTATTTCTCAAAGCATTTTTATAAGCTTCAACAGCCTGAGCATAATCTTTCTTCTTCATATATGAATTTCCTAGATTATGGAATGCAGAATGCTTCTCAAGATCTACTTGAGAATTTTTTTGAGTTTTAAAATACTCTTGAATTGCTTCATCATAGTTGCTGTTTTCAAAAAGAAGGTTTCCAAGGTTATGAGAAGCAGTAGTTTGGTTTTCATTTTTAGATATAGCTTTTCTATACTCAACTTCTGCCCCTGTAAAATTTTGTTTAATTGATTCTTTATTACCATTAAATACTCGGTTATTCGGATCACTCTGACAGTTAAGAGAGACTGTAAAAGTCAAAAAGAGTAAATGTATAATATAACTATTTCTCATTTTCATTAAATAAGTTTAGATTTTGAATCCATTTTGTTTTAGTTTGAAATATAAAAATATCCGCAATTATAAACAAAAGGGCTATTAGTATAAAAATTTGAAATTGCTGCTTATACTCAACAAATTGAGATGTCTCGAATTCAGATTTATCAATTTCATCAAGCTTAGCTTTAACAGATTCTAGTGTTTCTTCTGTGATGTTTCCGTCAATATACTCTCCACCAGAAGAACTAGCTATTTTATTTAAAATTTCACTATTTCTTTTAGTGATAACGACTTCACCATTATTATCCTTTTTGTAAGAATCTACTGTACCATTAATTTTTATTGGAATTGTTGAACCACTATCTTGCCCAACGCCAATTGAAATAAGATTAATATTATTCTCAATTATTAAATTTATTAAGCTCTCTGGGATATCATCATGATCTTCACCATCAGAAAGCAAGATAAGAACCCTATTGGTTTCTGAATTTTGATCAAAAAAGTTTGCAGAAAGATTTAGGGCAGCATCAATGGATGTACCTTGCGATGATAACATGTCAGTATCAATAATTTGTAAGAAATTTTTTACAGATGCAAAGTCAGTAGTTAAAGGAACTTGAGGAATTGCTTGAGCAGCATAAGCAACTATCCCTACTCTATCACTACTTAGTGAATTTATAATCTCAGAAATTATTCTTTTTGATCTTAAGAGTCTGTTAGGAGCAACATCTTCGGCAAGCATACTTTTAGAAACATCTACAGCAAAAACTATATCAACCCCTTCTCTATTTACAGACTTTAATTCTGTTCCTATTTTTGGGTTTGCTAAACCTATTGATAAAAATAATACTGCAAAACATTCTAGAATCAATTTTAAATTAAGCTTAAAATTTGATCGATTAGGGCTGATAACGTTAAGTAATTCTAAATCTGAGTAAGAGCCTTGAATCTTTTTTCTCCAGGACATATATATCCAGTTTATAACCACTAAGAAAGGTATTATTAATGATAGATAAAGGAAATATGGATTGTCAAATTGATACATTATATAAAACTCTTAAATATTGATTTTCTTGAAATTATTTCTATTACGTAAAGTATAAAAGCTAATAAAACAATAGGCCTATATTTCTCTGAAATGTTTGTAAAAATAGTTTCAGTAATTTCTGTTTTCTCCAATTTATTTATTTCATCATAAATTTTTTGAAGTTCTAAATTATCTGTTGCTCTAAAATATATACCCGAGGTTTTTTCAGATATATATCTCAAAAGATCTTCATCAATTTCAACTTTTGTTAATCTAAATTGAAAATCTCCATTTGGAAGAATTGAAACAGGGGCTAATGCTCTTCCATTTGTTCCAAGACCAATTGTGTATGTCTTGATCTCATATTCTGCCGCAAGCTCTGCTGCAATTCTTGGATCAATAAAACCCGAATTATTTACACCATCTGTTAGAAGAATAATTACTTTACTTTTTGCTGTACTCTCTTTTAGTCTGTTTACTGCAGTTGATAATCCCATTCCAATAGCTGTTCCATCCTCTAGAAGAGACTCATAATTAATATCTGATAATGATTGTTTTAAAATCAATTTATCAGTAGTAACTGGTGTTTTTGTATAACTTTCAGCAGCATAAACAACTAAACCAATTCTATCATTAGGTCTATCATCAATAAAATTAGAGGCAACGTTCTTTAGAGCTGAGAGTCTGTCTGGTTTTAGATCTTTTGATAACATACTTGAAGAGATATCTATAACCATTACAATATCTATACCTCTTGATGATTTTATTCTTTTTGATGTTGACTTAGATTGAGGTCTAGATATAGCTGTAATTAGAAGCAGGATCACAATTATTCTCATCACATATAGAAATGGTCTAAGCGTTGCAATAAAAGATCTATTAAATTTTAATAATGATAAAGAAGATTGCTTTAAAGTTGCTTGTGTTAACTTACCAAATCTATACCAAAAGAATAATGCTAAAGGGATTATAATAGCAAGTAAAAAATACTCAGGGTCTGCAAAATATAAATCTTTAAACATTACAATTCTTTTATTATATCAAAACTTTCTAAGATTCTTTGCTCGATATCACCAGCGTATCTGTCGTTATCTCTATATATAACTATAAGTCTTATGGTCTTTTTATCATATGGTAAAATTACTGATGTAAAATTTGACCTGTAAAGATCATTGTTAATCTCAACATCTAAGCTTCCATAGAGTCTTAATCCAGTATCTCCAGATTTTACAGTAAACTGGTCGTCTTTAACTAAAATATTTTTAGATCCTGATTCTTGGAATTCATTAATAAGTTCATTTTTTATTAAATCTAGATTTGCTGAATTTTCAGTTTGAATAACATCCTTAAAATCTATGGATAAAAAGAATTTATCAGAAATACTTCCCATCTGAAATTTGTTTAAATCCGCACTGTCTAGAACTCTTTGAAGAATCAATGGTGAACTTAACTCGACCGGTGGAGAACCATATTGACTGGTGAACCACTCTTTATCAAGCAATTTTTTTGTAGGATTTAAGAGTAAAGTATCTCTAACTGGATAATAACCAAAAATAATAATACAAAGTACTAAAGCAGTTGTTACTGTGACTAAAGAATATTTAAAAAAAATTTTTAAATATTCTTTAAAATTATCATCGTCATCATTTATCTCAGGTTGATCAGTCTTTTCAAACTTCTCATTATAAATTTTTTCAGTTGAAGAAATAAAATCTTTAATTGTAATCTGGTCAATGTTTAAATCACCTTTTGTCGGAAGTGATTTAGCAAATTTTATTAAATCTGATTTAGTGAATAATTCTTCAAGTTTATCTATCTGTTTTTTCTCAAAATTATAATTATCACTGTCCTTTAACATATTTATTCTGATTATTAGCTCTCTAGAAGTGCTCTCCATCGCTGGGATTTTTACTTGAGATTCCAAATACTCTCTAAATATGTCAATTAAGATTGTATAATATTCTTTGAACTCAATTTGTGAATTTGGATTAAGATTATCAAGCTTTTCTAATCTCTCAAATGCTATTTCATAAAGAGATTTTGGAATAACCTTTATATTTTCTTTGCTGTTTTTTAAATAATATTTGTAAGCTAAGTAAGTAAGAGCCATTATTGTTAGAATTGAGATCAATCTTATAATTAGTTTTTGATAGTTTCTTTTTACTGGAATAATAGGTTTTATATCAAATAGATTCTGCTTAAGAGTGTCTACCTCAACATCATTAACTACTACTAAAAGAGAATCTGTAAATTTTATAGATTGATTAAAATATACTTTTTGGGGAGGAATCCAGAATTCGCCTGGTTCGAAGTTAATTAATGAATATTTTTTTGAAATATTTGAGGACTCAATAATTGAATCGTTAGGGTAAGAGTCCAATATTTCAAAAGGAATAAAGTTTGGTTTTTCATCAAAGCGAATATTGTATTTATTTTTTGATGCTATGTCAATTGTATAAATAATTTCTTCTCCAATTTTGATATTTATAGTATCAACTGAACTTTTGATGATAATATCAGGGTCAAAGCTTGCAGACTGTGCATTTATAAATGATATAGAATAAAGCCATAAAAATATAAATGTATATCTCATTATGCTCTATGTTTAAAATATCCCAGAAGCTTCTTAACATAACTTTCATCAACCATACAATTTATTACACCCGCTCCATTCTTATTAAATAAAGTTTCAAATTTTTTTATAGCTGAGGTATAATTTGAAGAGTAGCCATCTCTAATTTTTTTTGAGAAAGTATCAACCCAAACTAACTCATTTGTTTCAGCATCAATCATTGGGACAAAACCAAGCTTAGGAATTTTTGTCTCCATTTGATCAAAAATTCTTATACCTGTTAAGTCATATTTTTTTGCTGCAAGCTTTAATGACTTATCATAGTTATCATCAATAAAATCAGATAAAATAAAGACTATCGCTTTTTTTTGAATAACACCCAATAAGAATTTAAGTGATGAATCTATACTTGTTCTTGCACTCTTAGGTTTAAATTCCAGTAGTTCTCTAATAATTCTCAGAATATGTTTCTTGCCTTTATTTGGAGGAATAAATAACTCTATACTGTCAGTGAATAATATTGCACCAACCTTGTCATTATTTTTTAATGCAGAGAATGCAAGGGTTGCAGCTATTTCTGTGACTATTTCTTTTTTAAGTTTATTCCTAGTAGCAAAGTTTTTTGAGCCACTAACATCTATTAATAACATCAAAGTTAATTCCCTTTCTTCCTCAAAAATCTTAATAAATGGTTCGTTATACCTTGCTGTAACATTCCAGTCAATTGATCTTATATCATCACCAAATTCATACTTGCGTACCTCACTAAATGTCATACCTCGGCCCTTGAAGGTACTTAGATATTCTCCACCGAAAACATTGTCGCTTAACCTTCTACTCTTTATTTCAACTTGTCTTACCTTTTTAAGTAACTCTTTAGAATCCATTAATTATGGTACTTCAACAGTGTTTACAATTTGTTTTATTATGTCCTCAGTAGTTACACTTTCAGCTTCAGCCTCATATGTTAAACCGATTCTATGTCTTAATACATCTGTAATAACTTCCCTAACATCTTCAGGGATTACAAAGCCTCTATGCTTAATGAAAGCATAGCATTTTGAAGCAAGGGCTAAATTTATGCTTCCACGAGGAGATGCTCCAAAAGAAATAAGTGGGGATAGGTTTTTCAAATCATATTTTTCAGGGTATCTAGTGCAGAAAATTAGATCCAAGATATATTTTTCAATTTTTTCATCCATATAAACATCATTAACTATCCCCTGAGCTTTTGAAATTTGAGCAGTAGTAACTACTGGTTTAATCTTATCCTGTGAAGATGAGAGATTCATATTTATAATTTTTTGCTCCTCTTCTAGCTCAGGGTAATCAACTACTACTTTTAACATAAATCTGTCTACTTGAGCTTCTGGTAGAGGGTATGTACCTTCTTGCTCTACAGGGTTCTGTGTTGCCATAACTAAAAATGGGTCAGTAAGTTTAAATGTTTTGTCACCAATAGTTACTTGTTTCTCTTGCATAGCCTCAAGCAATGCAGATTGTACTTTAGCCGGAGCACGGTTTATTTCATCAGCTAAAACAAAATTTGCGAAAACTGGACCCTGCTTAATTGAGAAATTTCCTTCTTTCATGTTATATATCATAGTCCCTATAACGTCTGCTGGAAGAAGATCGGGTGTGAACTGAATTCTACTAAAAGATCCTTTAACCGCACTACTTAAACTATTTATAGCTAAAGTTTTTGCTAAACCAGGAACTCCTTCAAGCAAAATATGTCCTTTTCCTAGAAGTCCTATGAGCAATCTTTCAATCATTTTTTTCTGACCAATGATTTTTTTATTTATCTCCATTGATAAAAGATCAACAAAAGCACTCTCTTGTTTAATTAATTCATCTTTCTTATTTAAATCCACGTTCTTTTTTGTATCACTCATATTTACTGAATTTATTTATTCAAATTTCAAAATTTATTACTAAAAACCCTGTTAATAATTGGTTAAATTGGGGGTAGGTTAAAATTTCACTTAGAAAAATATTCGGGGTATAAATAGTCGTTTTTAGGGTAATGACTCATATCAACATTTTTTACTATTTCATATATTTCCTTCCTAAGATTATCAAAGTTAGTTTTATTTTTTGCAGAAATGAATAATGCTTTTCCATTTGTTTTATTCATCCAGGTATTTCTCCATTGCATTAGAGAGAAGTGGCCATTATTTGAAGAGGAATCATTAAAATCAATTTTGTTATAATTATCAATTTTGTTAAATATCATCAAGTTATACTTGTTGTGACAATTAATTTCACTTAAAATTTTATTTACAGATAATATATGATCTTCAAAACTTGGATGCGAGATGTCTACAATATGTAAAAGTATATCTGCATCTTTTACTTCCTCCAAAGTACTTTTGAATGATTCAATAAGTTGAGTTGGGAGCTTTCTAATGAATCCCACGGTATCAGTTAAAAGAAAAGGCAATGTATTGATAACAACCTTTCTAACTGTAGTGTCTAAAGTTGCAAATAGCTTATCTTCGGCAAAGACTTTACTCTTGGAAAGCATGTTCATAATTGTTGACTTTCCAACATTAGTATATCCAACTAAGGCAACTCTTACAAGTGAACCACGATTACCTCTTTGAACTTTCATTTGCTTGTCAATAGTAAAGATTTTCTTTTTTAATAAAGAAATTTTATCCCTAACTATCCTTCTATCAGTCTCAATTTCAGTTTCACCGGGACCTCTCATTCCAATACCTCCTTTTTGTCTTTCAAGGTGAGTCCATAGTCCTTTAAGCCTTGGCAGAAGATATTCGTATTGAGCTAATTCAACTTGAGTCTTAGCATAACTAGTCTTTGCTCTTTGAGCAAAAATATCAAGAATAAGTGCAGTTCTATCTAATATTTTACACTTTAAAAGTCTTTCAATATTTGATTGTTGTGTAGGTGAAAGCTCATCATCAAAAACAACAATGGAGACATCATTCTCTTTAATATATTTTTGAATTTCATCAATTTTTCCTTTACCAATAAATGTCTTTGGATTGGGTGTTTTAATTCTTTGCTTAAACTTTCTCAATACTTTACCCCCTGCTGTAACAGAGAGAAATTCTAATTCCTCGAGAAACTCATTAAGTTTTTCCTCGCTTTGAGAATCATTGATCACGCCCACAAGAACAGTCCTTTCAAAATTTGATTTTTTTGATTCAATCATTTTTTTTTAAAAAATTTCTTAAAGTAAAAGTTTTACCATCAAAAACACCATATGTGTAGTGAGTTATCCAATCACCTAAATTTATGTATTTAGACTTTGTTTTAAGTTGATGAACAATTGGCAAATGACGATGACCAAAAATAAAATAATCTATATGTTCTTTTGATAATTTCTTTAGACAATATTGAATTAACCACTCTTTATCTTCTCCCTTAAAATCTTTATCCTCAGTTCCTGAAATAAGTTTATTTTTTTGTGAGAGATATCTCCCAATTTTAATCCCAACATCTGGGTGTATTAATCTGTACAACCATATAAAAAATGGGTTTGATAGAATAAGTTTCATTCTTTTATATCCATAGTCTCCAGGTCCAAGTCCGTCACCATGACCAATAAAAAAAGATTTTGAGTTAAAAATAAAGAGCTCAGGTGATTTAAAAATCTTGATATTTAGTTCCTCTTGAAAATAATCAGTCATCCAATAGTCATGATTTCCTACGAAAAAATAAATTTTTATTCCCATATCAGATAATTCAGCAAGTTTTCCCAAAGAACGGGTAAAACCTCTTGGAATAGCCTCTCTATATTCAAACCAAAAGTCAAATAAGTCTCCCAATAGAAAAATAATCTCAGCGTCATGCTTAATTGACTCCAGCCATTTAACAAAAATCTTTTCCCTATCATGACTTTCCTTTAGTGAGGGCAAGCCAAGATGATTATCTGAACTAAAATATATTTTTTTGTCTTTTGGGATTTCCATAAATATTATCCTAAAGCATTATTTAAATCATCCATTAAGTCATCTACATCTTCTATACCAACGCTTAGTCTAAGAAGCGACTCGACTAGTCCTGATTTTTTTCTTTCCTCTGGAGGTATAGATGCATGTGTCATACTAGCTGGATGACAACATAAACTTTCTACTCCACCAAGGGACTCAGCCAATGTAAATAATTTAAGATTTTCAGCAATTTTCTTTGATGCTTCAAAGGTACCATCAGCAGGAATGAAAGAGACCATTCCTCCAAAACCATTCATTTGATTTTTTGCAATACTATAATTTTTATGATCCTTAAATCCTGCCCAATACACATTGGCAATTTTATTATGTTCTTTTAAAAACATTGCTATTTTTTCAGCATTTTCAGAATGTCTCTGCATCCTTAAATGAAGAGTCTTAATTCCTCTCAAAGTGAGAAAACAGTCCATAGGGCCTGGAGTAGCTCCAGATGCATTTTGTATGAAGGATAATTTTTTATGAAGATTTTCATCGTTTAAAGTCACTGCTCCAATCACAACATCACTATGACCTGCAATATATTTAGTTGCAGAATGCATTACAATATTAGCTCCTAAATCTAAGGGCCTCTGTATGTATGGAGTTGCAAAAGTATTATCAACACAAAGTAAAATATTATTTTTTTTAGTTAAAGTTGACATCGATCTAATATCAACCACATTCATCATCGGATTTGTTGGAGTTTCAACCCATATAAGTTTTGTATTTGAGTTAATTTTTTCTTCAACAGAGGTTAAGTCTTCCATATTTACAAAATGAAATTTCAAATCATACTTCTCAAAAATCTGCTTAAATAACCTGTAGCTTCCTCCATAAAGATCATTGGTGGAAATTATTTCATCGCCAGGACTCAAAGTCTTTATAATAGCATCTATAGCAGCTAGACCTGAAGCAAATGCTAAGCCATATTCAGCGTTTTCCAAAGAAGCAATGGCTCTTTCAAAATTTGTTCTTGTAGGATTATGAGTTCTACTGTACTCATAACCTTTATGTTTCCCTGGAGATGACTGTGCATAAGTAGATGTTTGATATATTGGAGTCATCACTGATCCATATGCAGGATCAAGAATCTGACCTCCATGTATTGCCTTAGTATTAAACTTCATTTTTTTCTTCATAAGTGCAAAGATAAAGATATTCGAAATTAGCTTTATGATTCTTTTAAATTCATTTTCTTTGTTGGATATTAAATGGATAAAAGATATTTAGCTCTAATTGCAGCATTCTTAGCAACTGCCATCTATGGAATCAATCATACTGTAGCAAAGGAAGTAATGCCTATTTATATTGGATCATCTGGATTTATAATGTTAAGATTGCTTGGCGCTACGTCAATATTTTGGTTAATAAGCCTATTTACACCAAGTGAAAAAATTGAATCAAAGGATTTTATAAAGATTGTATTTGCCTCGATATTGGGAATGTGTACTAATATGTTAGCCTTTTTTAGAGGGCTTGAACTATCAACTCCTATAAATAGTGGGGTAATAATTACACTTTCTCCAGTTTTAGTCTTAATACTGTCCTATTTTTTCTTAAAAGAGAGAGTCAATCTAAAGAAAATAATTGGAATTTGTATTGGTTTTTCTGGTGCAATTTTTTTGATACTGAATAGTAGTAAAACAGGCATAAATGCTCCAAATATTCCATTAGGAAACTCTTTTTTTCTTTTAAATGCATCAGCATATGCTGGATATCTTATAATTGTCAAGCCATTAACAAAGAAGTATAATATTTTTACTTTAATGAAGTGGTTATTTTTAATTGGATTAATTCTTTCTACACCTATTACTTACAATCAATTTTCAGAAGTTAATTGGTCTGGTCTCCCCTGGTTTGCTATTTGGAGAATGATGTATGTAGTGATTGGTACTACTTTCTTAACATATCTATTTAATATTTATGCATTAAAGACTTTATCCCCAACAACAGTTGGTTCTTTTATTTATCTTCAACCTATAATTACAGTTATTTTTGCTTTAGTTACTGGGAATGATACACTAGATACAACAAAAATACTATCGTGTATCTTTGTATTTATTGGAGTATACTTAGTTTCCTTAAAGAATAAGAATGCCTAATCGCGTATAACAAATTATAATCAAATATTATAGTGATTTTAAATTTTCTGTAATAAATTTGAATAAAATCGTAATTAAATGAAAGTCAAATTAATTTTATTATTGTCACTATTCATTATGTCTTGTAATAGTTCAAGTAACACAAAAGAAAAGTTTCAATACGAAAGAGTAAAAGAAGAATCTACTAATGTTCAAACTAGTATGATTTCTAATAATGTAATTCTTAATTCAAACGACCAGATGAAGTTTGATAAAAAAATTATTAGAGTAAATTCTAATCAAAAAGTAACACTTACACTAAACCATAATGGAAGGTTTCCAGCAATCTCAATGGGTCATAATTTTGTGTTAATAAAAAAAGATGTTGATGTTAATGAGTACGGATTAAGAGCAGCTGGTGCAAGAAATTCTGATTATATACCTGAAGGTAATAATGAGATAGCATACACCAAGATGCTTGGTGGCGGTGAAAGTGACACAATTACTTTCGATGCACCTGAACCAGGTAAATATGTTTTTATTTGTTCATTCCCCGGACATTATCAACTTATGATGGGTGAATTTATAGTAATTTAGACCCTAATAGGCAATACTCCCCGGAACTCCAAACTCATCAAGATCAGCACAACCCTTGTATTGACCTGGAGTTAGTTGAAACGATAGTATATTAGTCATAACATACTCATTAATTTTATATGAGTCAACAGTTAGCCTTCTTATATGTTCAAGGGTTTTAGCTGTTTTTTGATCTCTATTACCATTAAATGATTTCTTATCTAAATATTTAGTTAAATACTCATTGATTACCAAGGAAAGAGATTTTTCTCTATTAATTTCTTTTCTCATATTAGAGATAAGATTGTCAATTGAATCTTTAAAACTTTCTTTGTCATTGTCGTTTAAAACTACATTAAGATATGAGTCAGTAAATCTAACAAGCTTAAGTGAAATAGCACCAGGAGTATCTGTCTCTGGAATAATAATTTCCATTAATGTCTCAACAAAAGATAGTTGACCATTATCAAAATAAACCGGTGTCCATGATTCATCTGATGTTTGACAACTTTGAACAATAGAAACTATTGAGGTAGAAAGGGTTATTGACCCAAATGATATTCCAATATTTTTTAATGCTTTTCGTCTGTCCATTATAAATTCATCTTCTTTAATTCTTCTACTGCGTGGCTAACTGCTCTTGCAGTTAACGCCATATATGTTATTGATGGGTTCTGATTTCCTCCTGATGTCATACATGAACCATCAGTTACATATACATTTTTTACATCATGTATTTGATTATTTAAATTTAAAATAGAAGTCTTAGGATCTCTACCCATTCTAGCAGTTCCCATCTCATGAATGCCATGACCAAAATTATAATCTTGAATATTATCATAACCATACACTCCCTTTACCCCTGATCTTTCAAGCATTTCTTGAGCTTGTGTCTTCATGTCTTTCCTCATCTCAAATTCATTTTCACTTAATTTTGCATCAAAAGTTATTGTTGGTAAACCCCATTTATCTTTAATAGAGTAATTTAGATACATTCTATTACTATGTCTTGGGAGAATTTCACCAAATGCACTTAAGCCTATATTCCATTTATCTGGCTCAACTATCATCTCTTTGAACTTAGCACCAAAAGATTCCATTTCTTTTACACTTTCAATTGATTTACTTCCTCTTCCACCTCCTCCTTGATATCCATAACCCCTTAGAAATTTTTTCATTTTAGATTTATTATCAACATTTCTAAATCTTGGGACAAAAATTCCACCTGGTCTTCTTCCATAGGATATTTTATCAGAAAATTCATCCAAATATCCTCCAGCCCCAACTAAAAAATGATGATCCATTAGATTATGACCAAGTTCTCCCGAATCATTACCCATTCCATTTGGAAATCTATTAGATTTTGACTGCATTAGTATTGAGGTAGATCCTGCTGTTGAAGCACAGACAAAAATTACCTTGGCAGAATACTCATAGGTAAGATTAGTTTCAGAATCAATTATTTTGACACCTGTAGCTTTTTTTGTGTTTTCATCATACATTATTTCATGTGCTATAGAATGTGGCCTTAAAGTCATATTTCCAGTGGCTTCTGCAGCAGGTATTGTAGATGAATTACTACTGAAATATGCTCCGTAAGGACACCCTCTTCTACACAAATTTCTGTTTTGACATGTAACACGTCCAAGTCCGGGCTTTGTTCCCTCTGTAATATGAGCAACTCTTGCAGCAGTTAAAATCCTATCATCGTATTCACTGGATATTTTTTCTTGAAAAAATTTCTCTGCACAATTTAATTCAAGTGGTTTTAAAAATTTACCATCAGGAAAATGAGGAATACCAAGTTTTTCTCCACTTACCCCAATGTAATCCTCAACATAATCATACCAAGGAGATATGTCTTTGTATCTAATTGGCCAGTCAACTCCATATCCATCTTTTGAATTAGCTTCAAAATCTAGATCACTAAGCCTGTATGTCTGTCTTCCCCATATTAGTGATCTTCCACCGACATGATATCCACGAATCCAGTTAAAAGGTTTGTCCTCATTGTAAGGGTGATTATTATCATTTACAAAAAAATGCTTGGAATGTTCGTTAATCTGACCTGTTCTAGTTTGCTTTGGATGATCTTTATAAATTTCCTGAGTCTTTGTAATTCCACCATCAAACTCCCACGGATTCATATTCATAGTAGGATAATCCTCAATATGCCTAACCATTCTCCCTCTTTCAAGTACTAATGTCTTTAAGCCTTTTTCAGTAAGCTCTTTAGCCGCCCAGCCACCACTTATACCTGTTCCAATAACAATAGCATCAAATGTATTGTCCATATTATTTAATTAGAAATCGATTCTAATTTAACATTAAATATTTTAAATCATAATTAAATATTTAAATTTATATTTATAGTATATAAAACCACTTAATATGAAAAGGAAAGAATTTATCAAACTAGCTACAACAGGAGCACTTGGTATATCCTCTTTGGGATATATTTCATGCCAATCTCAAAAAGAAATTTTTTTTAAATTATCACTTGCTCAATGGTCTCTACATAATGCAATACAAGGAGGAGGAATGTCTCCTTATTTATTTGCAGAAAAATCGAAAAATCTTGGATTTACTGGTCTTGAATATGTAAATCAATTGTACGATGATGTAATGATGAGTGATGATAAATCATCAAGTATTAAAAATTTTATCAAACAAAGTAATCAACTTGCATCTGATAATGGTATGGAGAATGTCCTTATTATGATAGATGAAGAAGGAAATCTTGCAGATGAAAATGAAGAAATAAGATTGCAAGCTATAGATAATCATAAATTATGGATTGATGCAGCTGCAGAAATAAATTGCTCATCAGTAAGGCTAAATCTTTATGGCTCAAAAGACGTTGAAACATGGAAAGCACTATCAATAGAAAGCCTAGGTAAATTAGGAGAACACGCAAAAGGTTCAGGCCTTAATGTAACTGTTGAAAATCATGGGAGAATCACCTCTAATATCCCTGAGCTTATGAATGCTATAAATGGTGTAAATATGGAAAATGTTGGAACTCTTCCAGATTTTGGAAATTTCTGTATGGCTGACGAAGGTTATGGATCTGTCTTTGATGGAACGTGTGAAACAATGTATGATTTCTACAAAGGGGTTGAAGAGATGATGCCAAAAGCATTCGCTGTAAGTGCAAAATCTAATGATTTTGATGAAAATGGCGATGAAAAGACTATAGATTATACTAGGATGTTAAAGATTGTAAAAAGCTTTGGGTACACAGGTTATATTGGAGTTGAATATGAAGGTGATAGACTTTCTGAAGAAGATGGAATAATTGCAACTAGAGATTTATTAATAAAAGTTGGGCAATCAATTTAAATCATTATGAATAAAATAATAAATACTAAACTAAGTATTATGATGTTCCTCGAATTTTTTATTTGGGGCTGTTGGTTTGTGACTATGGGTACATTCTTGACTCAAGCATTTAGTGCATCTGGAGGAGAAATTGCTTTAGCTTACGAAACACAATCATGGGGAGCAATAATTGCTCCATTTATAATTGGGCTTATTGCTGATAGATATTTTGATGCTGAAAAGATTCTTGCATTGATTCATATTTTGGGTGGAGGACTTTTATTTATGTGTTCTATAGCGCTTGGATTTGATAAATTCTACCCATATATTCTAATTTACATGATTTTATATATGCCAACTTTAGCATTAGTAAACTCTATAGCATTTAGACAGATGAAAGATCCTTCTAAGGAGTTTCCTAAGATTAGAGTCTGGGGAACTGTTGGTTGGATTGTTGCAGGGCTTATAATTAGCTATGGTGTTGGTTGGGAAGCAAGTCAGAGATTAGAATACACATTCTATCTTGCAGCTGTAGTTTCTGTAGCACTAGGTTTATTTAGCTTTAGTTTACCTAAAACACCTCCCAAAGCTACTAATGAAAGTCCTAGTATTAGGGAAATACTTGGTCTTGATGCATTGAAACTTTTAAATGACTCTAGATATCTTATATTCTTTATTTCATCTATATTAATATGTATCCCTCTTGCTTTTTATTATCAAGATGCTAATTTATTTCTTAATGAGATAGGTATGAAAAATGCAGCAGGAGTAATGACTCTAGGGCAAATTTCTGAGGCATTATTTATTCTTTTATTACCAATTTTTTTAAATAAATATGGTATAAAGAAAACTTTAATAGTAGGTATGTTTGCTTGGAGTTTAAGGTATGTTTTGTTTGCTTTTGGTGATACGGGCTCTAACATATGGATGCTAATTTTTGGAATTGTTCTTCATGGTATATGTTATGACTTTTTCTTTGTTTCAGGACAGATTTATACAGATTTTAAAGCTGGTGAAAAATACAAAAGTGCAGCACAAGGGTTAATTGCCTTAGCAACATATGGCTTGGGTATGCTTATTGGATTTAGATTAGCTGGAAGGGTTACTGATCAGTTTGCACTTGATCCTGGCCATGACTGGACTCAGATTTGGATTATTCCTGCAATTTTTGCAGCAGTAGTTCTAGTTATCTTTATTTTGACTTTTAAAAACGAAAAAATAGAAATTGAAAAGTAAAATTAGATTAGGTATTCTTGGAGGAGGAGGAGATTCTCTAATTGGAATTGTTCACAGAATTGCATCATCTATGCATGATAGCTATTCTATAATTGGTGGTGTTTTTAACCCAGACTATTCTGAGAACTTAAAATTTGCAAAAGAAATAGGTCTAGATGAAACTAGAGTCTATGAAGACTATGACAAAATGATTGAACAAGAGCTAAAATTGGATGAGAGTGAGAGGATGCAAGTTGTTTCAATATTAACCCCAAACTTTCTTCACTATCCTATGGCTAAAAAGCTTCTTGAAAATAATTTTAGTGTTATTTGTGAGAAACCTATGACAACTACTTATAAAGAGGCTCAAGATCTAGAACAAATTTATAAATCTAAAAAATTAACTTTTGCTGTTACATATACATATACTGGATATCCTATGATAAGGCAAATGAAGGAGATGATAAGAGAGGGTGTAATTGGAAATGTTCAAAGAGTTGATCTTCAATACTATCAAGGATGGATTAATCCAATAATTCACGATAGTGATAAAAGGTCTGAGACTTGGAGACTTCAGCCTGATAAATCAGGAATCAGTTGTTGTATTGGTGATATTGGTACGCATGCTTTTGATATGTTAGAATATGTAACTGGAATGGAAGTCCAGGAACTTTTATCTGATTTAAATTATGTTTATGACGATAACCCAATGGATGTAGACGGTACTATTCTAATTCGGTTTTCGGATAAAATAAAAGGTGTAATTAGAGCTAGCCAAATTGCAACAGGTGAAGAAAATTGCTTTACAGTTGCTATATACGGAAGAAAAGGTGGATTGAAATGGCAACAAGAAAATCCAAATTATCTTAATCACTTAAGTGATTCAAAACCCCTTCAAATTCTCAAACCAGGTCATGATTATAATTCTAATTTTTCAAAAATTTCAGTTAAATTACCACCTGGACATCCTGAAGGTATGTTTGACTCTATGGCGAATATATATAACGGTGTAGCAAGAGAGATAAGAGGGGAAAAAGAATTTGATGGAGAGTACCCTACTCTAAATGATGGACTAAGAGGGATGTTATTTATAGAAAAAGCTGTTGAATCTCACAATAATGGTAACACTTGGGTAAAATTAAATTAAAATGAAGACAATAAAAGGACCAGCAGTTTTTCTCGCTCAATTTGTAGATAAATCTGAACCATTTAATTCTCTTGATGGAATGTGTAAATGGGCCTCAGAATTAGGATATAAGGGAATTCAGATACCAACATGGGAAAGCTCACTAATTGATTTGGATAAAGCATCTGATAGTCAAGATTACTGTGATGAATTAATTGGAAAGGTTAGATCCTTCGGTCTTGAGATAACTGAACTATCTACCCATCTTCAAGGTCAGCTTGTTGCAGTTCATCCTGCATATGATTTGATGTTTGATAATTTTGCACCTGATAATTTAAAAAAGAATCCAAAAGAAAGAACTAAATGGGCTGTGGAGACAGTTAAAAAAGCTGCAATTGCCAGCAGGCGACTTGGTTTAAAGTCTCATGCAACTTTTTCTGGAGCACTTCTATGGCACACATGGCACCCATGGCCTCAAGCTCCAAAAGGATTGGTTGAAATGGGATTTGAAGAATTGTCAAAAAGATGGCTTCCGATTTTAGATGTGTTTGATGAGAATGGGGTTGATGTTTGCTATGAAATTCATCCAGGTGAAGATCTTCATGATGGAATAACCTTTGAAAGATTTCTCAAAGCAACTAATAACCATAAAAGAGTAAATATATTATACGATCCCAGTCATTTTATTTTACAACAACTAGATTACATAACATACATCGATCATTATCATGAGTTTATAAAGTCTTTTCATGTAAAAGATGCTGAATTTAATCCTAATGGCAAAAAGGGAGCTTTTGGAGGATACCTAGATTGGGCTGATAGGGCTGGAAGGTATAGATCACTTGGTGATGGTCAGATTGATTTTAAAACTATCTTCTCCAAATTAACTCAATATGGATGTGATGTTTGGGCAGTTTTGGAATGGGAATGTTGTATTAAGAGTCCAGAGCAAGGGGCAATAGAAGGTGCAAAATTTATTAATGATTTAATAATTAATTGTACTGATAAGAAATTTGACGACTTTGCAGGTGGAAATACAAATAACGAAGATTTAAGAAACATTTTAAATATTTAATTATGAGGAAAATAATAATATCAATTTTAATTTTAGTTACAAGCATTGGGTTTTCGCAAGACTCCGAATGGAATTATCTTTTTGATGGAACTTCACTTGACGGCTGGTATAAATTCAAAAGTGATAAAATTAGCGAAGCATGGTATATAGAAAATGGTGAGCTTATTTTAAAATCTAATAATGACAATATTAGCGGAGGCAACGATATTTTATATGAAAAAGAATTTTCAAATTTTGAATTATCCCTAGAATGGAAAATACCAAAAGGAGGAAATAGTGGGGTATTCTTTAATGTAGTTGAATTAGATGAGGTTGATGCTCCATGGAAAACTGGGCCAGAAATTCAAATTTTAGATAATGAAAATTTCTTTGATACAAATCAACAAGACTTAATAGAATATTTAAAAAGTTTTAATGGAAAAAATGAAAGACTTAGTAATTATCACAAAGCTCCAGCTCTATACGGTCTTAAACCAATTGGTGAAATAAAATATAACCCATATGGAGAATGGAACCACCTTATTTTGAATATAGATCATAATAAAAATGAAGGGTCAATTATTCTAAATGGTCAATATGTATACTCTTTTCCACTTTATGGTGAAGAGTGGGAAAAATTAGTCTCTAGGTCTAAATTTAGTTCAGACAGTTATTTTAATGGATTAAGTCCTGATCATCTTTTTTCATTGTATGCTCCATATTTTGGTAAGTTCAAATCTGGTAAAATAGGTCTTCAAGATCATGGGTGGAGTGTTAGGTTTAGAAATATAAAGATTAGAGAATTATAAAATGAAGTATTTACTTTTAATGATTATTGTATTTGGTTCACCAATTTATTTTGAAAATGATAAATCTGATTGGATATACATATTTGATGGAAAAAGTTTTGATGGATGGCATCAGTATAATAGTGATGTAATTGGGAGTCAATGGTCTATTGACAATGGTGAATTAATTTTTAGAAATAATAAAGAAACTAGACAGGATCTTGTTACTGAAGAAGAGTTTGAAAACTTTGAACTTTCGATTGAGTGGAATATTTCAAAGGGAGGAAACAGTGGGATTTTTTATGGAGTAAAGGAGTTTCCTGAACTAGATGAAGCCTATAAATCAGGGCCAGAGATTCAAGTATTAGATAATGAAAATTTTTTTACTGCTACAAAACTCCATAGAAGCCCATCATTATATGATTTAGTTGGGCCTGATGAAAATAATGTCAAAGTTAATCCTCATGGGGAGTGGAATCATTTATTGCTCAAAATTGATCACAAAAAAAATATAGGTACTGTTACTATGAACGGGCAGCTAGCTTTTTCATATCGACTATCAGGTCCAGAATGGGATAAGCTTATTTCAAAATCTAAATTTAGATACAAAGAATACTATGTTAATAGAGGAACAGATAATGAATTTCTAGCATTTGGTGCTTTTAAATCTGGTAAAATAGGTCTTCAAGATCATGGAAGTGACGTTAAGTTTAGAAATATCAAAATTAGAGAGCTATAAATATTTAGTATGATTAAATCAATGACGGGCTTTGGAACTGCCAAAAAGCTTATTAAAAATAAAAATATAGTCATTGAAATTCGCAGTCTAAATTCAAAGTCACTTGATATAAATTTAAAAGTTGATACATCTTTATCTTTTATTGAGGAATATTTAAGGAAATCTATTACAGATAATATAATAAAAGGTAAAATTGATGTTACTCTTAATTTTAACGACTCTAATCAAGAACCATTAATACCCTTTAACAAAACGAAAATTAAAGCCTATTTAAAAGATCTCAAAAAAGACTTTAAAATCGATGAATCACATATCATTAGCAACCTTTTAACCGATAATAGATATTATAACTCAATCATAGAGTTTAAAAAATCTGATGAAAAAAAGATAAAGAGTCTAATTGATAATGCAATTGTAAAATTAGGTAAATATAGAAGTATTGAGGGAAAGGCTATAGGTGAGGATTTAAGTAAATGTGTTTCCAAATTAAATAAATATATATTAAAAATTGAATTATTAGAATCAACTAGAGTCAGTGCTAAAAAAAAGAAATTTAGAAGCTATTTTAAAGAACTTGAGATCGACTTTGACAAATCTAGGTTAGAACAAGAAATTATTTATTACATAGAGAAGTTTGACATAAATGAGGAAATAATTAGATTAAAACATCATTTAAAATTTTTTAGTTCAGAGATGAGGATCAAGGGGCCTAAAGGAAAAAAATTATCATTTATTGCTCAAGAACTAGGAAGAGAAATTAATACAATTGGTTCAAAAGCAAATAACTTTAATATTCAAAGTTTAGTAGTCAACATGAAAGATGAGCTTGAAAAAATTAAAGAAAATACTTTCAATATTTTATAAATGAAAAATAAAAAACTTATTGTTTTCTCTGCACCCTCTGGAGCAGGTAAAACTACTTTGGTTAAGTATATAATTGAAAGTTTTAGTGAAATCCGATTTTCAATTTCTGCAACATCAAGAAAAGCAAGAGGTCAAGAAAAAGATGGAAAAGATTATTATTTTTTAAGTAGCGAAGAATTTAAAACTAGAATTAAAAATGACGAATTTATTGAGTATGAAGAAGTTTATGGAGGGAACTATTATGGCACACTTAAATCTGAAGTAGATAGGATTTGGAAGGATAAAAAAATAGCAATTTTTGACCTAGACGTTGTTGGAGGTGCAAATTTAAAGGGTATGTTTCCAGATGAAACTCTCTCCATATTTGTTATGCCACCAAGTATTGAAATTCTGCGTGGAAGATTAATTGAAAGAGGTGATGTTTCCAAAGAAGAAATTGATGTTAGAATTAAAAAAGCTGAAAGTGAATTAGATTATGCATCAAAATTTGATAATATTATCATTAATAACGATCTTGATGAGTCAAAAAAAATTGCCCTTAAATTAATAAAAGAATTTATAGATGAGTAATGTAGGTCTTTACCTAGGAACTTTTAACCCTATACATAATGGCCACGTTACTTTAGCTGAATATTTTTCAAAACTATCTGAATTAGATGAGGTATTAGTTGTTATTAGCCCTCAAAGTCCTTTTAAGAAGGAAAATGAATTAATTAGTGATATAGATAGGCTGAAGATGGCTGAGACTGTATTTAAAAAGTTTGAAAATGTCAGAGTATCAGACATTGAGTTTAAAATGTCTAAACCTAATTTTACAATTGATACTTTAAAAGAATTTAAAAAAAGACATAAATACAATAAGTTAATTCTATTAATCGGAGAAGATAATTTAGTAGGGTTCAATAAATGGAAAGATTATAAAAAAATTATTGAAATTGCTGAAGTATACGTCTACCCAAGGGATACTGACCAAAAAATTCCTGAAGAAATTTTATCTAATTCAAACATAAAGTTGGTAGATGCCCCTAAAATTAAAATCTCTAGTAGTCATATTCGAGAATTAATCAAGTCGAAAAAAAAGATTGACACATTGGTTCCAAAAGAAGTTTTGAGATTCTTTAAATTAGTCAACTAAATTTTTTATCAATTCAACTAGTTCATTAGTTAATTTTTCTCTTGAAAGAGATTCTATATTTTTTGGAATATCCTTTTCATAATTTCCATCTAACCAGCAATCATATTCTTCCTTTATAAAGTTTGCAACCTTAGTTATCTCATTACTTTCTGCATTAAAAGATTTTATGGAATTTTTCAAGAGGGATTTTGACTCTTCAGCAGAGTTTGAAAAGTTTATAATTGGAGAACCTGAAGCTAGATACTCTATAAGTTTGCCAGACACCATATCAGTCTCCTCAGTATTCAAGTAATTAAAATTTATTAATAAATGAGATGACTTTATAATCTCAATTGCTTTTTCATGGATTACATAACCTCTATCAATAAAATTAATTTTTTCTGAATAAAGTTTTTTAATCTCTTTATCAATTTTACCTGCAAAAGTAAAAATCATATTTAAATCTTTATACCTCTCATTTAAGTAGCATAATACATCGTAAAAAACTTGATAATTATGATTTTTAGAGAGAATACCTGTAAATACAATATTGAAACTAGCTGGTTTAATCTCTTTAATTTTGTCATAAACTGATTTATCATATCCATTATAGATTTTATGAATTTTTTTAGAATTTGATAATTTTCCCATTATAATATCTTTATATCTGTTGCCAACAGTTGTTATAATTAAATCAGCACCATTAAAAACATCGGACTCAAATTTTAGATTTAAATTTTTAGCATATTTGAATCTAAATTTATTTTTTAAATAAAAAATTTCAGCCCAAGGATCTCTTAGATCAACTATCCATTTTAACTTAAATTTTTTAGTAATTTTTTTACCTATTAAATGAGTTGAATGAGGAGGACCTGTAGTAATTACACAGTGAATATTATTCTTTCCTATAAGTTTTTTAGCTTTCTTAAATGCAAAATAGTTCCACCCGATTCTTGAATCAGGAATAAAAAAATTTAATCTAATAAATGATGATAGTTTGTCAAAAAAAGATTGATTTGAAATGTAAGACTGAGGTATTGCTTTATTTCTATTTCCAGACTTAAATAGTGAATATAATTTTAAAATCTCCAGACTATATGTTCTATGAGTTTGAATATCTTTAACCTGATCTGTTAGTGAATTATCTATTAAATTATATGAGGCATGTTTTGGATCAACAGTTAAAACTATAGGATTATGCCCAAGTTGCTTAAGATATTTTGCAAAGAACATCCATCTTTGAACACCTGAACCTCCAGATGGTGGCCAGTAATATGTTATGATTAAAATATTTAAATTATCCAAGCTAATCTAATTTAAGTTGAACCCCAACGCCAAATACTTCTCTTACTTGAAGTCTTGAAATAGCATTATCATCATAAATTAATTGAAAAATTAGTTGAGTTGAGAGAAAAGGATTTATATCAACTTCAATTTGTAAAAGATAATCTAGATCTATGTTAGAGGCCTCCTCCAAATAATTTGAGAAAAGCTTTAAATCTTGTTTATACTTAATATTTTCAAGTAGGTCTCCCTCAGAATGGAAAGTTAAATTAGCTCCTAGTTCATATCTAGATGATTTATTTGGTAAAACACCAAAATAAGTATCATTTCCAGTTAAGTCTTGAGTAAATTTTTTACTAACTAAGATTAATCTTGTAGCAATAGGAGAGTAGTTAACCCATAATTTTTCATCTTTTTTCCAAAGAAATCCTGAACCTAACTGAAAATAAGCAGGAGAAAAAATACTAGTTGTTAATTCACGTATCTCATTATTATTTGAATCCTTTTTGTATTTATATCCGTTTCCAATTTGAGAGGTGAAGTTAAAAAAAGCAGAGAAAGATAAATTTTTTGTGAATTCTTTACCGACTATTGATTGAATTAAAATTCTATCATCAATTTTTCTAGCAAATGGAGCATTTTTATATTTAGCTAATCCATAAGCAGACTCAACATTAGTAAGCCAGTCCCAACCCTTATCTCTATACTCCCACTCATAGTCAAATTTTAATGTGCCTGAAAAATTATTTGTTCCCCCTCCCACCCAATCACTGAATCCTGTCTGGTTTAAAAGAATGGCAACATTTCCTCTGGTTGACCAAAGAGAATCTTTTTTAGATTCCTGTTGAGAAAAAGTATATGTAGAAAATATCAAAAAAAATAAAAGAAAGTATTGTTTCATGAAATGATTACAGAAATCCTAATTCGAGTTTTGCTTCTTCACTCATTAGATCTTTTGTCCAAGCAGGATCAAACGTGATTTCAACCTCTGCTGTTTTAACCTCGTCAATTGATCTTATTTTTTCTTCAACTTCTTGGGGCAATGATTCAGCGACAGGGCAGTTAGGTGAAGTAAGTGTCATTAGAATTTTTACTTCATTATCTTCATTGACAAAAACATCATAAATTAATCCAAGCTCATAAATATCTACAGGTATTTCAGGATCAAATATTGATTTTAACTCTTTTACAATTTTTTCACCTAAATCTTGTGTATTCATTTTTGTCATTTTAGTTTTTTGCTTGATATGCTATAGCATATATTTTGATCTGTTTTATCATTGAAAGTAATCCGTTTGCCCTAGTCTGTGAAAGATGACTGTTTAAGCCTATCTTCTCAATAAAATCGATATTAGCTGCTATGATTTCATTTGGTGAATGACCAGAAAAAACTCTAATTAAAAGAGATATGATTCCCTTAGATATTATTGCGTCACTATCAGCTTCAAATATAACAATGTTATTATCAAAAGATGAGCTCAGCCATACTTTACTTTGACAGCCTTTTATGAGATTAGAATCAATTTTATTAATATCATTAAATTCAGGAAGATTCTTACCAAGATCAATTAAATATTGATATTTTTCTGACCAATCTTGAAAAAAATCAAACTCATCAATAATTTGTTCCTGTATTTGTTGAATGCTTTGCACAGTCAAAATTAAGCAATTATCCCAACATTTTTGATGCCTTTTTTAGAGCATCAATAAATAAATCAATTTCACTTTTTGTATTGTAGAAAGAAAAGGAGGCTCTAACTGTTCCTGGAATATTAAAATGATCCATTATAGGTTGAGTACAGTGTTGTCCTGTTCTAACTGCAACTCCATACTGATCTAGAATAGAACCTATATCAGATGGGTGGTGATTACCTATATTAAAAGAAATAACAGATATTTTATTATCTACATCTCCATATATTTTAATATTTTCAATTTTTTTAAGATTATCTGTAGCATAATCTAAAAGTTCTTTTTCATAAACTTCTATATTATCAAAACCAATTGAGTTCATATATTCAATAGCAGCCCCAAACCCTATTACACCTGCAATGTTTGGAGTTCCCGCTTCAAATTTATGTGGCAGGTCAGCATACTCGGTCTTTTTAAAAGTTACAGTAGATATCATCTCACCTCCACCTTGATATGGTGGAAGTGAATCTAGTAACTCTGACTTTCCATACAAAAATCCAACTCCAGTTGGACCACATAATTTATGTGCTGAAGCAACATAATAGTCTACATCTAACTCATTTAAATTAATCTTGAAATGGGCAGCACCTTGAGCACCATCAATTAGAACTTTACTATTATTCTTATGAGCAAGATCTATAATTTCTTTAACTGGATTCACTACACCTAAAGTATTTGATACGTGATTTATGAAAACAAATTTTACTGCAGGAGTCAGCAGAGATTTATATTCATCCATATTAAGCGAGCCATCATCATTAATTGGTATCACTTTGAGTTTTGATCCAGTTTTTTCACACAGCATTTGCCATGGAACAATATTAGAGTGATGCTCCATCTCTGATACGATTAATTCATCCTTTGAAGAGATTAGTTTTTCAAGACCAGAGGAAATAATATTTATTCCATGTGTCGTTCCTGATGTAAAAATTATTTCATGTTCATGTGAAACTCCAAAATGATTTTTAATAATTGTTCTTGAATTTTCATATTTATTAGTAGCATCTGCACTAAGTGAGTGTAAACCTCTATGAATATTGGAATTATATTGTTTATAGTAGTCTGATATTACATCAATTACTTGATTTGGAGTTTGAGATGTAGCAGCATTATCAAAGTAAATTAAATCAGTGTTATTAACCTTTTTACCAAGTATTGGAAAGTCTTCTCTTATTTTGTATACATCCAGCATTTATAAATCGAATCCTAAGTCAACACCTAGTTTTTTTGAGATTAATGAGTTAATTCTTTTCTTTAGACTAGGGATATTTACACTTTTAAGAATACTATTTGCAAACCCATATGTTAATAGAGCAATTGCTTCTTTCTCTGGAATACCTCTAGATTTCAGATAAAAGAGTGCTTCTTTGTCAAGCTGCCCAATTGTACATCCATGAGAACACTTAACATCATCAGCAAATATTTCTAATTGAGGTTTTGAGTTAACCTTAGC
>CABYAF010000010.1 GCA_902516925.1 uncultured Bacteroidota bacterium
TTAATTTCTTTTAAAAAAATTGCAGGGTCAATTACAACTCCGTTTCCTATCACATTTACTGAATTCTTATTAAAAATTCCTGATGGAATTGTGTGCAATACATGTTTATGCCCATCAAATTCTATTGTATGACCAGCATTTGGACCTCCCTGAAATCTCGCTATTATGTCATATTCTGGTGTAATTGCATCAACAATTTTTCCCTTCCCTTCATCTCCCCATTGAAGGCCCAACAATAGATCTAATGACATAAAATATTTATTTTTTTTTCTTACTTGTAGCGTATAAATATAGAGAATGATCATCAATATTTACTTCAAAAATCTCTTCAATATCTTTTTTAATAGATTGAATTCTTGGATCACAAAATTCTTTTACTTCACCAGTATCTTTAATTATTATATGATCATGTTGATTGTTAAAATAACACCTTTCATATTGAGAAAAAGAATCTCCAAATTGGTGCTTTCTAACAAGACCTGATTCAAGTAAAAGATCAATTGTATTATAAAGAGTTGCTCGACTTACCCTATAATTTTTCTTATTCATTTTTTCATATAATGTGTCTATATCAAAATGACCGTCAATTGAATAAATCTCATTAAGGATGCTAAATCTCTCTGGAGTTTTTCTGTGATTGTGATGATTTAAAAATTTTGTAAAAACATCTACAACTTCATCATTATTTTTTTTCTTTTTGGTTATCATTCTTATTATTTTCTAGATACTTTTTCAATTCCATCAATTGAAGAAAGTTTTTTTAATAATTTATTCAAAATTACTTTATTTTTTACTTCTACACTTACAAATCCTGAGAATGTTCCATCATTTGTTTCAAAAGATATCCTATTCATATTAACATTCATTGAATTAGAAATTAACGAGGTGATACTATTTATTAAACCTATATCATCAATTCCACTTACTTGTATTTGAGCATTAAATTCATGATTCTCTGAATCTATCCAGTTAGCTGAAATAATCCTATATGCGTAATTTGATCTCAGTGAAATTGAATTAGGACAATCTTGTTTATGAACTTTTATCCCATCTTTTACAGATATAAATCCAAAAACTTTATCACCAGGTATAGGATTGCAGCATGAAGCTATTGAATATTTTAGCATTTCTTTTTCCTTACCAAACACTAACTTATCAAACTTTATAAAATTTGCAGATTCAGAAATTTTGTCAACTTTGTTACTGTTAGAGCTAATCCTTCTTTTGAAGTATCCTAAGTAGCTGTTATAATCCTTTGCAAAGCTTTTAATCTGTTTATTATCAATTGATCCAGTTCCAATTCTATAGAATAGATCATTACTTGCATTAATTTTAAAAAATTTCATCATTTGACCTGAAACTCTGTCATCAAGCTTTATTTTTAATTGTTTTAACTTCCTTTCTAGAATTTCTTTTCCATCTAATGATATTCTTCTTTTCTCTTCATTAATAGAGGATTTTATTTTAGATTTTGCTTTGGAAGTTTCAACAAAGCTTAACCAGCTAACATTTGGCTTAACATTTTCAGATGTTATAATTTCCACTTGATCACCACTTTTTAGTGTATGGCTTAGGGGTACAAGTTTTCCATTAACTCTAGCTCCTCTGGTTTTAATTCCAACATCTGTATGTACATGAAATGCAAAGTCCAATGCACTTGATCCACTTTTAAGAGATTTTAAATCACCATTTGGAGTAAAAACATATATCTCTTTTGAATAAAAATTTAATTTAAAATCTTCTACAAAATCAACTGCATGTTCATTATCATGAGTTAAAACTTCTTGAAGTTTATTTAACCAGAGATCAACTTCATTTTTCTTGGATTCCTTGTGTTTATATCCATAATGTGCTGCATAACCTTTCTCAGCAATTTCATTCATTCTCTCTGACCTTATTTGAATCTCTACCCATTTATTTTTAGGCCCAACAACTGTTAGATGAAGGGCTTCATATCCATTCGTCTTAGGAAGTGTAATCCAATCTCGAAGCCTTGTTGGGTTTGAAGTAAAATAATCAGTAATTATTGAATATATTTTCCAAGCTATAAATTTCTCATTTTTTGGAGTTGATTTGTATATAATTCTAATTGCAAATCGATCATAAACTTCATCAAAAGATATATTCTTTTTCTGAATCTTATTATGAATGGAATAAATTGACTTATTCCTTCCAATTATAGAGTATTTAATCTTTTGATCATCAAGGCTGTTATTAATAAGACTTTTGAAAGCTTCTACATATTTTTCCTGATTTACAAATTCTTTATCAATTTTATTCTTTATTAAATTATATTTTCTTGTCTCAAGAATTCTAAGGCTTAAGTCTTCTAGTTCATTTTTAATATTATAAAGGCCAACTCTATGAGCTAAAGGAGCATATATGTATAGAGATTCAGAAGCCATTTGATCTTGTTTAGCTTTAGACAGAAAGTCAATTGTCCTCATATTATGTAATCTGTCAGCTGTTTTAATTAATATAACTCTTATATCACTGTGAAGAGTAAGTAACATCCTCCTGTAATTTTCAGCTTGAATAGAATAGTCCTCATTCTTTTTTAAGGTTGATATTTTTGTTAATCCATTGACAATTTTTGAAATTTCATGTCCAACACTTTCATTCAAATCTTTAAAAGTAACATCTGTATCTTCAACTACATCATGAAGGAGAGCAGAAGCAATTGATATATAATCAAGTCCAATATCTTTTGCAACTATCTTTGCAACTTCAATAGGATGATGGATGTAAGGTTCACCAGATTTTCTAATTTGACCATCATGACCATTGTATGCAATCACAAGAGATTGATAAATGACCTTTTTTTCTTTTGAAGATATTTTTTGATAGCTACTATCTATTAAATCTTCATAGAGATCGTATATATTCTTTGGTAATATTTTATTTTCAATTAACACTTGTAAATTTTACTTACTTCAATTTACAAATAATAATTATGGATTGAAAGGGTTATTATTTTTGAGAATTTGAATATTTATTTGAATATCTCCTCCATAATCTAGTTTGATGAGTTTCAAGACTAATCTCTCTTCCTGATATAAATGCATGAGTAACATCATTTGAAATGATGTCAAGTGCATCTCCGCTAGATATAAATAGAGTAGCACTTTTTCCAATCTCTAAGGTTCCATAATCTTTATCAATTCCTAGAATTTTAGCGGGATTTAAAGTAATTAGAGATAAAGCAATTTCTTTATCAATTCCAAAACTCGAAAAACTACCGGCATAGAAAGGTAAATTACGAACTGATACTCTGGCCATAGTAGTTCCAGTAGGATCAATACTAACTAGTATGCCTTGATCTAACATTTTTTTTGCAATTTCGAAAGTTTCCATAGGATCTGAATCAGTTGACTGGGGAAATCTGTAAGGTTGTTTTACAACAACGGGAATATTATTTTTCTTGATAAAATTCAATTGATTCTTAGATCCAGTAGCACCTACAATTACAATTTTATCAATTCCATAACCTTTTAAAAATGTAACACCATCTACAATTTCTTTTTCATCGTCAGCATAAAGGTAAACTGTAGTTAGGCCCTCAAATATTGGTCTCATTGCAATACTTTTAAGGTTCATTGATTTTTCAATAGACATATTTACTCTTGATTTTTCAAAGAAATCTTTTAAGTCTTTAATCTGATTATTATAATTACTATTTGCTTTTAGACCTCTATCTTCACCAAGCCACCATCTTCCATACGTATATGGACTTGGCCAATTTAAATGGATTCCTTGATCATATTCTATTACGGCATCTTCCCAGTTCCATGCATCAAACTGAACTACAGATGATTTACCAGAAATAATACCTCCATTAGGGGCAATTTGTGCAAGAAGGACTCCATTAGGTCTCATACTTTCTACTGCTTTTGATTCGGCATTATAAGCAACTATAGACCTAATTTCGGGAAGATATGCTCCAATGTCGTCATCATCTACAGTAGCTCTAACAGCATCAATCTCTACAAGTCCAAGGTTAGTATTTAGAGCAATAATTCCAGGATAAACATGAGAATTTGTTGCATCTATAATTGTATCATATTTTTTGATATTCTCTGTAAGAATATTGTCATCTGATGGAGCAACTAAATCAATAACCCCGTTGTTAAAACCAATAATACTATTTTTAATAGTATCACCATTTCCAATGTGAGTAACTGCCCCAAAAATTAATACTGATTTATCCTGATCTGGAGCAGGTGTTTGCTGTGAATAAATTAGATTTAAAAATAAAATGTTAAGCAGTATAATTTTTTTCATAATTTAGAATTCAATGTAGTCGCAATCAACCTCAATTTGAGGTAATGGATTTGGAAATTTAAGATTTGCTCCAGGAGTATTCTCTGCAAACATCTGCTTAATAAGCTCAGATTTTTCATCTTTAATCTTATCGATCTTTATTTTATGTTCATCTATATCAAAGTATAATGCACCTTCTATGTAGGTTTTCTCTGCTTTTGTGTAAAGAGACATTGGATGTCCACTCCACATTACAATATCAGCATCTTTACCAACTTTAAGACTTCCAACCCTGTCATCTAGATTAAGAAGTTTAGCTGGGTTGAGCGTAACAAACTTCCAGGCTTCCTCTTCTGAAATTTCACCATATTTAAATGCCTTAGCTGCTTCTAAATTTAACCTCCTTGAAAGCTCAGAGTTATCAGAGTTTAATGCAACTGTAACCCCTGCGTTATGCATGATTGATGCATTGTAAGGTATTGCATCATTAACCTCAAACTTGTAACCCCACCAGTCAGAAAAAGTTGATCCACCAACTCCGTGCTTGGCCATTTTATCAGCAACTTTATAACCTTCTAAAATATGTGTGAAAATTTTTATTCTAAAATCGAATTTCTCTGCAACTTTCATTAACATATTTATTTCACTTTGAACATATGAATGGCTAGAGATAAATCTTTTTCCATCAATAACCTCCAATAGTGTTTCAAGCTCTTCATCATATCGGGGTTTACTCACTGACCTTTTTTGCCTCTTGTTAAGAGAATTGTATTGGTTCCAAGTTTCTCCATAATGTTTTGCTCTGTCAAAATGATCTATAAATACCTGTTCAACACCCATTCTTGTTTCAGGAAATCTTAAACCACCCCTAGACCGTTTAACATTTTCACCTAAAGCAAATTTTATGAAAGGATCAGCCCCTTCAAAAAACATATTGTCTATTTCAGATCCCCATTTTAATTTAATTATGGCAGACTGTCCACCTATTGGATTAGCAGATCCATGAAGAATTTGAACAGTTGTAACTCCACCGGCTAAATTTCTATAAATACTTATATCATCTGGATCAATAACATCCATTATTGATACTTCTGCTGAAGAATTATGACCACCTTCATTTATGCTAGTTGCAGCCATGTGCGAATGTTCATCAATTATTCCTGATGTTATATGTTTATCAGACGCATCAATAACTGTAAAATTAGGTGGTGTTTTAAGGTTTCTACCAATATCAATAATCTTTCCGTTATCAATTATAATATCTGTATTCTCAATTATACCCTCATTTTCATTAGTCCAAAGGGTAGCATTTTTAAAATGAATTGATCTGCTTTCAGGAATTGAACTAACTCCAAATCCAATGTTGGGGAAAGTAACATCTGAAACAAAAGGTTCATCAAGACTATCTTTCTTTGTTCTTTTAGATTCATTTTGTTTTTTTGTTTCATTTTTTGGAATATTAAATAAGAAAGGTTCATTATTAAAGTCTAAACCTCTACCACTTAAATTATTTGTCGAACTTATCTTAGAAGAAATTTGAGCAAAAGATAATCCCCCATCAATACTATCAAAAAAAGAAACACTAAGCCAATCATCAACTAATGAAGTTTTTGATTTGATATCAATAGAATCTCTCTTTATATAAGCCTTGGGTCTTAACAAGCTATTTGAGATTTTAACCTCATATTTTTTGTCGTTAATGTTAAAGGTATAATTACCATCAATATTTAAATTGTCATTACTCTTAACGATATGTCTCTGACCTTTTACCCAATTTTCGTTTATTTCAGTTTTATCATCAAAAATTGGACCTGAGGTAATTAAAAAATTTGCTAGAAAACCTTTATCTAATTCTCCAATTTTATCACTTAAGTTTAAAGATTTTGCAGGGATTGTTGTTAATGCATCAATAGCAGCCTTCTCAGATAGTCCATTCTTAATAGCTCTTCTTATATTGTTTAGAAAGTCTTTTTTGTTCTTAAGATCTGATGATGTTATAGAAAAATTAATTCCATTTTTTTCTAAAACACCTAAATTTGCTGGGGCTTGATTCCAATATCTAAGTTGATTGATTGTCAACTTTTCATTTAGGTTTGTATTTGATACATCAAATGCTTTTGGAAAATTCACTGGTATGATCAAGGTGTTATTAAATTTTTTTAATTCTCTTACATTTTCATATTCCTTTCCAGATCCTTTAATAACAAAGTTAAGATCAAATTCATTTGATAGTTTAGCTGCTCTATAAACATTTAGTTTATCATTAGCATCAAATAGCTTAGGTAATTTTTTATTTTCAATTAATGCTTCAAGAGATAAATCTTTGGTCTCAGAGGACCCTTGAGAATACCAATCTGAATCATAATGTAATTGTCTTATTAATGCAATTGCACCCATAGTTGACGACGGGTAGGATTGACTAGAAGTTAAACTTTTTGAAAAAGAGTAATGTTCTGCTGTTTTTTTTGAAATAATTCTATAAGATTCATTTTGATTATCAATTAAACCAACTGTAAAACTTGTACCCCTATGTACACCATCATTTCTATGAGAGGTAACAACTCCAAACCCAATATCTCTTAACCCTTTTGCTTCTTTCTGATTATAGTTATAATCTCCAAAACTATTATAATCACTCATAATATGATCATTCCAATAGTAGCCACTCCTGGATGGCTCATATTGTGAACTTCTTCCAGAGCTTTTTCTCTGTGGTTTCTTAATTCCAAATGATGAATGAATTTCAACAAAAGATGGATAAATGAACTTTCCATCTAAATCAAAAACTATACTATTTTTTGGAATAGAGATATTTGAGCCTAAATCAACTATTTTTCCATCCTTCTCAACGAGAGTACCCTTATTAATAATCCCCTTATCAGAATAAATATTAGCATTTGTGAAAACGTTGTACTGGTAATCCTTTGTTTTTATTCCATCATTGACGATAAAGTAATCTTGCCCATATAATCCAAATGATAGAAAAAAGGATAAAAAGAAGAATCTTCTCATTTCATTAGTTTTTTAATTTGACCTTAAAAATAAGGATGCTATACTAATATAGTAAATCAATTAAAGTAAATCAATTAAAAAATTCTGATAATTCTTCTCTTTTATAATAATCAATTATAAAATTGGAAACTTTATTATAGGTCATAATTCCAGCCTCTTGATTATTTGATTTTAAATATAAATCATAAATATATTTCTGTACTTTATCAAAATAATTATTAGAATATTTACTCCAGAATTCTATATTATAATTTATGTCAGATATAACCCTCTCATTGAGTTTTGAGGTGTAACCCTCTAATTCTTTTTTATGATTCTTATTAATCTCATTTAAAAGATTTAAAAGTGCATTGAAATAGCCTGAGTATCTAACATTTGCATTATTACTCTTAACTGCTTTCATAAATCCAATAAAACTGGCTTCAGCCTCATCTGCATATCCCATTTGATGGGCATACTCATGAAAAATTACTACTGGTAAATCAATTTTGGGAATATCAAAATTTATTACTGATTCTGATGTGAATGGAATAAAGTGTCCAGATACTGTTTGAAAAAGAAGATAAGTAGGTGCCAAAGACTTTTTAACATTTAAGTCAGTCATGTTAGTTATTTCAAAAAAATCTAATTCATTAAAATCCTCAAGTAATGGAACCTCTTCGTTTATTTTAGTAATAATAAAATTCAAGGTATTATCTAACTCTTCAAATTCGTAATCATTTTTAATATTTAATTCGTAAGAAATGGAGGTCTTGAAATAATTTAATCCCCAAAAAGAATAAAAACCAAAGTAGACTATTGAAATAAACGCCAGAAGGTTTACCGAATCATTTAGCTTAAATGAAAAAACTCTATAAACCAGATAGATAAGAGTAATAATAAGAATTAAATATAAAATCTCACCTACAGGAATATTTATACTAGAATATATAAATGAATTTATCTTGAGAATATTACTGTATAAATAATCTGGATAATAATCATCAATTATCGATGGATTATTTTTAATTAAATTAACTAATAGAATTTGAGGTATTAAAGCGAGAGCAAAAATACTCTTTATCTTCATTATTTTATATCTACTAGTTCTACATCAAAAATAAGTGTTGCATTAGGGGGTATTACACCATTCCCAGCACCAACTGCTCCATATCCAAGTTCACTCGGAATTACTAATCTTGCTTTAGAACCTTTATTCAAGAGTTGCATTGCCTCATCCCATCCTTTTATTACCTGTCCTACACCACATGTAAATTCAATTGGTGCACCACGTGTAAATGAAGAGTCAATTTCTGAGCCATCAATCAATTGAAGTGAATAATGCACAGACAGTAAATCATTTGTTTTTGCATTAGGTCCAGATCCTTTTTTTGAAATTTTATATTTTAAACCACTTTCAGTCTCTTCCATCCCTTTTGTTAACAACTCTATATTTTCCTTTTCAGCTTCTGCTTTTAAAATATCAGCTTCGCCTTTTTCTGAAATGTATTCTTCAAAATTTTTAGTAGCATCAAAACTTTTAGCAGCTTCTCCAACTCTAATAATTTTAACTTTTTTAATGATGTCATCCTGTTCAACATTATCAACTACTTCTTGACCGGTATTCACCTTACCAAAAATTGAATGTTTACCATCTAACCAAGGAGTCTCAACATGTGTAATAAAAAATTGACTACCATTAGTTCCAGGTCCAGCATTAGCCATAGATAATATACCTGGTCCATCATGTTTGAGTTCTTCATTAAACTCATCATCAAACTGATATCCTGGTCCGCCTGACCCTGTACCTGTTGGATCTCCACCCTGAATCATGAAATTATCAATAACTCTGTGAAACTTTAATCCGTCATAATAAGGTTTTCCAGAATGTTGATCATCTACAACTGGGTGATCTCCTTCTGCTAGAGCAACAAAATTTGATACAGTGGTTGGTGCTTGTTTATAATACAGTTCAAGGATTATATTTCCTTTTGATGTTTCAATATCTGCATATAGTCCTTCAGATAGATCAGAATAATTATTCATATTACATGAGTTTAAAGTTAGTATTGAGATTAAGATTATAAAATTCTTATTCATAGTTTTGATTTATATATTGAGTGATATCACTTACAAATTTTTCTTCAGTTTCTTTTAAACTTAATTTTGAAATTCCTCCAGATGCATGCTTGTGTCCACCACCTTTAAAGTATTTAGAAGCAAATATATTAACTTTGAAATCACCCTTTGATCTAAATGAAATTTTTATTAAGCCCTCATCCTTTTTTTCAATAAAAAGAACTGAACATAATATTTCAGCTACACTTAATCCAAAATTTACAAATCCTTCGCTATCTCCTTTTTTAAAATCATTGACTTTTTGATCTTTATCTGTAATAGAGGTGTATACTACTGGCAAACCCTCAATTTTTTTAAAATTATTTATAGCAGATCCAAGGAGCTTTAACCTTTTAAATTGAAAGTTATTATGAAGTTTTTCGAAAATTTCAGTAACATTAACTCCATAATTGATTAATTCAGAACCTACCTTAAGTGTTTTTGAAGTTGTTGATGGAAATCTAAAAGATCCAGTATCAGCAACAATTCCAGTATAAATACATGTTGCTATTTTATTATCAATTTTACTTTTGTCAATTGAACAAATAAAATCATATACCATTTCACAAGTTGAACTCATTTTTGAATTCGAAATTGTTATATCTGCATAATTATCAGGATTTTCATGATGGTCTATCATGATAGTCTTAGTCGTTGAGCTTGATATTAAACTTGATAAATTTCTTGCTCTATTAAGACTATTAAAATCCAGAGTAAAAACAACATCAGCTTTTTTAAATGCATCTTCACATTTCACTTTATCATTTTCATAGATTAAAATATCTTTAGATCCTGGTAAAAAATTAAGTATATCGGTATACTCATTTGGTGAAATTATATTCACCTCATTTTTAGATTTAAAAAAATGATAAAGTGCAAGACAGCTTCCAAGTGCATCGGCATCAGGACTACTGTGAGGAATTAAAATTATATTTCTCTTCTTAGAGAATAATTTAATAACACTATCAAGCATATGTTCATTCATAAGTGGGCTAATATAATATTATATTGAAAATTAAAATAAAGTAATTCCTAAAACTTTGATTGATCAGAGATATTATTAAATTTGCCGCATGAAAACTAACAGAACATTTACAATGCTAAAGCCTGACTCAATTGAGCAAGGTAATATGCTTCCAATACTTAATATGATTGAAGCTGCAGGTTTTAAAATTATTGCATTAAAATATAAAAGGATGAAAAGGGATGAAGCTGAAAAATTTTATTCGATTCACTCAGATAAGCCTTTTTTCAATGATTTAGTAAGTTTTATGACTCGAGGTCCAATAGTTGCAGTTGCACTAGAAAAAGATAATGCAGTTAACGCTTTTAGGGCCCTTATTGGATCTACAGATCCCAATGAGGCTGAAGAAGGTACTATAAGAAAAAAATATGCTAAATCTAAAGGAGAGAATGCGGTCCATGGTTCAGATAGTGATAAGAATGCAGAAATTGAAATAAACTTTCATTTTGATGATGAAGAGATTTTTAGTTAATTACTAAATCTTTCACATACTCTTTTCCCAGCTTTTGATTTAGAAGCTTAACTACCTTTTTCTTTTCAAATGTTAATTCTTCTTTAAGAACAGAAGATTTTAATTTAACGTATAATATTCCTTTTTTGTACACAACTTTATATGTATATTTTTGAATATTCTTTCCCATAGTCTCTATCCATGCTTCTTGAACTTTTATATTATCAATTCCAATTCTAAAGTGTTTTTGAGAAAAAACCTCCTTAATAACTTTTGAAATATTTTTTAGTTCGCCTCTTTTAGTCATAACTATTTAATTTTTCAAGATCAAATATTTCTTCTTTATTTTTTGACTCGGACAATGCATCTTTTACTCTATCAACATGAGTATCGGTAATAAATATTTGGCTAAAATCTTTTTTTTCAAGAATTTGAACAATCTGTCTGACTCTTTCTTGATCTAATTTGTCAAAAATATCATCTAGAAGTACTATAGGTGAATTTCCAAATTTAGTTCTATAGTAATCAAATTGAGCAAGTTTTAAAGCTATAAGAAAAGATTTCTGTTGTCCTTGACTACCAAAGTTTTTAATTTTATTTCCATCAATTGTAAAGATAAGATCATCCCTATGTACTCCTTTTGAAGTGTATTGTAAAAACCGATCTTTAGAAAGACTATCATTAAGAACTTCAGAGAAGCTACCTGAATTAAGATCACTTTTAAAGTTTATGTCAACCAATTCATTTCCAGAACTTATATCAGAGTAATACTTTTTAAAAATTGGAATAAATGAAGTCATAAACTTTGATCTTTCTTTATATATAGGAGTTCCAATTGTAATAAGCTGTTGATCATATGATTCGATAGTAACCTTATCAAACTTTCTATTTATAAAAAAATATTTTAATAGAGAATTTCTCTGAGTTATAACCTTGTTATAATCAATAACTCTTTGAAGATAAACCTTATCAACTTGCCCGATGACTGAATCGATAAATTTCCTTCTCATTTCACTCCCCTCAGTAATTAAGTTTCTATCATGTGGTGAAATTATTATAAGATTAATTAATCCGATGTGATCTGAGATTCTTTTATAAATTTTACTATTTCTTTTTATAATCTTTTTCTCACCAATTTTATAGTAACAATGAACACTCTCATTCCTTTTATCAATATCAAACTCTCCAATTATAGAGAAATACTCTGAACCAGACATCACATTTTGTGAAGTTGATGGATTAAAATAACTTTTTGTAAAAGCTAGATGATAAATTGAATCAACAATATTAGTCTTTCCAATTCCATTTTTTCCAATAAAACAGTTGATCTTTTTATTAAAAGTTAGCTTGAATTTTTCAAGATTTTTATAGTTATCAATTTTTAGAGAGTTTAAAAACATAATAAGTATTCAAAATAAAACATTAATTTTGGGATTCAAAAAATTATTATGGCAACATTTAACAGAAGAGGATATAAAAAGAGTAGATCAAATAAAGATATTAGTGCTGATAAAAGTCAAACAGCTGAGGTTTTTGATTCATTAGACTCAACAGCAAATAAGTCAGAACAATGGATACTCAAAAACCAAAATAAAATATTCATTCTTATAGCTGCTGTATCAATATCAGTACTATCATATTTAGGCTATGAACGATTTATCTCTGATCCAAAAGAGAAAGAGGCTATAAGCGAACTTAATAAAGCTCAATACTTTTTTGAAATGGCTCTTGTTTCAAATGAATCAGACTCTTTATTTAGACTTGCACTGAATGGTGGAGAGGGTAAATATGGTTTTCTAGATATAATTGATGAATATTCGGGAACTCAGGCGGCAAATCTTGCAAATTATTCTATTGGTATGTCTTATCTTAATCTAAAGGAGTATGATAATGCTATTATTTATTTAGAAAAGTTCAAATCTAATGATATTCTTCTTCAATCAATATCACTTGGCACAATTGGGGACTGTTTCTCTGAACTTAGCCAACCAAATGAAGCCTTTGAATATTACCAAAAAGCATTTAAGCATAATGAGAACATCTACACAACTCCTAAATATTTATTTAAAGCAGCACTTATAGGATCAGAGATTGGTAAATATAAATCTTCAATAAATTTTTTAAATAGAATTAAAGAAGACTTTCCAGACTCTTATGAATTTAGCTTAGTAGAAGTTCAATTAGGAAGAATAGAAAACTTAAATAACTAAAATGTCAACTAAAATGACTGGTCAAAATTTAACCAGATCTTTTGAAATAAATAATCCAAAGGACATTAAGATTGCATGTGTTGTATCTGAATGGCATTATGAGATAACTGAAAATTTACTCAGTGGTGTCAAAGAAAAACTTTTAAGTTTTGGATTACTAGAAAAAAATATTCATGAGATAAATGTTCCAGGTAGCTTTGAGCTAATTTTTGGAACAAAAACCCTAATTAATAAAGATTATGATGCAATCATATCTATTGGATGTATTGTAAAGGGTGAGACAAAACATTTTGATTTTATTTCAGATGCTGTTGTTAATGGAATTAAAGACTTAAATATTCTATCTAGCATTCCGATAATCCTTTGTGTAAGTACAGATAATAATATTCAACAATCGATTGATAGGAGTGGGGGTAAGTATGGAAACAAAGGTGAGGATGCTGCTGAAGCTGCCTTAAAAATGATTTTAATTAATTCTAAATAAACCAGTTGTTAAAGTTAAATAAAAATAGAAGATTCAATTATACTCCACGATTTTATAAAGGAAAAGAGGATATATCAATGAATTTTGAATCAAGGATCTCAAAATATAGAGATCAATATAATTCAATTGATATGGGTATGAATTGGAGTGATCAGAGAGATAGAATGCGAAATAGAAGAAATAGGGGTATTAATCTTACACTTATACTAGTTATTGTTTTTTTAATTTTGGTATTTTTATATATCATTGATTTTGATCTAACAATTTTCTACATCAATTAATGCCAGATATAGTTAAAATTTTACCAACTGAAGTTTCAAATAAAATTGCTGCAGGAGAAGTAGTCCAGAGACCTTCATCTGTCCTAAAAGAGCTTCTAGAAAACTCAATTGATGCAAAATCATCTAAGATTACAATAATTATTAAGAATGCAGGCAAAAATCTAATTCAAGTAATTGATGATGGCCAAGGTATGTCAAAAAATGATATGCATTCATCTTTCATAAAACATGCAACCTCAAAAATTAATAATATTGACGATATTTTTTCTATAAAATCAATGGGATTTAGAGGTGAGGCATTAGCTGCAATTTCATCTGTCTCAATGGTTGAAATGTCTTCTTCTAAATTAAATGAAAATGATGGTTATTATATTGAAATTAATGGAGGTAATATTATTTCTGAAAAAGAATTAAATACTAATGCGGGAACTTCTATAAAAGTTCAAAATTTATTTTTTAATGTGCCGGCTCGAAGGAATTTTTTAAAGTCTGACTTTGTAGAGTTAAAACATATAATCAATGTATTTAACAACATTGCCATTTCACATAATGAAATTGAGTTTTCATTTATTAATAATGGTGAAGAAATTTTTTATTTAAAAAGGGAATCACTGAAGAAAAGAATAATATCAATTTTTGGCGAAAAGATTCGTGAAAACCTAATCCCAATAGATGAGGACACTCAAATAGCAAATCTTCATGGATTTATTCTTAAACCTGAATTTGCAAAGAAATCTAGATCAAATCAATATATATTTGTAAACAATAGATCAGTAAAAAGTCAGTTTATCAATCATTCTATTTTTTCTTCTTTCGATGGGCTGCTAAGAGACGGATATTATCCAGGGTATTTCTTGTTTATTAAAATTGATACCAGTAAGATTGACGTTAATGTCCATCCTAATAAAACTGAAATAAAATTTGATGATGATCAAAACCTTTACTCGATTATTAATTCTGCAGTAAAACATTGTCTTGGAATCTACCAAGTTAGTCCGGTCTTAGATTTTGAAAAAGATCCATCTATGGATATATCTTATTCACAAGTTAAATCTCAACCTAAAATTCCAGAATTCGAGATTAATTCTGATTTTAACCCTTTTCAAATCTTTAATGATGAGAAACTAGGTAATCTCTTTTCTGAAAAATCAAAAGAGAATATTGAATCAGACTTTGAGAATACTGTTAAAGAATTTACTAAGATTTTTCAAATATTTAATAAATTTATTGTCAGTGCTAGCACTTCATCTTTAATTATAATAAATCAAAATTTAGCTCATCAAAGAATATTGTATGAGGGCTTTTTAAAATCTATATTTGAAAGTTCTGCAGATTCACAAAAATTAGCTTTTCCTATTGAGATAAATTTATCCAAGCAACAACTATCAATGTTTAATAAGATTGATTCAGAATTTAAATCATTAGGTTTTGAATTTGGATTAGCAGAGAATTTATTAGAGATTACGTCATTACCAAACCAACTAAAAAATAATTCTATCGAAGAAATAATTGATGATATTCTAGATAATGATTTTGATAAATCTAATAGTCTTAGTAACTCAGATTTTTTTGCAAAAGCACTTTCAAAAAGTTCCTCTATCAAATCAGGTGAAAAATTAAACTCAAATGAACAAGAGTTTTTAGTAAATCAACTTTTTTCATGTAAGGAACCATATCTAAGTCCTTACAATAAGCAAATATTTATTACTTTAAGTAAAAACGATATTGAAAATATATTCTAATGGGTAGAGTTAGTGAAATTGTAAAACATTTAATTATAATCAATATAATTTTTTTTATTGCTTCAATAGTTCTTGGAGATTTCATGTATGACTTATTTGCTATGCACTATCCAAAAAATCCAGACTTTATCATTTGGCAACCACTTACACATATGTTCATGCATGGAGATATTACTCATATACTTTTTAATATGTTTGGTTTATGGATGTTTGGCACTCCTTTAGAACAAATGTGGGGTAAACAGAAATTTATATTTTATTATTTGTCTGCAGGATTAGGAGCTGTTCTAATACAAACTTTAGTTTATCATTATGATGTCATGTCAGTAACTCAAATTCTTTTAGATAACGGTTTAACAAATCTTGATATTAACTCTTTTTATGAAACTGGTAGACTTAACACCACTGTAATTCAATCTGTAGGTGAGGAAAGATTATATTCGGGTATTCAATCATTTAAAGCAGTAATGGTTGGTGCTTCTGGTGCGTTATATGGAATTTTAGTGGGCTTTGCTATGCTTTTTCCAAATGTGCAACTAATGCTATTATTTCCGCCAATTCCAATAAAAGCAAAATTTCTAGTTCCTCTTTTAATTTTGTTTGATCTATTTTTTGGTTTTACATCTTATTCAGTTGGACCTATTGCCCACTTTGCTCATATTGGAGGAGCAATTACAGGGTTTGTTATGATGTGGTATTGGAAAAAAAATCAGTTTAATAACAAAAGATGGAATTAGGATATAGATATTTTACTAATCAACCTATTTTCAAGAAAATTATTATTATTAATGTTATAGTTTTCTTACTACCTCTAGTTTCCAATACGTTCCTATTCCTCTTTAATATTCCTCAAATTAATATTATTAAATTTTTTGATCTTCATCCGAATTTTGAACAAATCATAATGAGCCCTTGGAGTATAATAACTTATTCATTTTTTCATATAGATTTCTTTCATATTTTTTGGAACATGTTCATACTCTATATTGTTTCAGATTATTTTCTTTCATTTTTAGATAATAAAAAATTTCTTGAAATTTACTTTTATGGAGCTATATTGGGTGGTCTTTTATTTATTGTCTCTTATAATATTTTTCCTGCTTTTGAAAATTCTTTTTCTCCATTAATTGGATCATCTGCTGCTGTATATTCACTCCTCATTTTTGTGTGTGCATACTTTCCAGATACTAGCATTAACCTAATCTTCTTTAATGTAAAGCTTAAGAATTTAGGTTTATTCTATGTTCTTCTAAGTTTAATCCAAATCCCATTTAGCAATGCAGGTGGAAATATTGCACACCTTGGAGGTGCTTTATATGGATTTTATTATGCAAAGAATTTTAATTTATCAAATTCACCAGTTGACTTCATTATTAACTTTATAAATAATGTAAAGACTAAACCAAAAGAAAATCGAGATAATCAAAAAGATATTGATATTATTCTTGATAAGATTAGTAAGTCAGGGTATGAGAGCTTAACAAAAAAAGAAAAAGAGTTTCTTTTCAAAAATTCAAAGAAAGATTAAACTTTATTTTTCCTCTTTTTTAAATAGCTAAATAATTGCCAAACTAAAATAAAAATTAAAAAATGAGGTAAATAGGATCTTGGCTTTCCGTCAAATCCAATAGTAGTGAAAACTCTGTCCCATCTAAATTTCCAATTACTAATACCATTGAATAATCCATCTACACTCATCCAAATAAAGACAGGTTTCCCCAATACATGATCAAATGGTACGAAGCCCCAAACTCGAGAATCTTCAGAATTATATCTATTATCTCCCATCATCCAATAATAATCTTGTTTAAAAATGTAATTACTTGATATTTTACCATTTATGTAAATGTTATTATCTATTATCTCAACTTCATTATTTTCATAATCTCTAATTATCTTTTTATATAATGGAAGATCATCAATAGTCAATTTAATTTCTTCACCCGCCTTTGGAATATATATTGGACCTAGTTGATCGTTGTTCCAATTAAATCTTTTATTGCCTGGAAAGAAAACTGAGTTAGTGAAGTTAGTCTTTTCAATAGATCTGAATATTGTATCAAACTCATTTGAATTTCTAATTTTGTTTGCATCATTAAAAGTAAGACTCAACTCTTTCTCATTATCTATTATCTCTCTGATATCTATACCGAGCTCTCTTACTTTTTTGATTGGGATACCCTTATCATTAGTGTAAACAAGATATTCATTTTCATTAGTATTTGAGATACTCAAAATATAGTCCTTCAAGCTATTATAAGATTCTTGAGATAAATTTCTAATGACAAATCTTCTGATAAATCCATCAATTTCAAGATTTTTTAATTTGCTTGATGACACTCCATCTTTAGAAATAATTTTGTAAGTAAATAATGGTTTGGCCCTTTCCGGTAATTTATTCTCCTGACCATTTAAATAAACTACTCCATTTTTGATTTCTAATGAGTCACCTGGAACTCCAATTGCTCTTTTGACATAGTTAGATTTCTTATCTCTTGGTTTTATTACACCTTTCTCCTTAACAAAAAACTTTCTAACCGTATCAGCAGGCCAATTAAAAACTACGATATCATTATTTTTAATTTCTTGAAAACCTGGAATTCTAATATAAGGAAGTTGAGGCTTATTTAGGTAAGATCTTGTCTTAAGTATGGGTATAGTATCGTGAACCATTGGAAAAGATATAACTGTAGAAGGTATTCTCGCCCCATAATGAAATTTACTTACTAATAAAAAGTCTCCAACTCTTAATGTTTTCTCAAGTGAGCCAGTAGGAATAACAAATGGCTGTAGAATATAATTGTGAACTAGAGTTGCAATTACAACTGCAAAAACAAGAGATCCAAGAGACCTTTCAAAATTTGAAAATGAAATATTCTCTATATATTTTGTTCTTTTGCTAACATAGCTTACATAAAACAGATAAAGACCCAGAGTTGAAATAACCCGTATCCTATCTAATTTTGAGTTATGATTAAATCTTTTAATAAACTCTACCCAAATTACCGGAATCATTAGAAGATTTATAACAGGAATAAAAACAAGAATGACCCACCATTTAGGTCTATTAATTATTTCTAAATGTTTTACTATGTTGTAAACAGGGATTAATGATTTCCAACTATTAACACCTGCAAGTTTAAAAAGCCTTTGAGACCCAACAAATATTAATAAATTATAGGATAGAAAAAAAAGCAACCATTCGTTTATACTCATATCAGTCTAGATTTATTTTAAATTTAATTCCAGCACTTTGAGAAATATCAAAATAATTATTTTCAATGTATGGCTTAAATGATAAATCTTCACTAACATTAAATTGTAGTAAGTGAGCACCTACATTTGCATCAATAATATTTAAAACATAAGTCCCTAGAAGGAACATGAAAGAGAAGTCTTTATATCTTCTATGAAACTTCATTCCCTCGAGTAATTTCTCATTTTCAGGAATTATTTCAGTATACTCATCATCAAAGTATCCAGCAAGTCTTCTCTTATATGCTGTTCTATATTTGTTCATCTCCTTATTATTGTAATTATAGTAGTATGCAGACGCTCCTAAACCTCCATAAATTATTGGAATCATCCAATATCTCCTTGAATAGACTTGACCTAAACCAGGAACAACAGCAGAGTAAAATGCAGCTTTTGATGGTGTTAGAGGGTCATTAATTAACTTTAATTTTTTTGGACTAATATAAGTTGAGTCAATATCAGTCTGAGCATTCAGATTAAATGAAAGAGAAATTATTATTAATAAAATTAGTTTTCTCAATTTGATATTTTTTTTAAAAATGAGTATAAATCATTAATACTCTTAAAAGTAGTTGAAAGAGAGACCTTGCCTTTACTATTTTCTTTTAAGGTTACTTTTGAATTAAATAGCTTCTCAAATTTATTAGTTGCATCTATATAGATTTTTGATACATCTGAGCTAAAGTTATTATTAGGTGGGGCTTTATTTCCTCTAGCAATCTTCTCTGTTTGTCTTACAGATAACTTTGATGATATTATTTGTTCATAAATTTCAATTTGTAATTTTTTATCTTCAACATTTATTAAAGCTCTTCCATGGCCCATACTCAAGAAGCCATCTCTTATACCTGATTGAATAATTGGATCAAGTTTTAAAAGTCTTATATAATTTGATATAGTTGATCTGTCCTTGCCTACCAGTCTAGATATAGCATCAATATTTAAGTTATACTCATTAATGAATCTTTCATATGTTAATGCAATTTCTATTGGGTCAAGGTCAACTCTTTGAATATTCTCAACTAATGACATCTTTAATAAATCAGCTTCATCTTCAACAGCTTTGATGTAGCATGGTATTGATCCAAGATTAGCTATTCTTGATGCACGATACCTTCTTTCACCAGAAATGATTTCATACTTATCATCATTAATTTTCCTGACAGTAATGGGCTGAATAATTCCAAGCTCTTTAATTGAGACAACAAGATTATCAATTTCATTGCTATCAAAATTTGTTCTTGGTTGATTTCGATTTACATAAATTTTTTCTAATGATATTTGAAAACTATTACTATTCTTATTGTTGTCATTAGAAAAATTAGAATTATCAGGATCCCCTAGCAGTGCATCAAGACCTCTACCAAGTACTTTTTTTTGTTTTTTCTTAGACATTTAATTTCTGTTTACAATTTCATCTGCTAAGGAAAGATAATTTTTAGTTCCTTTTGATGACACATCATAAGTAATTATATCTTTTCCAAAACCTGGAGCTTCACCTAATTTAATATTTCTCTGGATAATAGTTTCAAACACTATATCTCCAAAATGCTTTCTAACTTCCTCTACTACTTGATTCGAAAGTCTTAATCTTGAATCAAACATAGTAAGTAATATTCCTTCAATATCTAGCTCTTTATTATGAATCTTTTGAACACTCTTAATAGTATTTAGTAGTTTTCCAAGCCCCTCCAATGCAAAATATTCACATTGTATCGGAATTAAAACAGAATTAGAGCTTGTAAGAGCATTTAAAGTAATTAATCCAAGAGATGGGGCACAGTCAATTAGTATAAAGTCATATAAATTTCTAACCTCATCAATTTTTTTCTTTAATTTATATTCTCTTGCTTTTTGATCAACCAGTTCAATTTCAATACCAACTAGGTCTATACTTGACTGAATTAAATCAAGATTAGGAGTCTCACTTTTCTTTATAACCTCAGTGATATTCTTTATTCCAGATAAAACCTGATAGAGAGACAAATCTTTATTATTTGGGTCAAAACCTAATCCTGATGTGGCATTTGCTTGAGGATCTGCATCTATAAGCAATACTCTTTTCTCTAAAACCCCCAATGATGCAGCAAGATTAACTGAGGTTGTTGTTTTCCCTACACCCCCTTTTTGATTTGCAATTGAAATTATTTTTCCCATGAATTATTCGTTTTCAGATTGAAATTCAATAATAAAAATATCCTCATTTTCTTTTTTTAAGTTATACTTTTCTCTAGCATAATGTTCAAGACTATCTATATTGTCAAGTTTATCAATAAGTGATTTGTCTTTAAGTATTTCTTCATTAAGAGCGTTTCTCTTATTTTTAAGTTTTTTTATTTCCCTGTTTAGCTCAGCATGTATTAATAATGAATTTGTGTCCAAGAAAGTCATCCAGATCAAAAAAGCAATAGAAATAACTAAATATTTGAAAAAAGATTTTTTAATTAAAACTCTTAGTTTTAAAAAATTTTTATTCATTATTCTACAATATCATTTTTAATATAAACTTTGGAAGGAATTATTTTAAAGACACCCTTTTTCTCAATCCCTACATATAAAAAGCCATCAGGCCCTTGGACAACTTCTCTTACTCTTCCAACTCTATCTAAAAGTTTTTCTCTTTTGTAAACATAGTTTCCAATTAACTCAATTCTTTCTAAATATCTAAACCTAAGAGATCCAATAAACAGGTTTCCTTTCCATTCATCATATATATCTGATGTTAGCATTGTCATTCCAGATGGAGCAATAGAGGGTGTCCAAAAATATGATGGAGATTCTGTACCTTCCAAGGAAGTAAGGTCTGTAAATGAAGTCCCATTATAATTAATACCATTTGATACTATTGGCCAGCCATAGTTTCTTGTTAACAATGGCTCTTCTCTTATACTATCTCTCTCTCGAATTATATTTATTTCATCTCCACCTCTTGGGCCATGCTCATGCACAATTATATCACCAGGCTCATTTCCAAAAATAATTCCTTGAGGGTTCCTATGACCATAACTCCAAATAGCTTTCTTTGCGTTTTTCATTTTGTAAAAAGGATTATCTTGAGGAATACTTCCATCTAAATACAATCTATATAACTTACCTCCATCTTTTGTCAAATCCTGAGGATAGATATCTCTTCCAGCTCTATCGCCAACAGTAAAATAAACATATTTATCATCCAATAAAATCTTACCTCCATAATGCCTATATTGATCTGAGTCAGGAGTTGCTTTATATAAAAGTTTTAGATTAGAAATCTTAAAATCATTATAATCTGCACTATATAATGCTGTATTTGATTCTTTTGAATTAGATGAGCTGTTACTGGTAGTAAAAAAAATTCTTTTATTTTTTTTAAAATCTTTATCAACTTCTATGTCAAGAAGACCACCTTGTCTGTTTTCAATAATTTTTGGCAAACCTTGAACAGGAGTCTTAATATTATCTTTTACATAGAAAAGGATACCTTTCTTGTCAGTCACAAACATTTCATCCTCATCAATGAATGATATACCCCATGGAATATCAATTCCATCTACTACTTCTTGTAAATATATTTGAGATTCATCACCAAGTTCAATAAATGGAGGATTTTCAGATTGTGCACATGAAAAACCTGTACAGAGAAAAATTAGTATTAGATAAAAATATGTGTTCTTCATAATTAATTCGAATTTAAAATAATTTAATCACTCAATAAAGTTTTTTTTATATCAAGTCAATCAAACTAACATTCTGATAGTTTCTTTTTAGATATTTTAATGTCTTTTCCATTAAATCTCCCATTGATTCACATTTTAAAAATGAATTTTCATTAGTAAAGTTAAATATCTCTTCTCTTAAGTTTGCTACGTTTTTTTTGATACTCACAGTATCTTCCTTCATAATATCAATCAATAATTTCATTCTTTCATCAGAGATAATCAATCTTCTTGAAATAGTTGATCTCTCTTCAATTTTATATTGAGTTATAGAATCTGCTTTAAGTTTAGACCTAACAAGATCCATCATTGGTTTGTTCTCTTTGAAAAACTGTGGTCTGTATACTGAAAATTTTCCTTCAAAGCATTGTTGGTCAAAATCAATTGCACGAATTTTATAAATTACTTGATCGAAATCATGAATGGGAATAACCACATAATTATATGATCTCATATCACCAAGTAATCGAATCATACACCTTTCATTAAACTTTACATATTCTTTAGCAATTTGAGCTTTTTGTATTTCTGTACATTTTGGTAAGTATTCTTGAATAAATATATCTCCTGGAATTCCAGCTATATGTTCTTCTATTAGAGAAGAATCATTAACCAGGAAATTAAGGTTTCTTGGAGATAGCATGTGTTCAAATTCAATTCCGTAAACTCTTGAAGCATCAGTTTTCTTAACATAGAAATATGTAAAATTATCATTTACAATATTTCTAATTTTTATTCTAAATGGCTTTGAGTTTCCAAAAGTACAATAGTCAACAGAATCTATCGTTAGATAAGGTATCGATGAAGGGTTCCCATCTGAATGTAATAATGTATAAATTATTTTCAGATTTTTATCTATCTCTTGTCTCTCACTCTCGTTAAAAATAAGTCTTATCCATAGAGTATCCCTATTTTTTTTATCATAAAGATTAACAGAGTCGGAAAATCTTAACAAATCATCATAGGATATAACATCATCAATCCATCTATCATGAGTTTTTAAAAAATCTTTTAATTTTTTTGAGATATTGAAGAATGGCTTCTTCCTTGATATTAGTTTCTTATTACTTTCCATAAATTAAATATACAATAAACCTTTAAAGTCGGGATGACAGGATTTCAACCCGCGACGCAACGCACCCCATGCGTGTGCACTACCAAGCTGTGCCACAGCCCGTTAATACAAATATAATTTTAAAATAGGGTTTAGTTTGTGGATTCCTAAAAATAGAATAAATAAGACAAAAATTGCTTAATTATGTCGGGGTGGCAGGATTCGAACCTGCGACCTCCGCGTCCCAAACGCGGCGCGATAACCGGGCTACGCTACACCCCGAAAAATGAGTTGCAAATATAAGCTTAATTAAATTCTTGCCAAATTATTTATCCAGAATCACTTACACTGAAACAGGTGACATTATCTTAATATCATTATACTTTATTTGTCCTCTAATTACTGAGGATATATTCGACATCAATGCATTTATAACAGGAAGTTTTAGTTGACTTTTTGAATATATCATACTAATTTCTCTTGCTGGCGCAGGGTCATGAAAAGGAATTATATTTTCAATATTTTTTGGTGAGAGATTATTTGAATGTAAATAGGGAATGATAGTCATCCATGGACCATTGTTTGATAAATTAATCAATGTTTCAAAGCTCCCACTCTTTAATTCATATTGTTTATTTAAGTCTTCCAATGTACACAGATTTAAAACTTGATTTCTAAAACAGTGTCCATCTTGGAGAATTAATAAATCACCATTAGATAAGTCATCTATATCTAAATATTTATTACCAGAAAGTCCATGGTGCTTTGGAACATAAGCTACAAATGGTTCATAGTACAATGGTCTTTCTATTATTTTATCATTAACTAAAGGTGTAGCGGCTATTGCGCAGTCTATAGAATTGTCTTCTAGCTTTTTGACTATTGTTTCAGTATTAAATTCTTCTATTTTTAAATCTACATTTTTATGTTTTTTTGTAAAAATATTAAGAAATAATGGTAATAAAGTTGATGTTACAGTTGGGATAATACCAACTTTTAAAGTTCCGCCAATAATACCTTTTTCTTCAGATATCACATCATTCATTCTTGTAGATTCTTCAATTATCTTTCTTGCTTGATTTAATACTTTTTCACCTACTTCGGTAACCTGGAGCGGTTTAGTTGATCTATTAAAGATTGTAACGCCGAGTTCCTCCTCAAGTTTTTGAACTTGCATACTAAGAGTAGGTTGGGTAACAAAGCATTTTTCTGATGCTGTAGTAAAATTACCATATTCGGCAACAGCTAATGTGTACTTAAGTTGAGTAATTGTCATTATAAGTTTAATTTATGTTTTTTCAAAACTACATAAAATTTAATTATTTAAAATTAAAGAAATGTTAAATACTATTATAACATATGTTTTTATATTTGATTTTTAATAAATGTTTTGAAAAAAAATATTTTCGGTCAGACAATCTTTCTTAAAAGATTGATTATCGGCTTTGTTGGTCTTATTACTCATAGAACATTCAGGAGCAAAAGATTTTTAATTAGAGGGTCAAAAAACTTAGTTAATCTTCCTGAGACTAATGTGCTTTTTATTAGTAATCATCAAACATACTTTTATGATGTTATAGCTATGTTGCATGTGTTTAATTCATCAGTTAAAGGACGAATTGACTCAGTAAAAAGACCAAAATATCTTATAAACCCCAAAACTAATCTTTATTATATAGCATCTACGGAGACTATGAAAAAGTCCTTTATTACTAAATTATTAACATATGCTGGAGCTGTTCTAGTTCAAAGAAGCTGGAGAGACTCTGGTGAGTCTGTATCTAGAAATATTAGATCGGAAGATCCTGACAAGATTAAAGTTGCTCTTCAAGATGGATGGGTTATAACCTTTCCGAGAGGTACAACAGATAATTCAAAACCTATTAGAAAAGGCACTGCACATATAATAAAGACTAATAACCCTTTGTTAGTGCCTATTAATTTAAAAGGGTTCAATAATGTATTTCAAAGAAATGGTTTGAGAGTCATCAATTTTAAAAAAGATTTTTCTATTGAAATAAAGAAGCCATTTAGAATAAATATGACTCAAAACTCAATTGAGGAAATTACAATAGAGTTAGAAAAAATAATTAATTAGAATTTAAATTTTAGTCTTCAGATATATTAATTTCCATACAACCGATTCTCATTCCAGATGCTCCTGAAGGCTGTGATACATAGTCATCTGCACCATTGTGGATTATTACTGCTTTATTCAGTATGTCATTTTCTTTTTCACAACCAATACACCATAAATCTGTAGCAAATTTCATCATACCATGACCAATACTATCAACTTCAAAGTTACCAATAGCTCCTAAATGAAATCCATCAGGGTCACCCCACTTGCTATGTTCTGTTCCATAAGGGTTCCAATGTCCTCCTGTACTTAAGCCATCTTCCGAGGAACAATCTCCGATTTCATGAATATGTATTGCTTTGTTTCCAGGTTCAATTCCATAGGCATGAGCTTCGAGGTAAACCGAATCATTTTTTTGAGTAAACATAACAGTTCCAGAAATTGGCGAGTTGTTTAAAGATTTTATTGTGTTTTTTATTGAAATTACATCTTCTTTTTGATTACATCCAAACGATGTTATTAGTAGGAAAATTATAATTAATTTTGATATTGAGTTTTTCATAAGAACAAAATTAAAATATTATATGTACAAAAGAAATTTTTTTAAGATATATGTACTTCTTTGGTTCATAACAGGTTGTAAAATTTCGTATAAAACATATGACTTTGAAAAAGCTCCAGAAATACAAAGGCCAGATTATAGTAAAAATGAAAGTTGGGCAGTTATCCCAGGAAAGATTCCAAATTTAATTTCTGACTTCTACGATAATAAAAACGAAATGAAAGATGCAGATGTTTTTTTTATATATCCTACTTTGATTGATGGGAAAGATTTGAAGGCCTGGAACTCAGATATATGGGATCGACACATTAGAAATGATGTTTTAAATAGACCAGTAAAGTATCAAGCATCCGCTTGGATTGAATCTGGAAACTTGTATGTACCATATTACAGACAAGCACACTTAAGAGTTTTTAATAAAAAATTTGAAGCTGATGGAAAAAAGGCTTTAGATCTAGCATACAAAGATTTAAGAGATGCATTCATTTATTTCATTGAGAATCATAATAATGGTAGACCATTTATAATTGCCTCACATAGTCAAGGTACGTTGCATGCAAAAAGACTTATTTCGGAGTTTGTTGATGGTAAAAAAATTCAAAAAAAGTTAATTGCTGCATACTTAGTTGGATGGAAAGTTGATCAAAATGAGTTTAATTATTTAAAGCCAATGAGTTCACCTGATGAAATTGGAGGTTTTGTAGCTTGGAATACATATAAGATTAATAAATACCCAAGAAAAAATACATACGAGGAATACTTCAGAGGAGGTGTAACATCAAATCCTATAACTTGGGATAAATCAATTGAGACTGATAAAAGTTTACACAAAGGGCTACTCTATAGAAACTTGAAAATTTTTCCAAAAAGTTTAAATATTGAGCTAATTGATGGCATGGTTTGGTCTACAGTTCCAAACCTTCCTGGAAAGTTTTTTTTTAGTACAATTAAAGATTATCATTTTGCAGATATTAATTTATTTTGGGTAGACATTAAAGAAAATGCAAAACTTAGAGTTAAGCAATGGTTTTTAAAAAATAATTATTAAATTTCGATTGTAAAAAATTAAAACTATGTCCTCAAAAAATAATTCAAGAAGAAAATTTATCAAAAATTCAGCTTTAGCCTCATCATTATTTATTGTACCCAGGAATGTCTTGGGTGGAGAAGGTTATATTGCACCTAGTGATAAGATAAATATCGCTGGTATTGGTCTTCATGGCCAAGGTCAGGCAGATGTTAGCCGAACTGCTGCAAGTAAATATGCAAACATTGTTGCTCTTTGTGATGTTCATCCAAATGCCAATGGATCTGTTGCAATAAGAAATAAGTTCCCCGATGCTGAATTTTACATTGATTACAGAGAAATGATTGATAAAAACAAAGATATTGATGCTGTGATCGTAACAACACCAGATCATACACATGCTAATATTGCAGAGTTTGCAATGTTAAGAAATAAACATGTATATGTCCAAAAACCATTAACTCACAATGTTAAAGAAGCTAGACACTTAACATTACTAGCTAAAAAACAGAAAGTTGTTACTCAAATGGGTAATCAAGGTTCTTCAAACCCTGATCAAAAATTAATTCAAAAATGGATTAAAGATGGCAAAATAGGAAAAGTAGATAGTGTTGATGGATGGACTAATAGACCAGTTTGGCCACAAGGAGTTAGTATTTCAAAGCCTGATAATTCTAAAAAGCCTGAGGGAATGGACTGGGACTTGTGGATTGGGCCAGAAAAAAATAATGGTTATATACCTGGTCTTCATGCATTTGATTGGAGAGGGTATTGGGACTACGGTACAGGTTCACTCGGTGATATGGGATGTCATTTAATGGATGTACCGATAAAAGCTCTTGGCTTATATGATCCTTACAGCATTGAAGCTAGTATTTCAAGGCAACCTTATGTTAGATCTTACACTCCGGCTGATGTGTCTAATTCTTCTGTTCCTGCGAGCTCAATTGTTACATATAGATTTAATCCTTCGGATATAAATGATTCAAAAGTTAAGTTTACATGGATGGACGGTGGTCTTAGACCATCTCAACCTGAGCAAATTAAAGAAGATATTGGTATAGGTGGAATACTCATATATGGTGAAAAAGGTATTATATCATGTAACGACTATGGTACTAGAGCGAAGTTGTACATTAATGGAGAGGTTGTTGAAAAGGGTCAGTTTGATGGAATTCCAGACAATGCATTTAATCATTATACATCTTGGGTCGAAGCTATTTCAGATGGATATGGTAGTGAGAAACATAAAAATTTAAATTCTGGATTCGATGTTGCAGGACCAATTTCTGAAGTTGTTTTACTTGGTAACGTGGCTGTGAGAAGTGGGTTGTTAAAAAGGTCTCCTAGAAGTAATGTATTTATTGGTAGAAAAAGACTTGATTACGATAGTAAAAATATGATTGTCACGAACTTTGAACAAGCTAATCAATTTCTTACAAGAGAATACAGAAAAGGTTGGGAACTTAATATTTAATTTTCAATAGATAATTTAACCCTTCTGTTCTTTTTCCTTTCACTTAAAGGAATGTCAGGATAGATGGGTTTACTTTCTCCATATGCTTTTATATTTAACCTGGAATCTTTAATACCATTTTCGATTAAAGTATTTTTAATTGTATTGGACCTATTCTCTGAGAGCTGCAAATTATAATTAGATTCTCCCTCTGATGATGCATGACCATCTATATTAACTTTTACGTAATCATATTTATCTAATATTTTACTTAAATTAAAAATATTCGATTTCTGAACTTTATTTAATTCATAGCTATCAAAATCAAAGTAAAATTCTGAGTAATTATTAAGAAAATTAGATAGAGATACTGGGAGTTTTGGACAGCCTCCAAGTTCTTCTTCTCCAAATTCGTTTGGACAATTATCATTAATATTAGGCACACCATCCTTATCTATATCTGCTAATTTGCATCCTCCATTAGATTCTGGTCCAGCTATATTTGGACAATCATCGATATTATCATTTAAACCATCTCCATCTGAATCTGGACATGGAGCGCCGTTTATGCCTGCTTTATTTGGACATGGGTCTGTCAAATCTGAAAAACCATCTCCATCTGAATCTGGACATCCACCCATAGAAATTAAGCCAGGTCTGTTTGGACATTGATCTTTTTCATCCGAAATACCATCTCCATCTGAGTCTGGACATCCATTTAGCTCTGAAAGGCCAGGAAGATCAGGACAACTATCCTTCTTATCAGGCACTCCATCTCCATCTGAGTCTCCTTTACCAAAATTAAATTTTATTCCAACTACATGTTGAAGATTACTGTAAGCATTTTTTTCATCTAATGCTTTATAACTAACTCCTGTATTTAATGCTATATTTTTTGAAATTTGAAAATCAACACCAGCTCCAAATGATGGACCATAAGAAGTGTTTTTTGATGCAAAACTGATATCGCTCTCACCAAAATTAGACAAACCATAACCTGCATATAAATAAGGATTTGTTGCGACACCTAGAAACTTTGACTCTCCAGGTATAGTATACTTAATAATCCCATCTAAAGAGTAGTAATATAAATCTTCATTTGAAACAGTTATATCATTTTCTGAATAATTAATACCTACTGAAAAGTTGTTAAAAATATATCTTGAGAGACTTAGAGTTGGTAATTTATATCCTGTTTTGTCGGACTCTTCAGTATTAACAGAATTAATTCCAAACTCAAATAGCCACGGATTTTCCTCATTTTGACTGAAAACTGAGCCTGAAAAAAATATTAATAATGCTAAAGAGAGTGAATGAATTTTCATGTTAGTATTAAAATATGAAAAAATTTTGTTAATACGCAAGATTGAATTATAATTATAAAAATTAAAAATATGGGTAAAAATATAAGAGTTCTTGTAATTGGATGTGGAAATATGGGAGCGTCTCATGCTACAGCATACCATAATCATGATGGATTTGAAATATGTGGATTAGTATCAAGAGGAACGAGTAAAGACATTTTAAATAATTCGCTTCAAAGTAAATACAGTACTTTTACTGATTATAAGTTAGCAATATCCAAGACAAAACCTGATGCAGTCTGTATATCAACATACCCTGATACTCATGAAGAAATATCTCTTCACGCACTTGAAAATAATTGTCATATTTTTTTAGAAAAACCTATTGCCGCTGATTTAGTGGGTTCAAGAAAGATAATAAAGAAAGCTGAAGAGCACAAAAAAAAGTTAGTTGTAGGATACATCCTAAGACATCATCCAATATGGAAAGAGTTTATAAAAGAATCAAAAAAACTTGGTAAGCCAGTTGCAATGAGAATGAATCTTAATCAACAGAGTTCAGGAGAAACATGGGACGTTCATAAAAATCTTCTTGCATCTTTAAGTCCAATTGTTGACTGTGGTGTTCACTATTTAGATGTTATGTGTCAAATCACACAGTCTAAGCCACTTAGTGTATCAGCAATTGGTGTTAGACTTTCAGATGAGATTCCAACAGATAATTATAACTATGGTCAGCTCCAAATTAGATTTGAAGATGGTTCAGTTGGATGGTATGAGGCTGGATGGGGTCCAATGATTAGTGAAACAGCTTTTTTTGTTAAAGATGTAATTGGTCCAAATGGGTCAGTCTCAATTGTATCAGATGATGACACTTTTAAGAAAGACTCCGACAATTTAGAAAATCACACAAAAAATAATTGTCTTAAAATACACAGCTCTAAATTAGATTCTGATCATAATTTTATATCCCCTAATAAAAAGATTGTCTATGACGAAGATCCCACTCACCAAGACTTGTGTGACTACGAGCAAGAATATTTCTATAAATCAATTTGTAAAAACATTGATTTAAAGTCTCACATGGAAGATGCTTACAAGAGTCTTCAAATTGCATTAGCATGTGATGAAGCTGTTAAAAAGTCAAAAACAGTGTTCCTTGACTAGAAGAATCTTTCTTTAATTTCCATTACAATAACTATAGCAAATATTAATGCTAATGTTCCAATAAAAATTCCACCTACACCCATGTTTTTATTTTTTTCAAATTTAATCTTTTTTTTTAATTTTTTTTTGAAATTTGTATTTATTATGAAGTGTGTCATATATAATATTTAAATTTTATTAAAAATTAAAAATATAATATTATTTTACTTATTTAGTGTATTTATATTTAAATATTTTATATAATTTCTTAATTTAAAAAAAATTTAAGTGTATATTTGATACATATATAATTATAACATGATTATTACATATCTTCAAACAACTAATGATTCTCAAGCACAAATGTTAGTAAATAAGGAGAACTCTTACGTTGACTTATGTTCCAGTATAATCCCATTTGATAAAAGAGATAAAGGCTCTTTAATACTAGCCTTAATTATACAAAAGAAAATATCAAAATTGATAGTCCAAAATATTTCGATGTTAGGTCGAAATCAAATTAATGTGTTAAATACTATTGATCTTCTTATTAATAATAATGTCTGTCTCGTATCCCAATCA
>CABYAF010000011.1 GCA_902516925.1 uncultured Bacteroidota bacterium
GAAAATGGGCAGCTGCAGCAATACCAGCCATATTATTATCAACTGATATAAAAATATCAAAATCATTATTAGTCATAATCTTATTTAAATAATTAGTTGCTTGAGACTTTGTGTTTATTTTCATCTGTTTTAATTCTGAGTCAGAAACTTCATCTTCTTTTATTTCATTAAATATATACTGACCATAGGGTGCATGTATTAATGTATCCTTGTTATTAAATTCCACAATATCTGTCACATTAAAAACCTGAATATCTTTATTAGCATAATTAGAAATATACTCTGGTAAGTCTCTTTTCATATCTGATGTTAGAATAGATCTAAATGATGGTAATGAATACTGTTCAGGATCATAAATAGCATTGGAGACACCAGTAATCTTTAAATCATCTAGAGCAATTGAAATTAATGAATCTTTTAGATCATTTGATGACATACCTACAACAATATTTTTGGGGTTAAAACTTGTCATTTCCTCTAAATCAATCTTGTCAGCCTTGTAGCTTAATTCATCCTTATCATCGTAACCAATCATAGAATTGTAAAGTATTGCATTATCATAAACATTTGTAGTCATTGGACCTGAGGTATCAAAGAAACTTGATATTGGTACAATACCTGATCTGCTTATACTACCAATAGTTGGTTTTAATCCAACTAATGAATTTTTAGATGAAGGAGATAATATCGAACCTGAAGTTTCTGAACCAATTGAAGCAGCTGCAAAATTAGCTGCGATTGATACTCCACTTCCAGAGCTTGACCCACCAGACTCAAAAACTTTACGTCCATATGGATTTAGAGTTTGCCCTCCAAGAGAGCTGTATCCCACAGGGCAGGGTCTACAAAAATAATAAGCCCATTCACTCATGTTCAATTTTCCCAGAATTAAAGCATTATTATTTTTTAAATTTTCTATAACTCTAGCATTAACATCAATGAAATTATCTTTAAATACAGTTGCACCTGCTGATGTAACCATACCCTCAACATTAATATTATCTTTTACTAAAATAGGAATCCCATATAGAAGATTATCTGGCTTGTTGTTTCTATCAAGTTCTTTTGCCTCATTAATTATTTCTGGATTTAATGATATAATGGAGTTGAGGTATAGATCTTTATCCATCTCAAAGTTGTAAATTCTGTATAAGTAAAACTTCACTAAATCTTCATAATTGAATTTACCTTCTAATATATGAGACTGAATTGATGAAATATTCTGATTAATAATTAAATCTTTTATTGAATTATGGTGTGATATATCGTAAGATTTTAAAAAATCATGAAAGGGCTTAAATATTTCATTTCTATCTTTTGTTATTGACTGCAGTCTTTTGTATCTCATCCTGCTTATTTCATGGTTAGAGTTATACTCTATTTCTTGAGTTTCATCATAGTTCTCCCATACAATTATTGGATTATCAGAGCATGATAATATTAAAACAAAAACAGTTAAAGCAAGCTTTCTCATATCTCTAATTTAAAGAATAAATCAAAATTTTAAAGTAAAATCATCTTTATCATCAAGAAAATTTAATGATTTTCTAAAATCATTAATATTTGATTTATTTAATTGATAATAAATAATAGCCTCATCCTCTGTCATGTCTACACAGTGTTCACCATTTGGGTTAATTATGCATGAGTATCCGTTATATTTATTCTCAGGGTCAGATCCAACAATATTTACACCTACACAATAAGACATGTTTTCTATTGCTCTTGAAATAAGAAGTTTTTTCCAATGAGATATTCTTGGTGTTGGCCAATTGGCTAAATAAAATAGAACATCATAGTCTGAATCATTCCTTGACCAAACAGGGAACCTGAGATCGTAACATACTTGGGGAAGAAACTTCCAGCCTTTGTAATCAATTATTGTTTTTGTCTTCCCTTTTGAATAAACTTTACTTTCTCCTGCTAATGTAAATGTGTGTCTTTTATCATACAAAGTAATTTTCCCATTAGGATAAGCCCATACCAATCTATTATAGAAATTTTTATTCTCTTTAACTGCTAGACTAGCAACAACACATACATTTTTTGTTAATGCACAATTTTTAAGCCATGAGACAGTCAATCCATCCATTGACTCAGCAATTTTTTCAACATTCATACTAAAACCAGTATTGAACATCTCAGGAAAAAAAATGATATCAACTCCAGGGTTTATTGAATTAATTATTTGATCATAATTATTTAAATTTCCTTTTGTATCCTCCCACTTAATGCTTGTCTGGACAATTGCTATGTTAATTTTCTTTGACATTTACTATATTATTGACTCTCCATCTAAGTTTGTCGTAAGAATTTCAGACATGTAATCAAAAAAAGGTCTAATTGAAAGGAAAAAAGCAACAAGTTCTTTATGAAAGTTTTCATCTAGAATATCTTCTTCATTTAACTTTTTAACAAATATGAACTGCTTTTTTTTAATCATATCTATATGTTCATGATCTCGATCAAAACCCTTAGGTGATGTTTTCACCTCTTCTCCTTTAATATCGCCCCATATATCTTTAATTTTCTTTTGATTTATTATGCTCTTGAACTCCTGACCATCTATCTCTATTTCTTTTCTTATTCTTAGTAAATCCTCTTTATTTGGATTCCAAAAACCGACTGCTACAAAACTCTCATCTGCTGATATTTCGAGATAATAGCCTCCTCTAAGCTCAGGCTTTGCTCTATGAAATGCCATCCCAATATTTTTTTTAAATGGTGTTTTATCTTTAGAAAATCTTAAATCTCTATATATTCTAAAAATTTTTAATTTTTCAATATCATCTGATAGGTGTAAAGAGTCTTTAACCTCTTGCGCAAATGTTTTTATGTCAGCTTGAATAGACTTAAACTGATCTTTATTCTTGTTAAACCAGTCCCTATTATTATTTAACTTAAGTTCTTTTAAAAAACTAATTGTATTTTTTGGAATTACTTGCATTTAATTATTTTAGACTAAAGACAACATATCTATCTCCCGATTTTGTTCCAAGTTTTCCTCCACCTGACGCAATTGATAAATATGGAATACCATCAATTACATAGTAGCTTGGAGTAGCAAAACCAGCATATGGCAGATCTCTCTCCCAAATTAATCTACCATTTTCAGAATCAAAAGCTCTAATTTTTTTATCTGATGTAGCGGCTATAAAAATAATACCAGATTCAGTCAATAAGGGCCCTCCATAGTTTTCTGTCCCAGTTGTTACATTATTTAATTTACCAATTTCTGTTTGACCTAAAGGAATACTCCAGTCAATATCACCTGTATTTAAATTTATTGCATTTAAAGAACCCCAAGGAGGTTTAATTGCAGGGTATCCATTACTTGTTAAAAACTTATTGTATCCTGTAGAAGTATAAAATACTTCATCACCCATCAATGATAGATTTGTTTTATCACCATCTTTCAAGTCTAGGATATAATTAGTTAAAACCTGGAGACTTGAATCATCTAAAAATGAATATCCAGGCATAAAACCCTTTCCATTGTAAATTATTGATCTAATTTCATTATAATTATATTTTTTATTCATGTCAATTATTGATGGATTTTCTCCAGATCCTTTGAAATCAACACCATGACACATTAAACACTGCTTATTATAAAGACTAACTGGTTTTGAATCATTTTCTGATATCTTTCTCATTGTTAATATCCATGGCATCTCATTGGAGTTTACATACAACATATTCTTTATTGGATCAAGCGCTGGACCACCCCATTCGGCTCCACCATCAAAACCTGGAAATATTAATGTTCCTTTCTCTGATGGAGGTGAAAAAATATCATCTTTAATAATAGATAAATAAACCTTAGTTAGACTATCTTTTTCTTTTTCACTAACAAAAGGATTTATATCACTGTTGGATAAATACTGCCTAGAAAAAGGTTTTGGAAAAATAGGAGTTGGTTGTGTCTTAGATAGCTTTTCTCCAGCAAGAGAGCTTATAGAAGGAACTGTTCTTTCTACTATATCATATATTGGTTCACCAGTAATCCTATTTAACAGGAAAGTATAACCAGACTTAGTAACCTGAGCAAGCGCAGGTATAACAGAGTCCTTTAACTTATAATTAAAGATTACAGGTGGAGCTGGTAAGTCACGATCCCATACATCATGATGAACTGTTTGATAATGCCATAATCTTTCTCCATTCTCAGCATTAATTGCTAGAATTGAATTAGCAAACAAATTATCACCTTTTCGATCTCCCCCATAAAAATCATAACTTACTGAACCCGTTGGTGCAAATAGAATCCCATTTTTTGAATCAATTGTTAAACCTGACCATGCATTTGCACCACCTAATCTTAAATATGCATCTGGATCCTCATATGATTCATATCCCTTCTCCTCTGGTTCTGGAATGGTCTTAAAAACCCATACTAATTCTCCTGTGTTGGCATTAAAGGCTCTTATGTTTCCTTTCGCGGCTGGGTTTCCCTCACTAACTCTAGAGCCTACAATAATAAAGTTTTTAAAAATAACACCTGGTGATGTCATAGAGACATATAGGGATGATGAGTTTTCACCCAAACCTACATGAAGATCTATAAATCCACTATTTCCAAACTCTTTATCTGGTTTACCATCAATAGTATTGATTTTAAATAACTTAGATCCTACACCATAAAAAATAAATGAATTGTTTGATAGATTTTCATAATAAGTAATGCCCCTACAAACATGTATATTGATATCACTATCAAAAAATTTAAAGTTTTCAGAAAAAGGATCAAAAACCCAGTTTTCAATACCTGTTTTTGCATTTAAAGAGAATAACTTGAGTTTTGGTGAAACTCCAAAGAATTTTTTATTAATGATGAGTGAGTTTGTTTGAATCTCAGAATTTGCAGAGTGATCATTTGTTTTATATTCCCAAACTTTATTTAGTCTTGAAATATTTCCTTTATTAATTAAATCTGATTTAACATATTGAGTTCTCTCATTAGATCCTCCGTAAATAGGCCAATCAAGATTTTTGTTACATGAAAAAATTAAAACTGAAAATAAAAGAAAGATTTTTTTTCTCATAATTCTAATTTATAAAAATCAATTGATATTAACCTATATTTGAATAGAATTAAGGTCCCCTAGTGAAGCAAAAAGCTACTTGTAGTAAATAGTAACTGGGGGATTTTTTATTTTTACGCTATGGGACAAGAAAAAGTAAAGCTTAATAGAGGAGAATATGTGTTTTGCTCTATTGATAATTTGACATTTAGACCATTCAGAATTGGAGTTGGACAACCTAAAGCTGTAGTAGGTTCAGATTTAGTATTGTACTTGGTTGAGGATAATGTCTGTATCACAGTTAAATTTACATCTTGGTCTCAAGGTCAAAAAGGTGGTTTTGCCTATCAGAGAAGTTCCAAATAATCAATTATCTATAAAAAGGGATCTCCTTTTTTTCGTTCTTTTTTTCTGGGAAATACCATGTTTTTAATATTTTGAAACATGTTAGTTTCTGAATTTCTTGAAAAGTATTTAAATAACTGATCAATAATGAACTCAATTGACCCTGCTATAATTATTATTGAGAGAATTTTGGTAACTCCATTAAGATCAATATCTAGAAAATCTTCTATAAAAATATTAGCAAATGCTAACATGAATATGTACAAAAAAAACCTAAGACATCCTTTTCCTTTCATTGTCCTAAAATCCAAAAATAAACCAATCCAGTTGAGATATCATAATCAAGATTACTATTGAATATAAAATCCACAAAATGGTTCCTTTTCTATTTAATCCAATTGGTCCTAACCAATCTGAAGCTTTTAAATGCCAATAAGACCTTAGAAAATACCTGATTCCCACAATGCTAAAAATTAAAGCCAAAAGTTGAATAAAGAACCATACGTAAAAAAGAAATTCCATAATTAAACGTCTATATTTGCATAATAATTATTAATATTAAAATAATAAATTTATAACCCAAATCTCAAAAAAAGATGCAAATACTTAAGTTTTTACCACTTGTCTTATCTGGTTTTATATGTGGGATTATTGTCTATCAATCTCTTTTGATTAACCTATCAATTTTTAATTTTTGGAAATATTAATAAAATGAAAAGAGTTTTTTTATTTTTTATTCTTTTTCAAACTTTATCCTACAGTCAGTATTCTGATAATATATTATTAGGTGAAATTTCAATTTTTTCTGAACCATCTAGTGAAGAATTAATTAAATGGGACGAATATGACAAATTTTTGTTAGAAACTTATAATTATGTTAAAAAAGAAAAACAGGAAGCTAACAGCTACCCTATGAATCCATTTAAAGACTCAGTCTTCATCAAAACACATAAAAATTTAACCTACAGGGATATATATAGATCTGCAAAAGCTTATAAAGACTCTCTTTTTTATAAAGATCCTGATTATAAAACTTATAATAACATTAATGAATGGGCCATGGAAAAATTTCCATCATTTATGAAATTCAATTTGGACTACAATAAATATCTAGAATCAAATAAATTATAGTTTATTTGAAGGCAGACAATCCGGTAATTTTTCTTCCAGTAATCAATGTATGAATTTCCTCAGTACCTTGATATGTTATAAGTGTCTCTAAATTCATAATATGTCTCATTATTGGATATTCTCCAGTAATTCCCATTCCACCAAGAATTGATCTTGCTTTTTTAGCGACCATACACGCCATATCAACATTTGTTTTTTTTGCCATTGAAATTTGTTCAAATGTAGCTTCTTTTTCATCCATTAGGACACCTAATCTCCAAGTTAAAATTTGGGACTTTGAAATCTCTGTTAACATATCTACTAATTTTTTTTGAATTAGCTGAAATGAACCGATTTTTTTTCCAAACTGTTCTCTTTCATTTGCATATTTTAATGCTATATCGTAACAATGCATAGCAACACCAAGGGATCCCCACGCAACAGCGTATCTACCTATATTAAGTCTATCTAAAAGATCCTTCATATTGTTTGTTTTGTGAAGAAGATTTTCTTTTTGAACTTTCATATTATGAAAAATTAATTCACCTGTTTCGGATGCTCTGAAAGACCACTTTCTATCAATTTTTGCAGAACTAAATCCTTCAGTATTTCGATCTACGATAAAACAACCTATTTCATCATTATCTCCCTTTGCCCATACAAGAGCTATATCACATATTGGAGCATGACCTATCCACATTTTAGATCCATTAACCATGTAAAATTTTTTCTCTTCTTTAAAAGTTGTCTTCATGGACGAGGGATCAGAACCATGACTGGGTTCAGTTAAACCAAAACTACCAATAAACTCTCCCTTTGCTAAAGGAATTAAATATTTCAGTTTTTGCTCTTCACTACCAAATCTGAATATTGTATGCATAACCAGAGATTGAACTGCGCTTAACACTCTAATTGATGAATCACCTCTTTCAAGCTCTTGCATAATTAAACCATAGGATGTAAAGTCAATCTCAGATCCACCATATTTAAGAGGAAGAAATCCTCCAAAGCCACCTATTTCTCCAAGGCTTTTTACTAAATGTTTAGGAAAGACACCCTCAAGTGCAGCATCTTCAATAATTGGAGATACATTTTCTCTAACCCAATCTCTAACAGATTCTCTTATCAGTAATTGTTCCTCAGTAAAAAGTTTATCAACGTCAAAGTAGTCAGGAGATTTAAAATTATCATTCATGCAAATTGAAATAATTATCAACAATAAATCTAAGTGAAAAATGTTGTAGAAAAAAATTATGAAGACATAAGTTCTATTATAAAATATCCAATATTATTTGAAAATATATCAACTCAATGACAATAGCAATTAATTAAAACTTAAAAGTAAAATACCTAATAAACTATTTTAATTAAATTGAGAAAAAGAGAATTATTTGTTTTGTATTTTAACCAAATAAAATCTTTTTAAATTAAATGAGTGTTAGGACAATAAAGAATGAAACAAAAAAAAGTTAATCTAAATATAGGAGAATATGTATTCTGTTCCATCAAAGTCATAAATAAAAATAATTTTAATAATATCATATGTTATTTCAAAGAGTCTAAGGGATATTCAATTATAATATCGAAAGAAGAAGCAATTAAGAATAATTTACCGTTCTATTTTGTTTCAGCTTGGATAACTTTAGAGATAGATTCAACCCTTGATTCAGTTGGTTTAACCTCAGCCTTTTCCAAAGAACTAACAAAGGCAGGAATAAGCTCTAATGTTGTTGCTGCATATCATCATGATCATATTTTTGTTCCTTATGAAAAAAGACTTAAAGCAATGAAAATACTTTCTGATATGTATGATTCTAAAAATAATTAGTAATCCTGGTAAGAGGCATATAGAATACCTTTCTCAAGTAATTTAATAAATCTCTCATCATCATATACTTCTTTGGTGTGTCCCAGGCCTGTATAGAATGACCTTCCACCGTCATACTCATGATACCATGTTATTGGATGATAATCAGGATGTTCACCACCTATATAGGATTCTTCATCAAGATTTAATAAAATATTTATATCATAATTTACATAGTCAAAATTATACCATTCATCTTCAATTTCCCATTCCGAATCTAAATGATTACTAATTTTATGGTTTATTGTCAAAATTTTACCATTCATAACTTCTGGATGGTTTCTATAGTAAGCACCTACCAACTTTCCATACCATTGCCAGTTATACTCTGTGTCAGCTGCTGCATGAACTCCAACAAATCCTTTACCACTCTTAATGAATGATTCCATAACTTTTTGTTCAACATCAGTTAAAATTTCCTCTGTTGTGTTAAGAAAAATAATTGTTTTAAAGCTTTTTAAATTTTTATAAGTAATTACGCTAGAATTATCAGAGTGATATACGTTAAAATTATTCTTACTCCCAATGTTTTGTATTAGTTTAAGGCCTGATTCAATCGAATCATGCACCCACCCTTTAGTTTCTGTAATTACAAGTACTGAAAACGTATTCTTATTAGAACAATTTAGGCAGCTAATATCTGAATTTGATTGGATTAGAAAAATTGAAAGAAGAGTTAGACATAACTTCATATATAGAGATTAAATATATAAGTTATTTACCAAAAACTTTCTTTAACTGACCCTTAGATAGCCATGTCCATCTAACTTCATCTGAACCTGAAATTGTATATAAAATTTTAATTTGACCAGAAGCTAAACGTGTAATGCCTATTTTCCCGCTGGTTAAATCAATATATGTTATTGGATCATTTTTCTTCATTTTAGAACGCATTAATATTTTATTATACATATTATCTAATTCTTCATCTGTAGCTATGAATCGGACATTAGTCATATCACGCATCTGAGGAAATTCTAAATTATGATATTTTAAGTTATAAATGTTTTCATTATTTATAACCTGCTTTGTCAACTCAATATATTTGTATAAAGTAGAAATTTTTCCAACTGTTTCTACTGAATAATTAGAGGAAGTCTGTTCAACTTGTGCATAAGAGAACGAGTATGCAATAATAGCAATTAATGCAATGAATGGTTTTTTCATATATCAAAATTAATTATTTTTTATTAATGAGAATTTTCTTTTTTAAGTAGTTTAACAATACCCCATAAACAGGGAGAAAAAGGATAAGTCCAATAATAATTTTAATAATAAGTTGATTAGTTGCTATTTCAAACCAATTGTTTGCCATATATAGATCTTCCGAATTATAAAAAGCACTAAAAAAGAAAGAATATGTATCAATAATATTCGATACAAATGTAGAAAGCGCAGGTGCAACCCACCAATATGGATATTTATCTCTAAAATATTGAAAAGCATTTATATCAATAAGAATGCTTAATGCGTATGCTATAGAGCTTGCAAGGCTAATTCTTAAAGCAATTGAAAACAGATTTTGCTCAAAATATATAATTAAAAAAGATGAAATAATTGCAAATGGAAATGCAAATGAGATAGTTTTAGTTGCTACTGACTTACCGACTAACCTTACAGTTAGATCAGTAGCAACAATTACTAATGGAAAGCTAAAAGCAGCCCATGTAAGCTTTATTCCAAAAATCTCTAATGGTATTGATACAAGAAAATTAGATATTGTTATTATTACAATATGAAGTAAAACAAGAAACTGTAATAATTTTCTATTTTTCATTTAATTTCCACCAATTTTCCCATGGAAATACATACCAATAATCATTAACTTTTGAGTTAACTGTTTTTCCATAATATTCAACTTTTGATTTACTCTCCGATTTATTAATCAATACAGCAAAATGTATTTTAGTTTTTAGATTTTTACTCAAATCCTTTATAACACCAATAGTCTTACCAGAATCATTTATATCATCAATTATTAATGCTGAGGTAAATTTTTTCATTTTTTCATGAATACTAATTAAATCTGGTTCTTTATTAGAGTCTCTTAATTCAAGATTTATTACTTCATGTGGTTTATTTATATAATGTGAAAGATAAATACCTGGAACACATCCTCCCCTATTTATACTGATTATTACTTCAGGATCAAAATTTGAGTTAGTCAGCTGTTCAGAAATGGTTCGAATTGAATCGATCATTTCTTCAATCTTAAAATAAATTCTTTTCATTTTTTCAATATAAAAAATTATACTTTAAATTAGGATTATGAAAAAAGAATTAAATAAAAAAAGTGATGTTGTAACGGTTGTTATTGATGTTACATTTAAAGAAAATATTGAAGCTGTAAGACACTACATAAGAGAAGAACAGTGTCCTCTCTTCTATAGCTTTAACGATGATGGTATAATTAAATTTGAGTGGTTTTTAAACGAAGAGCATAATACAGCAACTCTTGTTGAAGTATTTAAAAACTCCGATGTATGGGAAGAACTTGGAAATAAGGTTATTGGATCTCCAATTAACATTAGATTTAGAGAGTTGTTTGAAATAGAAAAACTTACTGTTCTAGGTGATATTAATGATTCATTCAAAGAAAAGATACAACCTATGAATCCAATAATTAAGACATATGTTGGTGGGATAAACTAAAGTCAGACAGAAAAGACCTAAGCAGTTTATTTAATAAGAAATTTTTTCGCAAATTTAATAAGCCAGCCAAATTTGTAATACATAATTTTCATTGTGTAAAACATATATGTTTTAGAATATGAAAGTTTTTGAAGGATATTACTTCGACTTAATAAATATGACATACGCCTAATCAACTTCATTTACCAAACTTATAAAGTATAAATGATCCAATAGTCTAATAAAAAGTTAAATACTTAGTTAAGTTTTAAAATATTTTGATGTATCCTCAATTGTTTTTTCAATTGGAATTGGATTGTACTTTAATATATTTTTAGCGAGACTTGAATCAATGTTTATGTCAAGTCCTAGTAGGTTTTTTATAGGTTTAATTGTTTTGTCAAAATTTGCCAAAAACTTGACTAAAAAAACTGGTGGACTATAAGTGGGGGCATTATGCCCATGATTATTTACCATTTTACAAAAGTCTTTAACCCAATATGTATTCTCACAAACAATGAATCTTTTTCCTATAGATTTGTCGTTTCTTAATGCTGCAACATGCATTTTAGCAACATCCCTTACATCAACTATTCCCATTTTAAATGGTGGTGCTACAGGCATTTCTCTATTAATCATCATGGAGAAGAATTCAAGTGACCCCCTCTTTATATACTTTCCTATACCTGGGCCTAATACTAAAGGAGGAAGAATAGTTGTCAATTCAATTGAATTGAATTTTGAGACATAATCCCAAGCAGACTTTTCAGCTAATGTTTTACTCTTTGTATATGCATCTAAATCTTTATTTGAAGTATCAGTCCAGCATGATTCATTAATATCTGTATCTAAATTTTTTGTCATATAAACCGATGCAACAGAGGATGTCATGATAATTCTTGAAACAGAATTTTTTTTTGCATGTTGTAAAATTCGAAGTGTTCCTTTTTCATGCGGTGAGATAAGATCATTTTCATCGCCTTTGAATGAAAGTGGAAATGGCCCTGCTACATGTAATATAGCATCACAACCTCTGATTGAGTCATTCCATCCTTCATCTTTATTTAAATCAGTTTGATAAAAATCTAAACTGACCTTTTTTTTCAAGAATTTTTCAATTTCTAACTTAATTTCATCTGATCTATTAATATCTCTTATTGTTGTCCTTACTTGATAATTAGATTTTATAAGCTCAGCAATACAATGTTTACCAATAAATGATGAACCTCCAGTTACTAAAACGGTTTTCATAATAAAATTTGGGTTATTGAGTTTAAATTAATGATGGGTTTAAAGCTATATCACAATTAAGTGCTCCTGAAATAGGACAGTTCTTCTTTGCATCCTCAGCTAATTCCTCAAATTCTTCTTTAGATACTCCTGGCACCTTTGCACTTAGATTAAGTTCAATTAAAATAATTTTTCCATCTTCAAAAGTTAGTACCGAATCTGTATTTAATTCTTCTGGACTATAACCTGCCTCATTTAACACAAAACTTAATTTCATGTTAAAGCATCCTGCATGTGCAGCAGCAATGAGTTCCTCTGGATTTGTACCAAGTTTTCCTTCATCATTCTCAAATCTTGTTTTGAAACTATATGGCATTTTCTCAAAAGCTCCACTTTGAGCCGAAAGAAGACCATTTCCATCTGCACCATCCCCTATCCAAATTGCATTTACTTTTCTTTTCATAATATTTATTTTTAATTAATATTGGCTTATTTCTCTAGATAATCCATATTTTAAAGATAACAAACCAGTGTTAATTAATAATGAAAAAACAGTTATTACTCATATTATATGCATTATTTCTTTTTTTAAACTCTTGTACAGATTATAAGGAAAAGATCAATATAATGACATATAATATTAGATTAAACACAGACGCTGATGGTATTAACAAGTGGGATAATAGAAAAGAAGGAATTGTTTCTCTAATTAAAGAGGAGGATGTAGATATTTTGGGAATTCAAGAAGGTCTTCCCAGTCAAATTGAATATTTATCTAAACAGCTTGATGATTACAGCATGATTGGTGAAGGAAGAGACGGTGGGAATAGTGGAGAGTATTCTGCAATCTATTACAAAAGCAAAAAAATGAGCCTAATAGAGACTGAGACTTTTTGGTTATCAGAAACACCTGAAATTCCATCAATTGGATGGGACGCAGCTATTAATAGAATTACGACATTAGGTCTATTTAAAATGGTTAATTCGAGCATGGATGTATTAGTCTACAATTCTCATTTTGATCATTTAGGTAAAATTGCTAGGGAAAAATCAGCAGTTTTAATATTAGATCATATTAAAGAGAATAATTACCAAAATATGCCATTAATAGTTATGGGTGACTTTAATGCAAATCCTGATGACCTTCCAATAGAATTATTAACAGAGGAATTAAATGATTCATTTAAAATATTACCTATAGAAAATCCTGTTGGCACATATAATGGTTTTGATTTAAATAGCAATCTATTAGATAGAATAGATTATATATTTACCAAGAATATAAAGATTACTAATTATAAACACCTAGATAGAAAACTATCCAGTGGACTATGGCCATCTGATCATCTACCTATACTAATAACTTATTAATATTATCTATTGTAATTTTTAATACAATTTTGTGAACAGAATCCTTAGGGTTATGTATTTCTTTATCTAACCTATCTAATAATTCAGCGATTGAGCTATCTCTTGTCATATAGGATTAATTTGATGCTTTGATATATGCATGTTTTACAAGAATATCCAAAGAAGTATATTCTAATGTTTTTTCATGTGTCGCTTCAAGAATTAATTTTGGAGCTTTGTTAGCCTTTTCTGCCTCAATCCACCTTGATACACAGAGACACCATTTATCACCAGCTTTTAATCCTGGAAATTGATAGTAAGGAGCTGGAGTAATTAAGTCATTACCTCTAGAAGCAGAAAAACTTAAAAATTCATCTGTCATTATAGCACATACTGTATGAGTACCTGTATCTTCGCTAATAGTTCGACATGATCCGTCTCTAAAATATCCAGTCATTGGACTTGTACAACATACATGTAATTTCTCTCCAAATACATTTTTTTCCATGAAACTCTTTACTAATTAATTTCTTGAATCAGTTTTTTCATTTTCAGTTCCAATGAGTTAATTGCGTTTGCATATCTTGAATCCCATTCCTCAAGTCTTTCAGATGAATTTAGAGCTATCTCATATTCTAAGCCAGGAAGAATCCATGCTCCATAACCACTGAAAGGATCTGAAGAGGCATAAATGGATTTATACCATGATCCAAAATACATTCCTTTATCAGATATGAAACTTTTTTCTAAAGCAATTAATTGTTTATTAAACTCATTAAGATTTCTTTTAGAAATATCTCCATCCTCTAGATATGACTTTATTTTTGATGTAAGAATTTCCGAAGTTTCTTCAAGTGACTGTATTGCGTTATTCGTAGCAGAAAAACCATTAAAGTTTTTATCGTAACTGTTTATTTTAGTCACTGCATTTTCAAAATGCATTTTCAAATCTTGTGCATATCTATTAAGATTATATGGAATCAAATCTGCATTTGCCATTCTTAGAGTCATAAGTCCAGCCATATGCTCAACCATTGCACCCATTTGAAATTCAGGATCTACAAATTTTTCATAAAATCTGAAGCTATCATAATTTGAATGATAGAGATTTGGACCACCTGCTCCACCACTCATTGATGGAACCCCAACATGCATATAGAATGCAATATGATCCGATCCACCTCCTAAGTTTCCAATTGGAGGCTCGTTTTGACTATTTTTATTCCAAAATTCATATAAAGTTTGATCTGTATATGGATAATTTACATTTTTTGATGTTTCTACCAATAGTTTCTTTAGAGTTGGTGCTGATGATGCACCAAAACCTTTACCAGATACAGCTCCATCAAAGTTCATGTAAACTACACCTTTAGCATTTAGTTGATCTCTCATTTGCTCTACCCATTCAGTTGAGCCTATAACGCCATGTTCCTCTGCATCCCAATGTGCAATTAATATTGATCTTTTAGGAGCATACCCGTTCTGTTTTAATTTTCCTAATGTTTCACTTAGACTCAGCAACATAGCAGTGCCACTACTTGGATCAGTTGCTCCATAGCCCCATGAATCAAGGTGACAGCCTAAAATAATCCATTCATTAGGAGTCTCACTACCTTTCAAGGTTCCAATTACATTTGTAGCACGAACAAAATCAATCTTTTGATCTACTTTTAATCTTACAGTTAGTGATTGACCACCCTCTATTCTATATGTAAACGGAAGGCCTCCTTGCCAGGACTGAGGAACAGCCTGCCCACTCATTTGACTAAGTATCTTTTCAGCTTCACCATAGGATATTGGTGTAACTGGAATAGTGTGTAATTGGGCATCTTTTGGATCTAGACGTTTTATCTTCTTTTTACCATCTAAAGGGAGTGCAGGTTCAAAAGGAGTTAATGGATCACCAGTAAAACTGGTAGTTAACAAAGAGCCTCTTTGTATGGTGGATGAATTATAATATGGACCCTCAGGATAAACAAGACCTCTTGTGAAGCCACTATCTTTTGGATCTGTATATATAATTAATCCTGCTGCGCCGTTTGCTTCAGCAAATTTGGCTTTATAGCCTCTAAAGTTACCTCCATATCTTGCAATAACAATTTTTCCTTCAATATCTATTCCCATTGAATTTAAAGCTTCAAAATCTTCCTTTAACCCATAATTAGCATAAACAATTTCTGCCGTAACATCTCCACTTCCCGAAAAGGCATTCCATCCTTTCCATAGTTCAGGATTCTGTGTAAAAGGGTCATCATAAATAATATCTTCTTTTTGATTAAGAACCTCTCTTGATGGTGTCACAATCTCAATTAATGAATTTCCTGGTTTATTAGGAAGATATACATCATAAGGATAATTAGTGATATCAAGACCCGCATCTTCCATTGTCTTTCCAATGTATCTAATAACTTCTTCATTACCTTCACTTCCTACTACGTGTGGACGCTCTGTAAGTTTCATAAGATGTTTTTTAAAAGATGTTTTATCAATTAATTTGTAAAAAGATTCTTCAATATCAAGTTGCTTTTCCCATTGATTAGTTGAATAACCCTCATACTGAGCAAAAGAGTTTTGTATTGAAAAAATTGAAATGATTAATAATAGGTGTAAATTTTTCATAATTGAAATTTTAATTTATTTAGTTATACCCTCTAACATAAAGAGAAACGCATATTCCATTGCTACTTCTTTAAGTGCTTCAAATCTTCCTGATGAACCACTATGACCAGTCTCCATATTTGTATGTAATAAAATTATATTTTCTCCTTTATGATATTGTCTAAGCTTTGCTACCCATTTAGCTGGCTCCCAATATTGAACTTGAGAATCATGTAGACCAGTCGTTACAAGTGTATTTGGATACTCTGTTTCTAAAAGATTATCGTATGGAGAATATGATTTCATATATTCATAATATTCTTTATCATTTGGATTTCCCCACTCATCCCACTCTCCTGATGTTAAAGGAATGGTATCATCTAGCATTGTTGTGACAACATCGACAAATGGAACTGCAGCGATTACTCCATTATAAAGATCAGGAGCCATATTCATAATTGCTCCCATAAGCAGTCCGCCTGCTGAACCACCTTCAGCATAAAGATGTTCACTTGACGTATATCCTTTTTCAATCAAAAATTTTGATGAGCTAATAAAGTCTTTAAATGTATTTTTTTTGCTAAGCATCCTACCGTTTTCATACCATGCCCTTCCTAGATACTCACCCCCTCTTACATGAGCTATTGCAAAAACGAAACCTCTATCTAGTAGACTTAGCCTAATTGATGAAAATGAGGGATCTCTAGTGTAACCATATGATCCATAACCATACTGAAGCAATGGTGTATTAGGGCTTAATTCTGTCTCAATGTGTCTAACAATAGATATTGGGATTTGAACTCCATCATGAGCAGTAGCAAAAACTCTCTCTGAGGTATAATTTTTTGTATTAAAAGAGCCCCCTAAAACTTCTTGTTGTTTCTGAACCTCCTCATCTTTGGTAATTAAGTTGTAATCTATAATACTATATGGTGTAGTAAGGGATGTAAAACTGTATCTCAATAGGTTTGTATTGAAATTTGGATTATAACCAATAGAGGCTGAATATGTTTCATCTTCAAAATCAAATTGACTACTTAAATCTATGTAATAGTCTTGTTTACCATCCCAGCTTTTAATTCTTATTTTCAAAAGACCATTCGATCTTTCACCAATAACCATAAAATCATTAAAAAAGTCAGTGTCTTCAATAAGCACATCTTTTCGGTGAGGAATAACATCTTTCCAGTTTGATTTTTCAGGAGAAGATATAGGAGTTCTAACAAGCTTAAAGTTTGTACTTCCATTCATATTAGTTGATATGTAAAACATATCTCCAACATGAGAAGGGCTATATTCAAGTCCTCTTTCTCTCTTTTGAATAATTTTAAATGTATCTAGTGGAGTATTACTAGATAAGAATCTATATTCCGTAGACATGGTACTACTTGAGCCAATCATAATATATTCTCTAGATTTTGAGGGGTAAACAAATGTTGAAAAAGTTTCATCTTCTTCATCATATATAAGTTCATCATCATCTTGATTTTCTCCTAGATTATGTCTAAAAATTTTATCTGATCTAAGAGTCTGTTCATCTTTCCCAGTGTAAAACATTGTTTTACTATCTGCCGCCCATGTTGTATAAGAGTTAACTCCATCAATTTTATCTGGGTACATCTCCCCTGTATCTAAATCTTTAACCTTAATGGTATATATTCTTCTTGATAGAGTGTCTACTCCAAAAGCCATTTTTTTATTATCAGGGCTTATGCTGATACCAGATATTTGATAATAGTCGTAATCCTTTGCCAATACATTAACATCTAATAGTATTTCCTCCTCTGCATCGAGATTCATATATTTTCTGGTATAAATAGGGTATTCTTTGCTTTTCTCATATTTAGTTACATACCAATAATCATTTAAAAAATATGGAACCGAGTTATCATCCTCTTTAATTCTACTTTTCATTTCTTGAAATAAGTTCTTTTGAAATTTTTCAGTAGATTTAAGTTTTATCTCTTTGTAATTATTTTCTTCTTCCAGGTAAGAAATAACTTCAGGATTTTCCCTTTGGTTTAACCAATAATAGTTATCAGTTCTTATATCATTATGAATTTCAAGTTTTTTTTCAACTTTCTTGGCAATCGGTGGGGTTACATTCATATTATTACAGCTATAAAGGAAAATTACACTTAATATTATTATTAAATTTTTCATTTTATTTTTTATTCTTTACATATTTTTCAAGCCATTGGTCTTGTTCCCATAAGACATGATAGATACTCTCTTTTGATGAGTATCCATGACTTTCTTTAGGAAGCATTACTAGTCTAACAACAGCGCCCATACCTTTTAGTGCATTAAAGTATCTCTGGCTTTGCATAGGATATGTTCCAGAGTTATTATCATCTTCACCATGAATTAAAAGTAGTGGTGTTTTCATTTTATCTGCATGCATAAATGGAGACATTGTGTTATAAACATCTGGAGCTTGCCAGTAACTTCTTTCTTCACTTTGGAAGCCAAAAGGAGTTAGGGTTCTATTATATGCCCCACTTCTAGCAATTCCTGCAGCAAACAAGTCACTATGTGATAGAAGATTTGCAACCATAAATGCTCCATAACTATGTCCACCTACAGCAACTCTATCCTTGTCAATATAACCTAACTTTTCAACAGCATTAATTGCTGCCCTTGCATTTTCAACTAATTGATTCCTAAAATCATCATTTGGCTCAGTCTTATTCTCACCAATAATTGGAAAAGATGCGTCATCTAATACAACATATCCTTTAGTTACCCAATAGACCATTGATCCATAATAAGGATAAGTAAACTCATTTGGGTTATTAGTATTCTGACCAGCACTGCTTTTATCTTTAAATTCTCTTGGATATGCCCACAATATCATTGGCATTTTTTCTTTAGAATCCTTATTGTATCCTGTAGGTAAGTATAGAACTCCTGATAAATCTAAACCATCATTTCTTTTGTAGGTAATTACCTGTTTATCTACTTTACTAAGTTTTTCAAATGGATTAGTAAAATCAGTGATTCTAGTGATTTTTTTTCCATTTAGATTCTTAAAGTAATAGTTTGGATAATCATTTTTAGATTCAATCCTAACCAAAAGTTGTTTTTTGTTAATATCATAATCTACTAGATTTTCAAGCTTATCAGTATAATTTGACTCATAAATTCTTTCAGTGGTTAAATTATCAAGATTCAATCTATCAACAAATGGAAACTGCCCCTTGTCTGAATACCCATCTCCCATCAAGATCAGGTTGTTAGAGTCAATTTTGAGGACACTTTTATTAAAAGTGTTTCTTTTTGTCATAAAAAATCCTGGATCACTATACCTATCTTGGTAATTTCTGTCATATATAATTCTTGGCTTTTGATTTGTGTCAGAGGGGTTAAATAAATATGTCTTTTCATTCCTATTTTTTATCCAATAATCAATAGCAACTGCAGATGTATTATTTCCCCAGATAATACCTGATAATCGATTAATACTTTTAAATATCGTATTTCCATTACCAGTAAACGGAGCATCTAATTCAAATAATTCGTCTCTATATTCTGCTTCATTTGAAGGATCACCATTATCCAAAGCAACCATATAGGTAATAGTTGATGGTTTATCCATTCTCCATGAAAAGTTTCTTTTTCCATTCCAAACAGCATTGAAACCTTGCGGTAACTCCTCAATAAGAGGCATATCGACTAAGTTTGACACTAACATCCCTTCATTGTCATAGATATTTGTTGATTTTGGAAATCTCCCGTATGTTACTATATAAGAGAAGGGTTTTTTAATATTACTAACCATTACAAATTCACTATCTGGTGATGGAGTAATATCTGTGTACATATCAGAATCAAGCCACTTACTAATTTTACCATCGAGATTTACTTTATATATATCAGATGTAACTAGCTGTTCAAAATTTAATTCATCAGTTTTATTTTTAAGAAGGTCTTGGTATGTTCTATTTTGAGCATTCTCTCCGTCATTAGAAGAGATCGTTGGGCCTGAAGGCACAATACCACTTTGATCAATTAATTTCTTTCTAGTTTCAGGAATTACTTTAATCAGAATTTCACTATCATTAAGCCAATTAATTACATCTCTAATATTAGAGTTCAGTTTTAAATCAGAAAGCTTAATAAGTGATCTAGATTCTAGATTTAATACCCATAATTTGACACCATCAGATGATGTGTTAGTAAAAGCAATGTTTTTTTGATTTGGAGACCAATTAATATTTGCAATTTTTGGATTGGAAGGTATACCAATTATATCGTCAATTTCAGATCTTTTATTTTTTAGGTTTTTGATTTTAATATTATTGTAGTAGGTAATTCTGCTACCAATATTTGTATTTGGATTGATTCTCAAACCAGCTAATCTTAATTCTTTTTGAGATAACTCTTCTATAGATTTATAATTATCCCTATAAAGAAATAACATGAAGTTTTTATCACTATCATATGTGACTGAAGGAGGTCTCTCATATTCCACCAAATCTAAAATTTCAGACGATGGCACTTGATAATTAATGTTCTCTTGAGAGAATGCAAAAGTTATTGATAATATTAATAGTATTGTTTTTTTCATATTGCTATTTTAATTATATCCTAATTTAAAAATCTCATTTGTAAATTCATTTATAATAGGATATTCAATGATTATGAGTGAATCAACAAAACTAGTTAACTGTTTATACTCTTTATAATTTTTTTCATATTTATTTAATAATTCAGTATATTTTTTTTGGTATTCTGACATGTCAAGCCAAGTAATATTATTAAACCTTCTCTTATTTTCCTCCTCTTCAAAAAATTCATCTTTAACAAAGTTTTCAAAATATCTTCTTACTTGGAATACATTAGCATATTGAGAGTCTAATTCAATCCATCTATTTAACTCTTTAATATCTGGATATTCAAGAATAGAGAGATTACCAATTTCTTTGGATTCATTATTTTGATTTGTACAGGCAATCAATAAAAAAAATATGAATAAGGTCTTCTTCATTTTAAAGTTGACTAGAAATTAGGACTAAATTTGTAATTATTATGAAATTCTTCAAGTATATCCATCACATCCTCTTTAGTATCAGCAATCTTGATCAATTCAAGATCCTTACTACTTATATTATTATTTTCTTTTAATAAGGTTTCTTTAATCCAATCGAGCATACCAGACCAGAATTTAGAGCTTACTAGTATAATTGGAAACTTCTCTACTTTATGTGTTTGGATTAATGTAATTGCTTCAAAAACCTCATCCAAAGTACCAAATCCTCCGGGCATTACAACAAACCCTTGCGCATACCTAACAAACATTACTTTTCTTACAAAGAAATAGTCAAAGTTCAGCTCTTTATCTTTATCTATAAATTTGTTATTTGTATCCTCAAATGGGAGTTTTATGCACAATCCAACAGATTTACCATTCTTCTTATTAGCCCCTTTATTTGCAGCTTCCATTATCCCTGGACCACCACCAGTAATAACTCCATAGCCTCTATCTACTATTTCAGCTGCAATCTCTTCTGCAAGTTTATAATATTTATCTTCTGGTATTGTTCTTGCAGAACCAAATATTGATATACATGGACCAATGGCGCTTAATTTTTCATATCCATCAACGAATTCGCCCATTATTTTGAATATAGACCATGAGTCATTTGTTTTTATTTCATTCCACTTCTTGTTATTTGATACTTTCATAGAATTTATTTGATAATCATTTAAAAGTACTATAATTTATTTTCTTAAATTGAGCTAAACTATAAACTAATAAAAATGAGAAAATCAGAATTAAATAAAGTATTGAAGAACATCTTTAACATTGCACTAATAACATTAATTTTTGTGGGATGTACTAATGTTCCAGGAAAATATATTGATTTCGAAATTGAGAGTGTAAAGCTTTCAGAGAATTTATTAACATATGAGATGGTTTGGGAAAAGTTCTTCAATGGAGACATGGAAATTATAAACAGTGAATACTTTACTGAAGATGTTAAAGTTGTATTACCTGGTGATGACTTAGTTGGCATAGAAGCTTTCAAAAACTATTATGGTAATTATGTAAATGGTTTCTCTGATGCAGAGCTTATCTTTGTTGATCTATTTGGTGAGGGTGATAAGTTAGTCAAGCATTGGAATTTTAAAGGGACTCATGATGGAGATTTTTTTGGCATTCCTGCAACGGGGAGCAAAGTTGACCTGTCAGGAACTACTCTTATCTTGATGGAAGACGGGAAGATCAAACAAGAGCATGACTTTTTTGATAATCTGGATTTCTACAGACAGCTAGGACTTATGGAATAAAAACTAGCCCTTTAATTAGGGCTTTTTTTAAACCCATTTGACTTTACTTTCTAGCCTTTCTCTGACTTTAGATGTCTCCGTATGTTCATAGCTTCCCATAAAAAAGAATCCAAGTGATTTCTGGTTATTATTTAAACCTGAATGTTTTGCATACTCATCTTTAAGGGCTGGTGTACTCCAGTATGAACCAATATTATGCACATAACATGATAACCACATATTTTGAACCGCCATTGATACAGCCGCAATCTCTTCCCACTCTGGAACACGATTATTCTCATCTTTAGTCATACAAACTGAAATAATAGTATCTGATGATTTTACTTTTTCAATAAACTTATTAATCTTAATGACTGAATATATCTCTTTGTCAATATTTTGAATTATTTCACATAAAATATCTTTTGATTTTCCCTTATAGACCTTAAAAAACCAGGGCTGAGTCATCCTATGTGTAGGAGCATGTATTGCGTTTTCTAGGATCTCATTTATTACGTTATTAGGAATCTCTTTATTTGAGAACTTAGCAGGATAAATTGTTTTCCTATTTCTAATTATTTTATTTAGGGTTTCTCTGTTCATAGGTAGAATTTAAAATTATTTCATTTTTCTTAACTCAGATAATAATAGATTTGCTTTTTGATTATATGTTAAGGGTGAGTTTTGCTCATAAATCCTTTCATATAAGCTCCAATACTCTTCAACCTTATCGGATTTCAATTTTAACTTATTAAGATACTCTTGAAATTCTCTCCTTATCATTATAATTGCATAGTTTTTACATATCTAATATAAGGATTTATAGAGCATAATAATTTTGTAGTTATATTAGAGTATTATAAAGAATAGATGTCTAAGCAAACAAATAAGGTAGTAACATTTGGTGAAATAATGTTAAGGCTCTCATCACCTAACTCTTTGCGTATTTCTCAATCAAATAGTCTAGATGTATTCTATGGAGGAGGAGAAGCTAATGTTGCTGTTTCACTCGCAAATTATGGTATACCTGTTGAATTCGTCTCAAGAATACCTAACAACGATATAGGAAATTCTGCTTTGATAGAGCTTAGAAAAAGAGGTGTTGGAACTAATCATATAATATATGGAGGTGATCGCCTTGGTATCTATTTTCTTGAAACGGGTGCAGTTAGTAGAGGTAGTAAAGTGATATACGATAGAAAAAATTCAGCTATGGCTGAGATTGAAACTGGAATGATTGATTGGAATGTAGTGTTCAAAGATGTCTCTTGGTTTCATTGGACAGGAATTACTCCTGCAATATCTAAAAAAGCAACAAATGTTTGTCTTGAGGCTTTAAAGGTTGCAAATAATCTTGGAATCAAAATATCAACAGATCTTAATTACAGATCTAAACTCTGGAAATATGAAGGAAATCATCAGGAAATTATGAGAGAACTTACATCATATTGTGATATAATTTTATGTAATGAGGAAGATGCTGAAATGCATTTTGGTATAAAGCCTAAAAGATTAAATGCAAGAATTCAAGGTCATGATATGAATGGAGATGCTTATTTATCTGTTTGTAAAGAAATGATGCAAAAATTCCCAAAAGCACAAAAAATTGCAGTTACACTTAGAGGGTCTATTTCTGCATCCCATAATTCATGGGCTGGAATATTATATGACGGTAAAAAGATGTTTAAAAGCAAAAATTATCAAATAACACATATTGTTGATCGTGTTGGAGCTGGAGATTCATTTATGGGTGGGTTGATTTATGGGATTTTAAATAATCCAAGCGATGATCAGACTTCTCTTGACTTTGCAGTAGCTGCGTCATGTCTTAAACATACTATAAAAGGAGATGCTAATCTTGTCACAGTTGATGAAGTTGATAAACTAATGAATGGTGACAGCTCAGGGCGCATAAATCGATAAAGTTATGGCACAATATTCTAGAGTAGAAGTAATTAATCAGATAGAAGAGTCAGGTATGATTCCTCTTTTTTATCATAATGATGTTACAGTTTCGAAGGCGGTAATCAAGGCCTGTTATGATGGAGGTGCCAGACTAATGGAGTTTACAAACAGGGGAGATTTTGCACTTGAGGTTTTTACAGAAGTAATTAAGTATTCTATCAATGAATTACCTGGAATGATACTGGGTGTAGGGTCCGTTACAGACGCAAAAGCAGCTTCACAATATATGTTAGCAGGAGCAAATTTTGTTGTAACTCCTGTCTTTAGAGAAGATATTGCTCGTATATGTAATAGAAGAAAATTATTATGGTCAGCAGGTTGTAGTTCTTTAACTGAAATAGCGACAGCGGAAGAATTTGGATGTGAATTGATAAAACTATTTCCGGGTGATGTATTAGGACCCAAATTTGTGAAGAGCATAAAGGGACCTCAACCATGGACATCAGTAATGCCAACAGGAGGAGTTTCAATGGAACTTAATAATTTAAAATCATGGTTTGATTCTGGGGTTACATGTGTAGGAATCGGGTCAAAACTTATTTCTAAAGAAATTTTAGAAAATAAAGATTATGATTTATTAAAGAAGAATGTTAAAGAAACCCTTGAGAGAATTAAATCATTAGATAGAAAAAAATAAATCATTAAAATATGCCTTTATTGATTGTAATTTCTGGAATTATATTGTTGTTTATTTTAATAGCAAGATTTAAACTTAACGCCTTTATTTCTTTTATAACAGTGTGCATATTCGTTGGATTATTTCAGGGAATGGAGTTGCTAACAATAGTTGAATCTATTCAGAAAGGAATAGGAGATACACTTGGATTTTTAGTGCTAATACTCGGTTTTGGTGCAATGTTAGGAAAACTTGTTGCGGATAGTGGGGCAGCACAAAGAATAACTTCTCATCTTATATTAAGTTTTGGTATTAAAAACATTCAATGGGCAGTTGTAGTAGCAGGTTTTATAGTTGGTATCCCAATGTTTTACTCGGTAGGATTTGTTATTTTAATTCCATTAGTTTTTACTGTTGCGGCTGCTTCAGGACTTCCGTTAATTTACGTTGGATTACCAATGCTTGCTTCTTTGTCTGTGACTCATGGATTTTTACCTCCCCACCCTGCCCCAACTGCTATATCTACAATGTTTAATGCAGATATTGGAAGGACATTATTATATGGGATCATAATTGCAATACCTGCTATAATAATTGCAGGTCCAATATTCACAAGGACTATTAAAAATATTAATGCAACCCCTTTAAAGGAATTTTATAATCCTGTAATATTAAAAGACAATGAGATGCCTAGTATGGGAGTAAGTGTATTTACTGCATTATTACCTGTTATATTAATAATATTTTCTTCACTATTCACTATTTTGTACCCTGCGGAGTCATTAATAAAAGAAATAATTTTATTCATAGGTAACCCTGTTATTGCAATGCTTATTTCAGTTCTAGTAGCAATATATACTCTTGGAATATCTAGAGGAAAGAAGATGAAAGAATTAATGAACTCTATTTCTATTTCTGTATCAAGTATAACAATGGTACTTTTAATTATATCAGGAGCAGGAGCATTAAAACAAATTTTAATCGATAGTGGAGTTAGTAACTATATAGGATCTTTACTTGAAGGATCTCTAGTATCACCATTAATATTAGCATGGTTGATAGCAACAGTAATAAGAGTCTGCGTTGGTTCAGCCACGGTAGCAGGTTTAACTGCTGCAGGTATAGTTCTACCATTGATTTCTAACTCGGATGTTAGTCCAGAATTGATGGTATTAGCAATTGGCTCAGGAAGCTTAATGCTTTCTCATGTTAATGATGCTGGTTTTTGGTTGTTTAAAGAATACTTTAATTTAAGTGTTAAAGAAACTCTTTCAACTTGGACAATTATGGAAACAATTGTTGGAATTACTGGTCTAATCGGAGTATTAATCTTAAATATATTTATATAAAATGAAAAAATTACCATCAAAAATAATTGAAGAATTAGGTCTTAAATTACCACCTGCACCTAAGCCTGCAGGAGTTTATAAACCAATACTAGTTGTAGGTAAGTCTCTATATGTATCAGGTCAAGGGCCTGTTAATTCCGATGGCTCATTAATGTTAGGTAGAGTTGGAGATGGTATTAATGAAGATCAAGGAAAATTAGCTGCAAGACAAGTAGGATTAACTATGTTATCAACTATCCAGACACATTTTGGTAGCATAGATAAGATTGGAAGAGTTGTTAAAGTCTTAGGAATGGTAAATTGCTCTCCTGATTTTAAAAAACATCCATATGTAATTAATGGTTTTAGTGAATTAATGGCTGATATCTTCGGGAGCGACAATGGTATTGGTGTTAGAAGTGCAGTAGGCATGATGCTGCCAGGTGGAATTCCTGTCGAAATTGAGGCAATGTTTGAGTTAAATTAAGTCAAATGGATAAAGATTGGTATAGAATAAATAAAGTTGAGAATATCTTATCTCCTTCTCTTGTTGTTTTTCCAAAAAGAATTGAAGCAAATATTAAGTTAATGATCAAGATTGCTGGAGGAACTGATATACTTAGGCCACATATAAAAACCCATAAAATAGCAGAGATAATAAATATGCAATTAGATCATGGTATCACAAAATTTAAATGTGCTACTTTATCTGAGACAGAACTATTAGCTAGATGTAATGCCAAGGATGTACTATTAGCAATGCAAATGACCGGAATTGGAATTCATAAATTCATTGAATTAGTTAATAAGTATCCCGAGACAAAATTTTCAACAATAGTAGATAATAAAGAATCAATTGTAAGGTTCAATGAGGAATCAAAAAAGAGTAATATTAAAGCTAGCCTATGGTTAGATATAAATAATGGAAACAATAGAACAGGTATTTCACCTTCGAATGAGGCTAAATTACTATATAAATATATACATAAGTCCTCAAATTTAATTGCTAAAGGTCTTCACGTTTATGACGGACATATCCGCGATTCAGATTTTAATATAAGAAAAGAAAATTGTGATTTACAGTTTGAGAAAGTTCTTGAATTAAAGGAAGAAATCGAATCTTTAGGGATAAAGATTAAAAAGATTGTTGCTGGTGGAACTCCTACTTTCCCTATACATTCAAAAAGAGATAATATCGAGGTTAGTCCGGGAACTTCGCTGCTATGGGATGAAAGATATGGAGAGTTATTTAAAGATTTAAATTTTTTGCATGCTGGAGTTTTAGTTGGGTCAGTTATAAGTAGACCTAGTGAAGATGTAATCTGTTTAAATTTTGGACATAAATCTGTTGCTTCGGAAATGGAATTTCCAAGACTAAAGCTTCTCAATATGAAAAATTTTAAACAGATAAGTCATAGTGAAGAACATCTTGTATGTAAATGTAACAAAGGAGATAATTTCAATGTTGGTGATATCTGTTATGCTATTCCAATGCATATTTGCCCTACAGTTCCAAAGTATAAAAAAGTATTAACTGTTGTTGATAATGAAGTAAAAGGACAGTGGTTAGTTGCTGCTAGAGATTATAATAATTAAATAAGATAAGGTATGTTTATTCTTGATGCTCACCTTGACTTAGCAATGAATGCTGTGGAATGGAATAGGGATCTAACCAAAAGTGTTCAGCAAATCAGAAAGAGTGAATTCGGAATGAGTGACAAGCCAGATAGACAGAATAATACTGTATCTCTGGATGCAATGCGAAAAGGAAATATTGGAATTTGTGTTGCAACTCAAATTGCCAGAGTTAGCGATAATAAAAAACTACCTGGTTGGAATTCTCAAGAAGAAGCCTGGGCTCATACTCAAGAACAGCTAGCATGGTATAAGTCAATGGAGGAAATTGGAGAAATGTTCCAAATCAAAAATATCGATCAGCTTAATAAGCATATAAAGCTCTGGAGTAGTGAAGATATTTCTAAAAAACCTATAGGGTATATATTGAGCTTAGAAGGTGCAGATTCAATTGTCAATATGGATTATTTAGAGAAATCATATGAATCCGGATTAAGAGCGATTGGCCCAGCTCATTATGGACCAGGTGTTTATGCACATGGAACAGACTCAGTTGGGGGAATTGGACTTAGAGGAAAAGAGTTATTAAAAAAAATCGAAGAGTTAAATCTAATACTAGATACTACACATTTATGTGATGTCAGCTTTTGGGAGACATTGGAGAATTATAATGGACCATTATGGGCAAGTCATAATAACTGTAGAAAATTTGTAGATCATAATAGACAATATTCTGATGAACAAATTAGTGAACTCATTTCTAGAAATGCAGTTATTGGAATACCTTTAGATGCTTGGATGATGGTTCCTAAATGGATTAGAGGAGAATCAACTCCAGAAAAGATGGGTGTAACTTTAGACCAGATGATAGACAATATTGATCATATTTGTCAGTTATCTGGAAATTCTTCTCATGTTGGGATTGGTTCGGATTTAGATGGGGCATTTGGTAAAGAACAAACACCACATGACCTAGACACAATAGCAGATCTTCAGAAAGTGCCGATAATGCTTTCTAGAAAGGGATATTCAGATCTGGATATAGAGAAGATTATGAGTCTAAATTTTGTTGAATTTCTTAAAAGAGTATGGTATTAGAAGAATAGACCTAGTCCTCTACTTCTTTCCAAATTATTAGATCATCTCTCATTTGATCAAATCTACTATTTAGAGAATCCAGAACTTTCTCTCCCTCTTCATAACCAATATCATTATATAATTCTGTAAAATATTTAACATAATCATAGAGCCCTCTCCATGTCAAGTCAGAATACTTTGACTGGAAGTTTTTATTTTCCCAGGGATTTCCATTGAAATTTAGCTTAGCACTTCCGATGTAGACATCAACCATTGGCTGAACCATGCTTATGTAAGCAGAATCAACTTCAATCCATTTACTTAATTGTTCTTCTGAAGGTTTGTTAAAGATTGATAAGTTTCCATGATTATTAGAACTATCACAGGATGTAAATAATATTATCAGGAATAAAAGTTTTCTCATATAAAACTAGTATTTAAGCCATTTTATTATTTCACCATATGTAACTTTTTTTCCATACATAAGAATACCTATTCTATAAATCTTAGCTCCTATCCATATCATAAATACAACTGATGAGAAGAGTATTGTAAGTGAAATTATCTGTTCATATAGTGGAACACCGTTTGGAATTCTCATTAGCATTACAATTGGTGATGTAAAAGGTATGTATGAGAAAATTTGAGCGACTATTCCATTAGGATCCTCAGGAATAGTTAATATTCCAACGTACAAGGCTATTATTACCATAAGAGTTATTGGGATCATAAATTGTTGAGCATCAGCTTGATTATCAATTGCAGCCCCTATTGAAGCAAAAATTGCTGCATAAAGGAGATATCCTCCAATAAAATAGAGAATAAATGCAATAAATATATTTGTTAATGGAAGATTCATAAATGCTGAAATCATTTCAAGGACAAAAGATGATACACCCTCTCCATTATTTGACGATAATATTATTTCACCTGAATCATAAGAGGATGATATTCCAAAAATTGATGAGAAAATAAATGAAAACGCAAAGAACATAACCATCCAAATAAATACTTGTGTTAATCCAGCTAGAGATACCCCAATAATTTTTCCAGTCATCAAGTTAAAAGGCTTAACAGATGAAATAATAATTTCAATAATTCTATTAGTTTTTTCCTCCATAACACTCATCATAATCATACTACCGTATGCAAAAATGAAGAAGTATAAAAGAAATCCAAGGAAGAAACCAAATATTAGTGAAACAAGGCCATCAATTCTGCTTGTCTCTTCCCCATCAAAGCTTTCTTGAAATAAATTAATATAGATCCTAGATGAATTTATTAGGTTTATATCGATCCCCTCAATTCTATAGTTCTCATTTGTTAAAATAGTTTCAAGTTCAGACTCAATTCTGTCTATAACACTAAATGATGGAGAATCCTCAGTTATAAAAACTATTGATTCAGCAATCTTCTCAGGAGTATCAAAATTATCTATAAATAGAAGCCCATAATCAGACTTATTCTCTGAAATACTTCTAGCTTCATCTAATAAATTGCTACTTCCAATTAAATCATATTTGATATCATTAGATGAATCTAATTTTTCATAAATATATCCGGTCTTATCAACAACTGATATGACCTTTGAAGTATCATTGTTAATTGAAGAAAGAAAAGTCAGTAAAAAGCCTATTCCCGAGAGAATAATTGGTAACAATATTGTCATTAGTATAAAAGATTTATTACCAATTTTATTTAAAAACTCTCTTGTAGTTATTATTGAAAAGTGTTCCATGTTAATTATTTTCTACAGAGTTTATAAATATTTCATTTGCACTTGGGATTACCTCTTTAAAGTGAATAACCTTTCCACTTTGATTTAAGATCTTTAAAAGTTCATCTGAATTTTGTTTATCATTCAGTTTTACATTTAACTTTAAGTTCTCACCAATTGTTTTGAATGATGGTTTTGTGGTTTCAAAGATTGACTCAAGTTCTTTATTAAGTGAATCCGGGTTACTGGCATTTACTCCAACTTCATAAATATTTGACCTGAATTTTGTCTTTATATCATATAAGTTACCATCTAAAATTTTATTTGATTTATTGATTAAGGCTATATCTTCACATAGTTCTTCAACAGATTCCATGCGATGTGTAGAAAAAATTATTGTGGCACCTTTTTCTCGTAAATCAAGTATTTCATCTTTTATTAGGTTTGCGTTAATTGGATCGAAACCTGAAAATGGTTCATCAAAAATTAATAGTTTAGGTTTGTGAAGAACTGTAACAATGAACTGAACCTTTTGAGCCATACCCTTAGAAAGTTCCGTTACTTTTTTATTCCACCAGTCTTCAATTTTAAACTTGTCAAACCATTTTTTTAATTCAGACTTAGCAGTATCTCTATCCAAACCTTTGAGTTGGGCAAGATATACCACTTGATCGCCAACATTCATCTTTGGGTACAAACCTCTCTCCTCAGGAAGGTATCCGATATCCTTTATGTGTTTAATATTAAGTGGTTCATTGTTAAATAATACTTTACCTTCATCTGGTTGGGTTATTTGATTGATAATTCTAATTAGGGTTGTTTTACCTGCACCATTAGGTCCTAAAAGACCAAATATTGAACCTTCTTTGATATTAAGAGAGACTTTATTTAAGGCAGTGAAATCACCGTAATGCTTTGAGACAGAATCAATTGATAATAAATTGTTCATTCTATAGGTTTATGGTTAATGCTAAAGGT
>CABYAF010000012.1 GCA_902516925.1 uncultured Bacteroidota bacterium
AAACCTTTTTTTAAAGCTATTTTTTCAATTTCAGATTTATATGGTATATATAAAGAACATTTATTTTTAAAATCTTTTATAGTATCTAAGTAAAAATTAGAAAGTTCAGCATCAATTATCATTTGGTTATATAGAGCTCCATGAGCTTTAATGTGATTAAGTTCAAGACCATATGAATCGGCAATAGTCTCAAGAGATTCAATTTGTGATATTATGCTGTAAGATAATTCAGAAGGTGAAATATCTATTTTTTTTCTTCCAAAATTTATTTTGTCTGGATAAGAAGGGTGAGCACCTATTTTTGCATTATTTTTTATTGATATTTCAACACATTCAATCATACTTCCACTATCACCTGCATGACCACCACATGCAATATTACATGAATTAATCAAGGGCATAATGATATGCTCATTATTAAGTCCCTCTCCCAAATCACAATTTATATTTAACATTATATGAGTGATATTAAACCTTTAGCTCCTAGGATTAGTGATATAATCACTATAAGAAAACCGAAAATATTTTGATATTTATAACTATACTTATTACTGATTATATTTTTATTATTAATCAGCCATAAAAGAATTATTGCAATAATTGGTAGTAGAAGACTATTAGAAAACTGCGCAAATTTTATTATTTCAATTGGATTTATTTTTACCATAGACACTAGTACACCAGTAATTAAAATAATTATCCAAATAGCTCTAAATTTTCTACTTTTAAGTGAATCTTGCCAACCAAAGCAACTTTTAGCAACATAAGCAGCAGCTAAAGGAGCAGTAATAGATGAAGTAATCCCAGATGCAAAAAGGCCTACACCTAAAAAATATATCGCAAAATTTCCATATAAAGGCTCTAACCCTCTAGCAAGATCAATTACTCCATTTACATCTTTATTATTTACAGAAGCTGCGGTGATTATAATAGAAAGAGATACGAGACCTCCAATAAGAATTGAAAGGAAACTTTCAAATCTTGCAACTTTTAATTTATTTATTGAGTTCCACTTTTCAGAGACTAAAGATGAGTGAAGAAAAAGGTTGTATGGAACTACAGTTGTTCCAATTAAGCCTAAAATGATCGTTAAATTATTTGAATCGATTTTTGGAGTTATAACTCCATTGATTAGAGCATTAATATCAGGTTTAGTTATAATTGCAGTTATAAAAAAAGATATACTCATAATTAAAACTAGAAAAACAAGTGATCTTTCTAATACTTTATAATCTCCTTGATAAAGTAAAATAAATGCTATTAACCCAATAAAAACTGGTATGTAATTGATAGATTGTGAGTTTAGAATTGCGGAGATACCAAGTGAAGCTCCTGTAATATTTCCAGCTTCATATGCAGCATTTCCAATTAATATTGAACTGATTATTAGAATTAACAGAAGTCTGTTTAAAAATTTAGATTTAATATTTATTCTAATTACTTGAGCTAAGTTCATCTTAGTAATCAACCCTATTCTAAGAGACATCTCTTGAAGAACAATTGTAGAAAAGATTGATAAAATAATAGCCCATATTAAAGAATAACCAAATGAGGCTCCTGCAATAGTACATAGAGTCACAGTACCAGGTCCGATAAAAGCTGCAGCAATTAATAGACCTGGTCCTATATCTCTAAACCATCTCATTATGGGATATATATCTTATCTCCAAGAAGTATAGCATTAAGAAAAAGCCTATTAGTCCCATACCATGCACCTCTAAAATTAGGATTATCTGCAAACATTACAGCAATCCCCCTACCTACTCTAGATACGACTAATGAAACTGACTCCTTTATTTTTGCCTTATTATTTTCAGAAAGAAATCCATCTATGAGAGAATTCTCTGAGTACCTTACTACAGACGAATAATTATTCTTTGAGGGTTTTAACCATATTGAATTATTCTTATAAAGTGGTAAAGAATTATTTTCATATCCAAAGGCTAAAGGATGTGAAAGATCTATTATTGAGTTTAATATAACACCACCAATCTGCTCTTTACCTCTATTTTCCCTAGCATCTCCATATGCTAGATAATTCATCGCATTGGATTCTTCGTTTTCAAGAAGATTCTCATCAACAATTTTTTTATCAATTAATAATTTAGATCCACTTCCTATACTTATTATTGTATTACCATTCTCTGCCCAAGTCTTTATTTTTTCTATTTGATTATCCGAGAACTTATAATTACCAGAGACTAATACCAATACATTGTATTTATCCATTGATATATTATCAAAGTTTCTGATTGGAACCTTTGTTATCGGCATTCCTACTCTTTGATCAAGTAAATGCCAGACCTCACCAGCTTCATAGGACCTTACACCGGTTCCGATTAACATCATTGCACTTGGTTTATTTAAAGGCATAACATATCCACTACCTAGGTCAACTCCAGATGAACTAAGTCCACTTTCGACTGAGTAAATATTAACATCATACTTCTTTTGTATACTTTTCATTTTCTCATAAAGTTCATCTGAATTTAATTTTTTCTGAACTGATAATGGAATTATAAGAGATCCATAATTAAAGCTCTTAGTTCCAGTTGAAGTCTGAATTGTAAATGGTTTAAATGATGCAGATGTGAACACTTCATTATTTAAGAGATCATAAGTAACTGCTGGAATATTATAATCTTGGGAATCTATGATATATGCATAGTTTGACTCAGAAAATTCGTTAACCTCAAAAAGCTGATCAATATCTTCAACTTCTTTACCTACAAAATCTTTGTTTGATGCAGAGTAATCTATATCATAGATATTTGCCATGGACCATGCTGATGCATCATAAAAAACACTGTCTCTATATTTCTCATGCGTTTCAAAGAAAGAACGAACCAACCTGTAATTTTTTTGGACAGTAGGAACATAAAATTGATCTTCATTTCTAAGAACCTCTATGTTATGTAATTTTAATTTATCAATGAACGCTTTTGTTTTATTGTTATCATTTCCTTTATTAAACGTATATCCTTTGACTCTTTTTTGAGTTGATTCGGTTATTGCAGATTTAAAAAATTTACTTTGATAATCTTTAAGTGATTCTTTATTTTCCACTGAGGCCTTAACTGTTGTCATACCTGATATATATTGATTTCTAATTGTAAAAGGGAATGTAATTTCTCCAAATTGTGTTTTCTGCTTATGACCCCTAGAACTTGCTTGTTCAAATAGAATTCCAATACCACCTAAATAATCTGGATATGCTGATCCATAACCTGGATATGTTCTGTCAAATATTTCTCTTGTAAAATATAATGTTCCAATATCATCTAAGGCTTTAGAATAATATGAACCAAATAGAAAATTAAAATAATTATAATTTTCCTTTGGTATTACTGGATTTAATGAACCGTTTGGTTTAAAAGGAACAAAGAAGTAGGTACTATTTGAACCCATCTCATGGAAATCTGTAGTCACGTTTGGCTGCCATAAGTGATACCATTTTAACTTACCTCTACTTTCAGGATGAATTCCTAGATACCAGTCTCTATTTAAATCAAACCAATAATGGTTTGTTCTTCCACCAGGCCAATATTCATTATGTTCAGCATCTTGTGGGTCGTCAACCAGCGGGGATCCTTTATAAATGTTAGCCCAATTTGAATGTCTATCTCTACCATCAGGATTAATTGTTGGGTCAACTAAAATTATAGAATTAGACAAATAGTCTTTTACCTCATCTTGTTTAGAGCTTACTAAGGTATAGGCTGTAAGTAATGCTGCTTCAGAGCTTGATGGCTCATTACCATGGACACCATAACCTAAGTTTATTATCACAGGAAAATCTTCTGGTTTTTTTAAATCTTCATTATAATTTTGATGATCTGGATTAATATATGATAGATGCTTATCTCGAATGCTCTCTAGATTAGAAATTTTATCAGGTGACGAAATCGCAAGTATTAATAACTTTCTTTTCTCATAAGTCTCTCCGTAATAATGAATTTGAGCTTTATCTGATACTTCCGACAAGTATTCCATATATGAAACAATTAAATCGTGTCTAGTATGCATTTCACCAATAGGATATCCTAGAAACTCTTCTGGTGATTTAATATTTTCATCAAACGGAGCATATTTTTCAAAATAATAATCCTGAGAAAATAATGAACTTATAAATAGTATGTTTAGTAATAGAATCTTTTTCATATTTTTTGTTTTATTAGTTTTTAACACCTGGCAACATGCTTGGTCTCTGCTCTTGCCAATTAAAGTTTTTCGATTTTTTATTTATTGGATATATTTGATTGAGATTATCTCCATCATACATCCTACCATTTTTCATGACCATTTCAATAGAGTTAGTATTTCGGATTTCATCAAGGGGATCTTTATTTAGAATTACTAAGTCTGCTAATTTACCTTTTTCAATTGATCCTAATTCTTTATCTAAACCAATTGCATATGCACCTTGAATAGTTGCGACCTTTAGCATATCATGGTTTGATATACCACCAGAGGCCATACTCCACAATTCCCAGTGGTATCCAACTCCTTCAAATTGACCATGAGATCCAACTCCTGCGATTCCACCCTCCTCTACAAGATCTTTAACAAACTCACTAAACTCAACAAAAGCATATTCATCTTCGTGGAACCATCCTGCCTTAATCCTTCTCTTGGAGTCAAGTTCATCCTTTGGAGTAAAGAATTTAACTTTTTCATCATTATGAATATCCTCAGTGGCAAAATAAAAATTTTCTGCCCAAGGACCTCCGTATGTTACTAGTAGTGTTGGAGTGTATGCCTTCTTTGTAAAAGCAGTTAAACCGATAATATCATTAAATACCGGATAAATGGGGTGATTGTGCTCTTGGCCAGGGTATCCGTCTATAGTCTCAGTAAGATTTAATCTTAGGTTTAGACTTCCCTCAGTAGTTGGCATTATCTCTTGTTCTTTTGCAGCCATAAGTATCCACTGTCGCTGTTGTCTATTCCCTGCTACGTACATTTTGACTGTCTTGGTATTATAATATTTAGAATATTGTTTCATTACATCTCTTGCATCATCTAAACTTTTGACATTGTATCCCCAATATCCAAGTCCAGGACCAGTGGAGTATACTCTTGGACCAACTATCATTCCAGCATCAACCATATCAGCATATGTAAGTACATCAGTAGTTGCAGTTTGAGGATCTCTAGTTGTAGTTACTCCAAATGCAAGATTTGCAGCATAGGATGCAGGTTGATATCTATGAAGACCCCATCTAGGCCACATATGGGCATGAGTATCTACAAATCCAGGAAGAATTGTTTTACCAGCCATATCCATTTCAACAACATTTTTATCTTCTAGTAATATTTCTTTATCACTCACTTCCATAATTCGATTATTCTTAATGTAGATTTGTCCATTATCAATAATTTCATTGCCATTCATAGTTATAATCTTAGCATTTTTTAATAAAATCGTGCCATTAGGAATATCTCTATCAACAAAAACCTCAATTTGGATTTCATCAGGTAAAAATTCATTAGATTCATCATCCTCTGAAATTTCATTAGCTAATTCAGGGTTCAATTCTGCAATTTTTTCTGCTAATTCTTCTTTTTCCTTTTCTTCACTTGACTTTTCATTAGCTTCTTCTTTTTTCTTATCATCAAATTCTTCAGCATCGTATAAATTATATGTTAAGAATGAATTACCAATAGACCAATTTATTGACTTTGAATCCTTAGTCCAAGTTGGAAATTCACCACCAATCTTTGTTAATTTACGAGTTGGGAAAGATGAAAATTTTGGATTAGAAACTGAAATTTTTAAAGATTCTAAACCAGTGTAAGGAATAGTAAAACTATATATGTTATTACTTATTTTGGCCAATCCTGTCGTTCCATCTGGAGAAATTAAAATTAAACTAGCATTTGAAGGTCTCTTTGTATCACCAGAACCATATGGTGTTGTTCCAGTAACTTTTATTATATTTTTCTCATCAGTTCCATCCCATTTAATCGAAATAAGACCTTTTGAATTATGAAAAAGATAAATTCTATCTTTTCCATTAACAAAATGTGGGAATGACCTTCCATTTGATTCACTTATATAATTAAGCTTACCTCCATTTGATGAAATCCACATAATTTTTTCATTTGATTTAAATGCACCAGGCCCCTCACTATATCTGTAATTTCTTGCATTACCAACAGTAAATACAATTCTATCACCTGCAGGATTCCATGTTGGGTTCATGTATACACCATTTATTCTTTTATCATTACTTTTTGTAAGAAGAATTGGGTTCCTCTTTCCATCAGATCTAACTTTATAAAGTGAACCACCTGTTTTATCATTCCATATCACAAATACTATCTCTTTTCCATCTGGACTCCAGTTTGGCATTGCCTCAGTTGTTTCATCTTCAAAAGAAGTCAACCTAAGCATTTGTTTTGACTCTATATCCATAACATAGAGTTTGTTTAATGCAGTAAATGAAATTTTTTTATTATCTGGAGATAAAGATGGATTTCTAATTTGATTAACAATCATTGACTTATCATCCGAAATATTATAATCAAACTTCAATTCAGGTCCAACCTCCAAAGTTTCATCAATTTGAAAGGGAATTTCTACTGATGTACCCTCGTTAATATCAATTTTATTAATTTTTCCTCCATATGAAAGAATTAAATATTTACTATCAGGAGTAAAAGCCATATTAGGTAAAACACCCATAGTTGCTTGAGATTCCTGATCATCTTTCTGAACAGGGAAAGCAAGCCATTTTTCATATCCAGTTTCTAAATTTCGAATTCTAAGAGCAGTTTTATCTTCGTATCTGGTCCCATAAACTAAGCTCTTACCGTCTGATGAAAGAGTTGGAGTAAAAGCTGAGCCAAATCTAGATGTCTCTCTTTTGATTTCACCCGTATCTCTATCATATTTTGAAATTTGATATTGAGGTAGACCAGCATTATATTGCCATGAGTTAGTTCTATTTGCATACCATATGTATCTATTATTAACCCCAACTTCTGGTTGAACAACCTTTAGTGATGTTGGCTTATCAATCAACTTAACCCCACGTCCTCCATCTTTATGATACATATGTAACTTTAGATTTCTTCTTCCTTTTGAAATTATTAAATAATCTCCATCCTTTGACCAATCTGCAAATGCAGTCTGATTGTCTTTTTCCTTAGTTATTTGAATTGAGTCTTTGGTATTTAAATTCCTAATCCATATGTTGTTTCCTCCACTCTTATCACTAACATATGCAATTGACTCACCGTCAGGAGAGTACTTCGGATGAGAGTCAAAAGCCATTCCTTTAGTAATTCTTTTAGCTTTTCCCCCAGATATTGGAATTGAGTATATATCTCCAAGAAGATCAAAGACTATAGTCTTTCCATCTGGGCTAACGTCGAGTGACATCCAAGAACCTGTATCTGTATTAAGATTATAGAATCTTTCAGGCTTTATTGGTAAATTTTTATTTGTTTTATCTTTTTTTTCCTCTTTATCATCTTTTTTATCCTGAGCGTTTAATGTGTTTAGAATAAATAATGATAGAACAACAAGTATAAAATTCTTTATCATGATAAATTAAGTTTATATAAATATATTGATTTTGAATTCTTTTAACACCTGTAATTTAAGTATTTAGTTATATTTGAAAACATTAAAATCATCTACATGAAGAATATTTTAGTAATAATTTTAAGCTTATTAATAAATAATACAGTCCAATCTCAAAATTATTGGCAACAAAATGCAGATTACAAAATTTCTGTTGATGTAAATGCTAAGAAAAACACTTATAATGGGAATCAAGAGATTATATATAAAAACAACTCAAGAGATACATTAAATAAGATCTTTATTCATCTTTATTTTAATGCTTTTAAGGTTGGGAGCGATATGGCTATAAGATTAAAAAATGGAGATGATATTAATACTAGATTTGATGTTGATATTAGTCAATTAAAACCTGAAGAAGAAGGCTTTCTAAATGTTACTAATCTTAAACAAGATAATTTAAAAGTTGAAACTTATTTATCTGATACAATTCTAGAGGTAACACTTGCTAATCCATTAGAACCAGGTGAATCATCTGTTTTTTCAATGAATTTCAATGGACAAGTTCCTGTTACTATCAGAAGAGCTGGAAGGGACTCACCTATGGGAGTTAAATTTTCAATGGCTCAATGGTATCCAAAAATATCAGAATATGATTATGAAGGATGGAATACTGCTCCATATACTGGAAGAGAATTTCATGGTGTTTGGGGAGATTTTGATGTCACAATAAAAATAGATGAAGATTATATTGTTGCAGCTTCTGGATATCTTCAGGAGAGCGACGCTTCAAATATCAAACTTGGAAAAAAATCTGGTAATAAAAGAATATGGAACTTTCTTGCTCCAAAAGTTCATGATTTTACATGGGCTGCAGATCCTGATTATATTCACGATATATATGATGGACCAAATGGTGTGAAATTAAATTTTTATTATAAAAATGATCCTAAAATAATTGATAATTGGAAAGCTGTTCAACCAATAACTGCAGAGCTTATGGAATTCTTTAATGAAAATATTGGAGTTTATCCATATAAACAATATTCGGTTGTTCAAGGAGGAGATGGTGGAATGGAATATTCAATGCTTACACTAGTAAATTCCGGATATGAATTTGTACCACTGGTAAGTGTTACTTCTCATGAGCTTGCTCATGCATGGTTTCAAGGAGTCCTTGCAACTAATGAAATGAATCATGAGTGGATGGATGAAGGTGCAGCAAGTTTCTTTGGTGATTTAGCAGAGAGTTTTGTTCTTGGTTCTGATTTTAATAGAAGCATAAGAGGCTCTTACGCTAGATATATTAGTCTAGCAAATTCTGGACAAGAAATGCCTCAGTCAACAAATGCTAATAGATACAAGTATAACAGAGCATATGAATCAACTGCATATTCAAAAGGTTTTGTTTTTTTGAGTCAGTTAAGATATATAGTTGGGCTTGAGGCGTTTAATAAAACTATAAAGAACTATTATAATACTTATAAATTTACACACCCTCTACCTGATGATTTAAGAAGAATTGCAGAACAGTCCTCAGGTATTTTGCTAAACTGGTACTTAACAGATTGGACTCAAACAACAAATAAGATTAATTATGCTATTAATCAAGTTGAAGAAAATGAAAATAAATCTTTAATTACGTTAGAAAGAATTGGCTTAATGCCTATGCCATTGGAAGTATTAGTCAGTTATAAAGATGGTACAGAAGAATATTACTATATCCCTATTTCTTTAATGAGAGGTGAAAAGAAACAACCTTTATATGCAAAAAATTGGACACAAGTTAAAGATTGGTCCTGGGCATATAAAAAATATATTTTGGAGGTTAACAGTAAATTAGAATATATCAAATCAATTGATATAAATCCTACAGGACTTATTGCAGACACTGATTATTCAAATGATATAATTATATTTGACTGAAATGGAGAAATTATTATTGATATTTGAAAATATTTCATCCTTTAACAGGGCTTTAATTATAGTTTCTGGAATTACTTTTTTTTGGATAATTGAAGGAATAGCTCCATTTAAATTTCTCAATTATAAAAAATTGAGGCATTCAATTCCAAATTTTTTATTGACACTTACTACCATAATTGTAAATTTTTTCTTTGCTTTTCTATTAGTTTTTGCTGCTGATTGGACAAATGAAAACAATTTTGGAATTATTCATTTAATAAACTCATCTACATTAATTAGCATAATCTTAGGACTACTGGTGCTTGACTTAATTGGAGCTTATTTACCTCACCTAGTCCAACATAAGGTTAAGTTGCTTTGGTATATTCATATAGTTCATCATACCGACCATAAAGTAGATACTACAACAGCAAATAGACATCATCCATTTGAAAGTGTAGTTCGATTTGTTTTTACTTTTATTGGTATTTTCATTTCTGGAGCACCTATTGGGCTTGTCCTAATGTATCAGTCTTTATCTGTTATAGCATCTCAGTTTAATCATGCTAATATTCAGATCTCTAACAAAGTTGATAGATTAATAAGCTATATTATTGTATCTCCTAATATGCATAAAGTTCACCATCACTTTAAACTTCCATATACTGATTCAAATTATGGTAATATTTTTTCGATTTGGGATAGACTTTTTGGGACTTACATGGAGTTAAGAAAGGACAAAATAATATATGGAGTTGATACTGATTTAGATGAAATTCAGAACTCTAAGTTTGCTAGTTTACTTGAGAGACCATTTAAGAAATGGTTCAAGCATTTTAATTAATATTTTCAATTTCAGTTAAAAGATTACCAATATCAATTGAGGATTGATTTCCACTCCTCATATCTTTTAATTTAAAAATATTTGATTTTATCTCTTCCTCACCAATTATTATTACATAATCAACTCCCTTTTGGTTAGCATAATCCATTTGTTTTTTTATTTTTACATCTAAGGGATATAGCTCACATATGATATTTTTTTCCCTTAATTGATTAACACAAGATATTATACTATCTAGGCTTTCTAAACCAAAATTTAGAAAAAGGAAAGACTTTGAAGAATCTAATTCACTAGGAAATAGTTTTAATTCTTCCAGTATTAAGAATATTCTATCAAAGCCGAAAGATATTCCAAATCCACTAAGTCTTGGGTTGTTTTTTTGAATTAAATCATCATATCTACCACCTCCTCCTATTGATCCAATGCTAAACTCTGCTGGAGACGAAACTTCAATAATTGTCCCTGTGTAGTAGCTGAGCCCTCTAGCTAGAGATAAATCAACATTAATATTAATATTGTTTAAATTGAATTTTTGTGAAGTTTTAATTATTTCTTCGAGTGAATCAACTCCAATTAATGAAATATTATTTGAAATGAAAAGACTTCTTAAATTTTTAATCTTCTCTTCGTTAGACCCTTTTATAGTAAGTAGAGACTTTAATTGATTTACTGAGTCATCTGATAAGTTTCTATCTTTTAGTTCTTTCACTACTCCATCAATTCCTATTTTATCAGTTTTATCAAGGACAGAGGCAATCTCAGTTACACTTTCTAATTTCATTAACTTGGATACTCCCTCTAAAATTTGTCTATTGTTAATTCTAAGATCTACCTTTGGCATTCCTAATCTTTTGAAGACAGAATCATAGACTTTAATACATTCTAACTCATTTAAAATATTTGACTCACCAATAATATCAACATCACACTGAAGAAATTCTCTAAATCTTCCTTTTTGAGGTCTTTCAGCACGCCAAACTAATTGAGTTTGAAATCTTTTAAATGGGAACGAGATGTTATTCAAATTTTGAGAGATGAACCTAGATAATGGCACAGTCAGGTCATATCTTAAGGCTTTGTCAGATAAGGAATTAGAAAATTTAGATAGTTTATTATCCCTAAATGCATCTATGTCAGCTTTTTTAATTTTATCTCCTGAAGCTAATATTTTAAACATTAAATTATCTTCTTCATTACCATACTTTCCAGTAAGTGTGGTTAAATTTTCAAATGAAGGTGTCTGTATCTCTTGAAAATTGAATGATTTAAAACAATTTTTCAGAACATTAAGTAAATATTCTCTTTTTTTTAATTCTAAAGAAGAAAAATCACGGGTACCCTTTGGTGTATTAAGTTTTTGAGACATCAAAAAATAATTTGATAATCAGTAAGTAATAAAGTTATGAAATTATTTCTTTTCAGGCTGAAGCTCAAAATTTAATTGAGCAGAAACTTCTCTGTGAAGTCTTATTGAAGCTTGATAACTTCCTATTCTTTTAATAGATTTACCAGGAATAGAGATGTTTTCTTTTTCAACCTCAATTTTCTTTTCAAGTAGACTTTTAGCTACGTCAGCATTAGATATTGAACCGAAGAGCTTACCATCAGGACCAACTTTTGCAGATATTTTTAATTCTAATTTAGAAATTTTGGTTGCAGTTTTATTAGCCTCATCAATAATTGACTTTTCTTTGAATGCTTTTTGTTTTAAGTTTTCAGCAAGTACTTTTTTTGCAGATTCAGTAGCTAAAACTGCCTTACCAGTTGGAATCAAAAAGTTTCTACCATAACCCGCTTTTACAGAGACTAGCTCATCTTTAAAACCAACATTTGCAACATTTTCTTTGAGTATAATCTCCATAATTATTTTAATAAATCACCAACATATGGAAGAAGTCCAAGGTGTCTTGCTCTTTTAACAGCAACAGCTACTTTTCTTTGATATTTTAGTGAAGTACCAGTTAGTCTCCTTGGTAAAATTTTACCTTGTTCATTAATAAATCTACTTAAAAAGTCAGGGTCTTTATAATCAACATATTTAATACCTGACCTCCTAAACATACAATACTTTTTTACTTTGGATGTATTTATGTCTAATGGAGATAGATATCTTATCTCACCTTCATTTTTAATTTTTGACTGTTCCTCAATACCTGCCATAATTAACTAGCTTTTTTTGTATTTCTATTTCTTCTTTTCTCAGCCCAAGCAATTGCATGTTTATCAAGAATAACCGTGAGATATCTCATGACTGTTTCATCTCTGGTAAAATCAAGTTCAATTGAAGAAACAAGTTCTGCAGGTGCTGTATATTCTAGAAGATTGTAAAAACCACTATTCTTGTTCTCTATAGTGTATGCTAACTTCTTGAGTCCCCATACTTCCTTACTTATTATTTTAGCTCCATTAGACTTTAACGACTTTTCATATTTGTCGACAGTCTTTTGAACTTGCTCCTCAGAGAGGGCAGGGTTTAAAATAAATACAGTTTCGTAGTTTTTCATCTTCAAATCTTAGGCCGCAAAATTAGGTTATTAAATATAATCTGCCAAATTTATTTTAGTGTAATCTTAATGCTATATTGGATCTACATCTACAATGATTCTTACACTTCTATATTTTGAAATAGAATCAAAGCTTTTTTGAATTTTTTGAAATATACTTCGAAAGTTATTTAACTCATCTAGATTCCTCGGTTTTATTAAAAATTGTTTATGATATTTATTTTTAATTCTTGATATTTCAGGGTACACAGGTCCTAAAACTATTCCTTTAAAATTGTCTCTAATAACTTTGTTTAACCAATCCCCTGAACTATTTAGTTTTTCATAACTCTTATCCTTTATAGTTATTCTAATTAGTCGAACAAATGGAGGATAATTATAGTCTTTTCTCTCTGACAATTGATTTTGATACATCTTTTCATAGTCATTCTCAACGACATTTTTTATTATAGGGTGTTCCGGTTGATAAGTTTGTAGAAGAACTTTACCTCTATCCCCTGACCTTCCAGATCTTCCTGCTACCTGAGTTAGAATCTGAAAGGCTTTTTCATGAGCTCTAAAATCAGGGAAATTCAAGAAGTGATCTGTATTAATTACACCTACTAAACCAATATTTTTAAAATCAAGTCCTTTTGTTATCATCTGTGTACCAATTAGAATATCTATTTCTTGTTTTGCAAATGAGTTAATTATTTTATCAAATGAAAATTTACCCCTTGTAGTATCCCAATCCATTCTTTTACTTATTGTATTTGGAAATAGTTCTTTTACGATTTCTTCAATCTGTTGAGTTCCGTCACCCTTAAAACTCATAGCTTCAGATCCACATGAGTTACACCTACTTTGAGCTTTTGATGAAAACCCACAATAATGACATTTAAGCATATTTGATGATGAATGATATGTTAAGCTTACATCACAATTATCACACATTATATTATTTCCACAAGAATCACATATCCATTGTGGAGAATAACCTCTTCTATTTCTGAATAGAATTACCTGTTTACCCAATTTTATTGTATTAAGAACTTCTTGAACCAGTTTTTCAGAAAATATAGAGCTGTATTCATTTTTAGGCTCACTTCTCATATCTAGAGGAATTATATTTGGCATTTCAATATTTCCAAACCTTTCTTTTAGGATGACATAACCATACTTTTCATTCTTAGCATTATAGGAAGACTCAATCGAGGGTGTAGCTGATCCAAGTATAACTTTCGAATTATTTAGAACAGACAAATAAATTGCAGAATCTCTAGCATTATATCTTGGAGATGGTTCTTGTTGCTTGTATGAAGTTTCATGCTCCTCGTCTACAATAACTAATCCAAGGTTACTAAATGGTAGAAAAACTGATGATCTAGTACCCACAATTAACCTGCTTGATTCTTTATTTAATTTTATACTTTCCCATACTTCAGTCCTTTCATTTAATGAATACCTTGAGTGAAATACTGAAATTTTATTACCAAAGTTTATTTTTAATTTTTGAATAATTTGGGTTGTTAGAGAAATTTCTGGAAGTAGATAAAGTACTTGATGTCCAGTATTGAGATAACTTTCTATAAGTTTCATATAAATCTCAGTTTTTCCTGATGATGTAACTCCTTCCAAGATTACTACATCCTTCTTCTTTAACTGATTATTTATTTCATTTAATGCAACTTGCTGAACTCTTGAGAGTTTATTTATTTTTTGATCGTATTTATTATGGTCCTCAACCCTGTTAATTTTAATTTTTCGTATAGATATAAAACCCTTTTTTTCAAGACCTTTTAATGAGGCCTCAGAAAAATTAATTAATTTTTTAAGGTCTTTAATCTTTAAATAAGCATTAAGCTTAGTAGAGCTGATAATTTGAATCAGTATTTCTTTTTGTTTAGGAGATTTTTTAAGTAAATCAATTGAGTTATTAATAGTTTCTTTTTTTAAGTAAATTACCCTAACTAGTTTTGGCTTATATGTCTCATTTATTTCAAAATTTAATTTAATGAGATCTTTTTGAATCATTTTTTGAATTACTGAGTATGTGTTTTTTTTATCAAGAATTTCTGAAACCTCATTAATTTTTAAATTTTTAAAATCGAGAGCTTCATATATTAAAAACTCTTCTTCAGAAAGTTTTTCAAGAGTTTCATGATCTATTTGCTTTTTTATTATTATTGTATCACTTTCGAGTAAAAATGTAGAGGGAATTGCTGCTTTTAGAACATCACCAAGTGTAGTAAAATAATATTTTGATATCCAACTCCAGAATTCAATTTGAAGTTCAGATACAAGTGCATTTTTATCATAAGAAAATTCTATTGGTTTTATTTCGCTAAACTGAGGTTTTTCGTTGTGAATTTTTTTTATTACTCCTGTGTAAATTTTTCTTTTCCCAAAACTAACTGCTACTCTATGACCAACTCCTAATGATTTACTTTGCTTCAGTGAAAGTTGATATGTAAATGTTCCTTGAAGAGGAAGGGGAAGTATTACATCTGCATAGTAATTCATAGTTAATTATAATATATTCTTTCTAATTTAGCAATTAGCCCGATGAAAAAGATACTAATATTTATTACTCTAGCATTTTCTTTTATCTGTTTCTCTCAAGAACAGAGTCAAATTGTTAAAGGAAAAGTTCAAAGTGAAACTAGTGAAGCAATTCTTCAAAATGTTCATGTACTAAATTTAACCAAGGTAAAAGGGACAATCACAAATAATGAAGGTGAATTTGAGATAAATGCTAAACTTAACGATACATTATATTTTTCATACATAGGATATAAACCTCTTAAGGTTGTTGTTACAAACGATCTAATTCGATTCGAGGATAACACGATAGAACTAACTGAACTTGCCTTTGCTCTGGAAGAGATTATTATTAAACCATATCAACTTACAGGTTACTTAGAGATAGATGTCAAGAATGCTCCAGTAAATACATCTACCAGATATAGAATTATTGGTTTACCAAATCTTGGTTATGAAGCAGGAAGAAGATCTCGGTCTGGAATATCTAAAGTAATTGGTGCAATTTTTAATCCAGCTGATTTTCTAAATAATCTTTTCAGAAAGAAATCTGCTAAAATGGATAAACTTAGACTTATGCGAGAAGATATTGAAATTAAAAATCTCTTGTCTACAAAATTTGATCGTGAAGTTTTAGTTCAACTTTTAGGAGTAGATAGGGTTGATATTGACGAAATTTTAAGAAACTGTAATTTTTCTGACACTTTCATTCAACAAGCTAATGATTTACAGATAATGGAAGCAATTAATGAGTGTTATGATGAATACAAGCTTCTTGAATTTTAATATACTACTCAGTTACCTTATCTTTGCGCAATGAATGAATTTAATTTAAATTCAATTTCTCCAATAGATGGAAGATATTTTGATAAGACTAAAGTTTTAAATAAATACTTTAGTGAAAAAGCACTAATATTTTACAGACTTAAAGTTGAAGTTGAATACTTTATTTCTCTATGTAAAACTGGAATCCCTCAACTTGAAAACTTTGAGTCAAAAAAGTTTGATGAATTAAGAAAAATTTACCTAGAATTCACAAATGACGATGCATCTGAAATAAAAGAGATCGAAAGAGTTACAAATCATGATGTCAAGGCAGTTGAATATTATATTAAGCAAAAATTTGATAATCTTAACTTAACGGAATACAAAGAATTTGTTCACTTTGGATTAACATCTCAGGACATTAATAATACAGCTATTCCATTATCAGTAAGGGATTTTATTGAAGAAGTATACATTCCAAAATTGAATAATGTTCTTGATGCAATTAATGAGAAATGTGAAGAATTAAAAGATATAACTATTATTTCTAGAACTCATGGTCAGCCAGCCTCACCAACCAAACTTGGAAAAGAATTTAAGGTATTCTGGACAAGAATAAATAATCAACTTTCTAGTCTAAAAGAAATACCAAATTCAGCTAAGTTTGCTGGAGCAGTTGGAAATTTTAATGCCCATCATGTAGCATACCCAAATATTAATTGGAAAGAATTTGGTCAAAACTTTATAGAGATTGAATTAAATTTAAATTATTCATTTCCAACAACTCAAATTGAACATTATGATTCGTTTGCTGCTTTATGTGATAACTGTAGGAGAATAAATAATATTTTATTAGATATGTGCATTGATATATGGACATATATATCTCATGATTATTTTAAACAGAAAATAATTAAAGGTGAGGTTGGATCATCTGCAATGCCTCATAAAGTTAATCCAATTGACTTTGAAAACTCAGAAGGTAATATTGGTTTAGCTAACTCACTATTTGATTTTCTATCAAATAAGTTACCAAAATCAAGATTACAAAGAGATCTCAGTGACAGTACTGTTTTGAGGAATATTGGAGTCCCTTTTGGACATTCCTTAATCTCATTTGAATCAATCCTTAAGGGTCTAAATAAGATATATGTGAATGAAGATAAAATAAACAAAGACATTGAAGAGAATTGGATTGTTGTCTCTGAAGCAATTCAAACTATTTTAAGAAGAGAGGGTTATAGCAACCCATACGAGATCATGAAAGAACTTACTAGAAATAATCAAAAAATTGATAAGGAATCGTTGCATAGATTCATTGATGACCTTAAAATTGATGATGCTATTAAAAAAGAGTTAAAACAAATCTCTCCTTATAATTACACCGGTATATAATTTTAAATTGCTTTTGATGAAAAAATTTAAGTTTTGTCTTTTAGCCTTAATACTTGTATTTAGCAGCTGTAAGAAATCAGATGATGAAGATCCAAATATTATAAGAATTGAGACAGACCTAGAAATTATTGACTTTATCTGGAAAGGACTAAACCAATATTATTATTGGCAGGAAAGTGTTGTAAATTTATCCGATAGTAAAAAAGAAAGCGAATCTGACTATGCTTATTTTTTGAGTCAAAATCCCGATCCCGAAAATTTTTTTAATACCCTTCTCCATCCAGATGACAATTTCAGTTGGATAGTTGATGACTATGTTGAGCTAGAGAATATGCTTCAAGGAATTGATATTTCAGATGGAATGGAGTTTGGATTATATGTTGAGTGTAATGACCAAAACATCTTTGGTTTTGTTAGATATGTCCAGAAAGATTCTGATGCTGAATCTAAAGGTGTAAAAAGAGGAATGGTGTTTAGTAACATTAATGGAACAAGACTAACAAGAGATAACTACAGGGATTTATTATTTAATAATAGTAGTAGCTCTTACACTATAAGATTTTCTGAAATTAGTTATAATCAGAATAATCAGTGTGCTAATATAATTCCTGGACAAGAGGATTTGACTCTAATTAAATCAAGAATTGTCAAAAATCCAATCCACATATCAAAAATTATTGAAAATGGAGGACAAAAGATAGGATACCTAATGTATAATCAATTTTTAGGTGTTGTTGAGTCCGAGGGAAAAGATTATAATTCTGAGCTAAATGACGCTTTTGCTAATTTTTTATCTAATGGGATTAATGATCTGGTTATAGATTTAAGATATAATCCTGGTGGAAGAATATCTACATCTATTAATCTAGCATCAATGATAACAGGTCAATTTAATAATCAAGTTTTTGCTAAAGAAAGATGGAACTCAAAATTAATGAATTATTGGGATGAGAATAGTCCAGAATCTTTATTAAATAGATTTACAAATAAATTAGGTAATAATCAATCGATATTTTCACTTAATCTTGATAGAGTTTTTATACTTACCTCTGCCAGAACAGCATCTGCAAGTGAACTATTAATTAACGGACTTAATCCATATATTGACGTAATTCATATTGGTGACTTCACAGTTGGAAAGAATCAAGGTTCCATTACTGTTTATGATTATATTAATGATTCAAGAGATAAAAAATCCAAACCATATGTATGCAATGCAGCCAATCGTTCTTAAGATTGGGAATGTTGCAGGTTATACGGATTTTCCTGATGGACTTGAACCTGACATTTTCATAAAAGAGTCATTATTAAATCCCGGTATTTTAGGAGATATAGAAGAGCCCCTTTTGAAAATTGCAATTGATCAAATCTCAGGAGATGCTATATCAATTAAAAATAATTACTTTTTTAAGGAAATTTCTACTCCAAAAGATGAATTAAAAGAAAAGATTATTATAGATGATATAATAATTAAATAGTTATTTAGTAAGGTACATTTTTCTTCTTGAGTATAGCTCAAAGAATGAATCATCGTTTAAATCATCTATAAAGAGAATACTCTCTCCTGTACTTTTCATTTCAGGGCCAAGTTGTTTATTTACATCCGGGAACTTGTTGAAAGAAAAGACTGGTTGTTTAATTGCATATCCCTCAAGGCTTGGTTTAAAGTCAAAGTCTTTAATTTTCTTTTCACCCAGCATTACCTTTGTTGCATAGTTTACATAGGGCTCTTTATAAGCTTTGGAAATAAAGGGAACTGTTCTAGATGCTCTTGGGTTAGCTTCTATTATAAATACCTTATCATCTTTAATAGCAAATTGAATATTTATTAGTCCAACAGTGTTTAGAGCTAAAGCAATTTTTTTTGTATGATCTTTAATCTGTTTAACTGTAAATTCTCCTAAGTTAAATACTGGTAGTGTAGCATTTGAATCACCAGAATGTATACCGCATGGCTCAATATGCTCCATAATTCCAATTATATACACATCCTCACCATCACAAATTGCATCAGCCTCTGCTTCAATAGCTCCATCTAAATAATGATCCAATAAAAGTTTGTTATTAGGTATTTTAGATAGAAGGTCTACAACATGTTCTTCAAGTTCTTCTTTATTTATTACAATTTTCATCCCCTGACCACCTAAAACATAAGAGGGTCTTACTAAAATTGGGAAGTTTAACTTAGAAGATAATTCAACGGCCTCTTTTGCACTAGTAGCCACACCAAAATCAGGGTATGGAATTTTATTTTTCTTTAAAAGATTTGAGAAACTTCCCCTGTCTTCTGCCAGATCAAGAGATTTAAACTCGGTACCAATTATTTTAATGTTATATCTGTCTAGTTTTTCAGCAAGTTTTAAGGCAGTTTGTCCACCAAGCTGAACGATAACTCCAACTGGATTTTCATGCCTTATGATATCATAAATATGTTCCCAAAAAACTGGTTCAAAATAAAGTTTATCAGAAATATCAAAGTCAGTTGATACAGTCTCTGGATTACAATTTATCATTATTGTTTCATAACCACATTCACTTGCCGCTAATACCCCATGGACACAACAGTAATCAAATTCAATACCTTGACCAATACGATTAGGACCAGAACCTAGAACAACAATCTTTTTCTTATTTGAAACAATACTTTCATTCTCAGAAAATACTTCATTATCAATGGTCTTTATTTTTTCCTCAAAAGTTGAATAATAATATGGGGTTTGTGCTGGAAACTCAGCTGAGCAGGTATCGACTAATTTGTATACTCTACTTATACCTAGATCATCCCTCTTTTTGGAAACCTGACTTTCTAGACAATTTAACATGTAAGCAATCTGTCTATCTGCAAAGCCTTTTTGTTTAGCTTCAAGAAGAATATCATACTCTATTATATCAATGTTTAATTTAGAGATTTCTTTTTCTAGTTGATATAATTCTTCGTATTGCTTTAAGAACCACATATCAATTTTAGTGATTTCATAAATTCTCTCTAATGAAATTCCTGCTTGTATTGCATCATAAATTACAAATACTCTGTCCCAACTTGCATTGGTAAGCTTACCGATTATAGTGTTATAGTCTTTATACCCTTTACCATCTGCACCTAATCCATTTCTTTTAATTTCTAATGATTGAGTTGCCTTATGGAGTGCCTCTTGGAAAGACCTACCTATGCCCATCACCTCACCAACTGCTTTCATTTGCAGACCTAAAGTCCTATCAGATCCTTCAAATTTATCAAAGTTCCATCTTGGAATTTTTACTATAACATAATCTAGTGTTGGCTCAAAAAGTGCTGAAGTAGATTTAGTTATTTGATTATTTAGTTCATCCAGAGTATATCCAAGAGCCAATTTAGCTGCAATTTTTGCTATAGGATAGCCAGATGCCTTAGATGCTAAAGCAGATGACCTTGAAACTCTAGGATTTATTTCAATTGCTATTATATCCTCTTTTTCATCAGGACTTACAGCAAACTGAACATTACAACCACCTGCAAAATCACCAATACTTTTCATCATCTTAATGGCCATATCTCTCATTCTCTGATAAGTAGTATCAGACAGAGTCATAGCAGGAGCAACTGTAATTGAGTCTCCAGTATGAATACCCATTGGATCCATATTCTCAATTGTACAGATTATTACAATATTATTATTTTTATCTCTGAGCAATTCTAACTCATATTCTTTCCAGCCGATTAAAGCTTTATCAATCAGAACCTCATGTATTGGAGATGACTCAAGACCTCTAGTTAATAATTCATTAAATTTATCTTCTTTAAAAACGATTGATGCGCCAGTTCCTCCTAGAGTAAAAGAAGGTCTGATTACAAGGGGGAAGCCAAAGCGTTGAGCTATTTCTTTACCTTTTAAAAAAGATGACGCACTCTCAGCAGGGGCAACAGGAATATTTATTTCATTAAGTAAAGTTCTAAATTTTTCCCTATCCTCAGTAATTTCAATTGCATCAATATCAACTCCAATTATTTTCACATCAAACCTTGACCAAACTTCTTTTTCCTGAGCTTCAATACAAAGGTTTAGAGCAGTTTGACCACCCATAGTTGGTAGAACTGCATCTATATCATCATGAATTTCAAGAATTTCAATAATAGATTTAGTATTAAGAGGTTTTAGGTATATATGATCTGCCATTGAGGGATCTGTCATAATAGTGGCAGGATTTGAATTAATTAGAACAGTCTTTATACCATCTTCTTGAAGAGATCTTAGAGCTTGTGATCCAGAATAATCAAATTCGCAGGCTTGACCTATTATTATGGGCCCAGAACCAATTATAAGAATTGATTTAATATTTTTATCCTTAGGCATAAAATCACACTAAAGTATAAAAAAAAGGTGCTATAAAAGCACCATCTAAAAAAAGTTATTAAAAATTATTTCTTGTGACGAGATTCATCAGAAACGGATAGTTTTTTTCTACCTTTTGCTCTTCGACCAGCAAGTACTCTTCGACCGTTAGCAGTCGACATTCTATCCATAAACCCATGCTTGTTTCTTCTTTTTCTTTTAGATGGTTGGTATGTCCTTTTCACAATTATTTATTTAATCGGAGGCAAATATAATATCTTTTTATTCAACTTCATATAAATATTTTTAAATTGTAAGTTTGCAATATATATGATACCAAAAATTATAAAGCTTATTGCTTCGATATTACTCCTAGGGTATGGAGTATATCAAATTACAGAAACTTTTATTGGAAATGGAATATTTTTAATTATTCTCTCAATTTTACTTGTAGTACTATATTTTAAAAATGAAGTTTTAATTTTTGCATTTTTAAGCTTAAGGAAACAGAATTTTGATAGAACAGAGAGAATACTAAAACTAATTAAGAACCCAAAGTCTGCATTAATAAGAAAACAACAAGGTTTCTACTATTATCTTCAAGGTTTAATACAATCACAGAAAAATCTTACTGTAGCCGAAAAGCATTTTCGTGAATCATTGAAACTTGGATTAAGTATGAATCATGATATTGCAATGGCTAAATTAAGTCTTGCTGGAATTATGATGCAAAAAAGAAGGAAAAGGGAAGCACAAGCTCTATTGACAGAAGCAAAAGGGTATGATAAGCACAATATGTTAACTGCTCAGATAAAGATGATGCAAGAACAGATGAAAAGAATTTAATATCAAGTTTTTTTATCGTAAATAGATTTTTTTTTATCTTTGCTGTCCAGCTTTTTTATTTATGAGTGATATAATATTAGAAAATAATGAGTTTTTAAGACAATTTGAAGTCAAGATTTCAGACTCATTAGCTAGGATAGAATACGCTGAACAAGAAAGAAAAATTTTCCTAACAAAAATTCACATCCCTGATAATGTAAGCGATAAATCTTTTGAAGAGAATTTTATAATTAAAGTACTCGAGTTTATCGAAAGTAAAAACCTTAGAGTAGTTCCAACTTCGCCAAGAATTGCAGGTTTTGTGAGAAAAAATAAAGCTTTCAAGCACCTTCTTCCAGTTGGCATAAAGCTTTAATAACTAAATCTATATCGCAAATCCTTCAGAATCAATATTAACAAATATTGACTTTACTATTGTTCCAATTAGATTTGGATCCCATGGTCTTCTAAACCTAATATAATTAGATGAAAAGCCTTCAATAAAGCCATTTTTTTCTTCTGACTCAAATAATACATCTTGAATAGACCCTACATTTCTTTCGTAGAAAGTTGCTTTCTTCCTGCTTGATAAAAGTCTCAATAATCTACTTCTTTTTGCTCTAACATTAGCATCAACCGAATTAGGTAAAGAAATTGCATGAGTATTATCTCTCTCAGAATATGTAAATACATGAAGGTAAGAGATGTTTAGGTTCTCTAAGAAACTCATACTCTCAAGAAATAAATCATCATCTTCTCCTGGAAACCCTACAATAACATCAACACCAATACATGCATCAGGCATTAGCTCATTTATTTTTTCAATTCTGCTTCTATACAATTTAGTATCGTATCTTCTTCTCATTAATCTGAGAATATTATCACTCCCACTTTGAAGTGGTATATGGAAATGATGAACGAATTTTTTACTTTTAGAAATAAAATTGATTATCTCATTACTAAGCAAATTTGGTTCAATTGATGATATTCTAAATCTTATGTCTAGATCGAGACTATCTAACTCTTTTATTAAATCAAAAAAATTAGAGTTTAATTCTGTATTTTCAGTTTTTCCAAAATCCCCAAGGTTGATTCCAGTCAAGACAATCTCTTTAATATTTTGACTTGCAATTTTATAGACATTTTCTATCACATTTGATATGGAATTACTTCTTGACTTTCCTCTTGCTAGTGGAATAGTACAAAAACTACACTTATAGTCACATCCATCTTGGACTTTTAAAAATGCCCTTGTTCGATGATTTAAAGAATAACTTTCTTTAAAAAAGTTTACTTCATTGATGTTACATGAATGAACTTTATTTGAATAATCACTATCTACATTTTTTAAATATTCTAGAAGATTGAATTTATCTGCTGCACCAAGAACTAGATCAACACCATCTAATGATAATAGCTCTTGAGGTTTTAATTGAGCATAACATCCAATAGCTGCAATAAACGCATTTGGATTAATTTTTTGTGCTTGTTTAACAAAATATTTAAATTTTTTATCAGCATTATCAGTAACCGAGCAGGTGTTTATGACGTATGCATCAGCAAATTCATTAAAATTGACAATATTATAATCATTTTCCTGAAAAGATTTTGAAATATATGAGGACTCAGAAAAATTTAATTTACATCCAAGTGTATGAAAAGCAACAGTAGAAATTTTTCTTTTTACTTCTGACGATACTAGGCTAGTGGACAAAACTTTAAATATTATCTATGAGGGATCAGAATCTTCAGCAGCAGGTGCCTCCTCAGCAGCAGGTGCCTCTTCAGCAGCAGGTGCCTCTTCAGCAGCAGGTGCTTGATTGAAATTAGCATATTTATTTCTAAACTTATCAACTCTACCTGCGGTATCTACAAGTTTAGATTTACCAGTGTAATATGGATGAGATGTTCTTGATATTTCAAGCTTAAAAAGAGGATATTCTACACCATCTACTTTCATAGTTTCCTTTGTTTCAACTGTAGACTTTGTAATAAATACGTCATTATTTGACATATCTTTAAATGCAACAAGTCTATAGTTTTCAGGATGTGTATTACTCTTCATAATTTAAAGTGAGTGCAAATTTAAAATTTTTTTCATATATCCTATCATTATAATTGCTTAATTTTACTTGAACAATTTAATAAAAACAAAATGTTAAAATCTGAGGGAACTATTAAGTCTACAGTATTAAACTATGGTTTAATTATGGGCGGACTCACTATCGCATTCACACTAATGCTATTTTTAATGGATATGCATTATCAAAATTCTTCAATTCAACAATGGACAGGGTTATTGATTATGGCTGGATCTATTGTTTTTGGGCAATTAGCTTTCAAAAAGATAAATGATGGTTTTATAAGTTTAGGTGAAGGAATGAAAGTAGGTATTGGAATTACTGCCCTTGGATCAGCAATTGGTATTGCATACGGAATATTTCAAGGATATGTTTTAGACCCAGATACTATGACTAAGGCTATGGATTATGCTATAGAGCAAGCAATTCAGCAGAATCCCGAGATTGGGGATGAAATAGTAGAGGCTATGGAAGGTGCGTTTGAATTCTTTGCAAATCCACTTATTTCCTCATCAATTGGAATGGCAGTGTCATTATTTTTTGGTGGACTTATATCATTATTAACAGGATTAGCAGTCAAAAAAAATAGGCCAGCTTAAATAGCCTATGGATGTTTCAATTGTAATACCACTTTATAATGAATCTGAGTCTTTAGAAGAACTCAACGAATGGATTAATAGATCTTTTATTCATAATGGCTTCTCTTATGAGATAATTTATATTGACGATGGTAGCTATGATAGATCATGGAAAATTATTGAGGAAATTGCAAATAGAGACAACAATGTTAAGGGTATCTCATTTAATAGAAATTATGGAAAATCTCAAGCATTAAGAGTTGGATTTGATGAGTGTGAGGGTAAGTACGTTGCAACTCTTGATGCTGATCTTCAAGATTCACCTGAGGAAATTCCTGTTATGATTGATAAACTAATCAATAATAATCTCGATATGATTTCAGGTTGGAAAAAGAAAAGATATGATTCATATTTTTTTAAAAAAATTCCATCCTTATTTTTCAATATGGTTGCAAGGGTTTTTTCAGGTATAAAACTTCATGATTTTAATTGTGGAATAAAGGTTTATAAAAAAGAGGTAATTAAATCAATTGATTTATATGCTGACATGCATAGATTTATTCCTATCCTTGCAAAAAATGATGGGTTCAATAAAATCGGGGAACACATAGTTAAACATCAGCCCAGAAAGTATGGAACAAGTAAATTTGGAAATGAGAGGTTTATTAGGGGGTTTTTAGATATAACAACCTTATGGTTTACAAATAAATTTGGAAGAAGACCAATGCATTTTTTTGGTTTAATTGGCACAATAATGATTGTTATAGGTATTTTGTTTACATTATATCTTGGTTATAACAAATTATTTATAGACACCAGTTCTAGACTGATTACAACTAGACCTGAATTCTATGTTGCCTTAACAACAATGATTTTAGGTGCACAATTTTTTATTGCAGGGTTTATAGCTGAATTAATCCTAAAGTTCAATCTAAATCAAGACAAGTATTCAATAAAAAATAAAACTTTTTAAATGAATTATTTTACAAGAGTACTTAAATATGGCCTTGATTACTCATACTTTGCAGTACTTAATATTATTTTCAATATTCTTTATGCAATTTTTAGTGCGTTAGCATTTGTTTCTTTCATTCCTATGCTTGATGTACTCTTTAAGCAAACAAAAAAAGTTTATATCAAACCAGAGTATACAGGTATAAGTGATATTAGAGAATATGCAGAGAATTATTTCAATTATTATATTTCAAAACAATTAGAAACAGATATTTCGTCAACACTTATTATAGTTGTAAGCATAGTTATTTTCTTTTTTCTTATGAAAAATATTTTTAATTATCTAGCACTCTACAACATTACATTTGTAAAGAATGGTCTATTAAAAAAATTAAGAGAAAATCTTTACTCAAAAGTTTTACAGATGCCAATTTCATATTTTCTTAATAAGAAAAAAGGTGACTTGATGTCAAGAATTACTGCTGATATACTTGAAATTCAAACATCATATTTGTCAATATTAGAATTGATGGTTAGAGAACCATTAACTATCTTATTTACACTTATTGTAATGTTTACCATAAGTCCTTCTCTAACATTCTTTGTAATATTATTTATTCCTATTTCTGGGTTTGTTATATCAATAATTGGAAAAAAATTAAGAAAAGATTCTAAAGAGGTACAACTACAACAAAGCAACTTTCTCTCAATAATTGATGAGACAATAAGTGGTCAAAAAGTTATAAAGTCATTTATATCAGAATCTTTCTTTTTGAAAAAATTTGACGAAATAAATAATTTACTCTTTAAGTATTCTAATAAAGTAGTAAATAGAAAAAATTTAGCAGGCCCTTTTAGTGAGTTTATGGGAATATTAGTTATTGGAGTTCTATTATGGTTTGGTGGAAAAATGGTACTTATCAACTCATCAATTTCTGGGACAACTTTCATAGTTTTTATGGGATTAGCCTACAACATATTGACTCCTGCTAAAAATCTAAGTAAATCTTTTTACAGTATAAAAAAGGGTAATGCTGCAGCTGAAAGGGTTTTTGAAATTATTGAATACAGTAAAGAAATAGATGATCAAAGAAGGAGTATTGATATGAATGAGTTTAAAGATAAAATAAGCTTTAACGATTTGGAATTCAGTTATGGTGAATCTAAGATAATAGACAAGTTAAACTTTACTATAAATAAGGGTGAAAGTATTGCCTTAGTTGGATCATCAGGTAGTGGTAAAACAACAATAGCAAACCTCCTTAATGGTTTCTTTAATGCAAATTCTGGGAATATCATAATTGATGGAATTAACATAACTGATATAAAAAGAGAGTCATTATATAAGAACATATCAATTGTAACTCAAGAATCAATTCTATTTAATGATACTATATTTAATAATATTAAAATTGGAAATTTAGATTCAAATAGAGAGGATATTATTAATGCCGCAAAAGAAGCTAATGCACATGATTTTATTAAAGACCAAGTAAATGGTTATGATACTGTAATTGGAGATTATGGTAATAAACTATCTGGTGGACAGAAACAAAGACTTACAATTGCTAGGGCAATGCTAAAAAGCCCATCTATATTAATTTTAGATGAAGCCACTTCATCATTAGACAGCGAATCAGAAAAGAAAATTCAGGATGCAATAAATAAACTAATGTATGGTAAAACCTCATTAATTATTGCCCATAAGTTTTCAACAATTAAGAAGTGTGATAAAATTATTCTTATTGATAAAGGTAGGATAGTTGCGGAAGGAACCCATGATGAACTTATCAACTCAAATTCTTTATATAAAAATATGAATGAGCTACAAATCTAAATCTAAATCAATTAAATTTACAGCTTAATATTCTGTAATGATATTATTTTTTGGTGATCCAAAATTAAAAGTTTTTGTAGTTAACGTTTCAGAAGAATTATCATTTGAAGATATAAAAAAACTTTCCTGGGTTCTTGAATCAGACTTTATAGAGTTAAAAGAAATATCAGAAAAATTTATTGGTCCTAAATCCACTATGATTACTCCATGGAGTACTAATGCTGTTGAGATTACAAGAAACATGGGTGTTAAAGATATTAATCGTATTGAGGTTTTTATTAACCATGAAATATCTGAGAAATTTGATAAGATGATTAATCAGGAGTATGAGAATCTTAATCAACATATATTTGATAATAATACAGTTCCTGACAGAATACAGTTTATAAAAAATATTTCTGAGTATAATGATGAACAAGGACTAGCTCTAGATGATTTTGAAATTTCATATTTAGAAAATTTATCAAAAGAACTTGGAAGAAAGTTATCAGACTCAGAGGTATATGGATTTTCTCAAGTGAATTCCGAACACTGTAGACATAAAATATTTAATGGGAAATTTATTATTGATGGTGAGGAGAAAAATGAGAGTTTATTTGACTTAATTAAATTAACCTCCAAAAAAAATAAGAATTTTATTGTTTCAGCATATTCTGATAATGTTGCATTTATAAATGGGCCTATGATAACTCAATTTCAGCCAAGAGAATCTGATAAGTCAAGTTATTTCATAAAGAAAGAAATCGAAAGTATAATCTCCTTAAAAGCTGAGACTCATAATTTTCCTACAACTGTTGAGCCATACAATGGAGCGGCTACTGGTTCTGGAGGCGAAATAAGAGACAGAGCTGCAGGAGGTACTGGCTCATTACCATTGATTGGGTCTGCTGTTTATATGACTCCTTATTCAAGATTAAATAATAAAAAGATTTGGGAAAAAAATATTAAAAAAAGAAATTGGAAGTATCAAACACCCTCAGATATTTTAATTAAGGCATCCAACGGTGCTTCTGATTTTGGAAACTGCTTTGGACAACCTCTAATAGTTGGATCATTATTTACATTTGAACACAAAGAAGGAGATGAGATCCATTCATATGATAAAGTGATAATGCTTGCTGGTGGAGTTGGATATGGTGAGCTTAGTCAATCAATGAAAGGAAAACCTAAAAAAGGTGACATAATTGTTCTTCTTGGAGGTGATAACTACAGAATTGGTATGGGTGGAGCATCAGTTTCATCAACTGATATCGGAAGTTATGATAACTCAATAGAGCTGAACGCTGTGCAAAGATCAAATCCAGAAATGCAGAAAAGAGTTACAAATACAATTAGATCATTATTTGAAATGGACAGGAATCTGATCGTATCTATTCACGATCATGGAGCAGGTGGTCACTTAAATTGTTTTTCAGAATTAGTTGAGGACACAGGTGGAGAAATATACTTAGATTCCTTACCTATCGGAGATCCTTCTCTGTCTTATAAAGAATTAATAGGGAATGAATCTCAAGAAAGAATAGGGATTATTATTAGAGAAGAAGATTATGAATTAGTTAAAAATATTGCAGAAAGAGAAAGAGCACCAATCTACAAAGTTGGAAAGGTTAGTGGTGATAATAAATTTAAGGTGTTTGATAGAAAAAATAATATTGAAACAATCGATCTTAAAATTGATAGTTTATTTGGAGATGCTCCAAAAAAAATTATTTCTGATACAACAAAAATTACCGAATATTCTGAAATAAAGTATTCCACTGAAAATATTTATGATTATGTTGAGAGTGTTTTGTCACTGGAATCAGTAGCATGTAAGGACTGGTTAACAAATAAAGTTGACAGATGTGTAACTGGAAGAATAGCTCAACAACAAACTGTTGGTGAAATTCAGTTGCCTTTATCAAATTGTGGTGTAGTATCCTTGGATTATGACAATTATAATGGAGTTGCAACATCTATTGGTCACTCCCCTATCACAGGACTCATTAATCCATCAATTGGGAGTATTAATTCAATAGGAGAATCCTTAACCAATATTATTTGGGCTCCTCTTGCAGATGGAATTAAGTCTATATCATTATCAGCAAATTGGATGTGGCCATGTGGAAACGAAGGAGAAGATTCTAGACTATATGATGCTGTAAGTGCATGCTCAAGATTTGCCATTGAACTTGGCATTAACATTCCAACTGGTAAAGATTCATTATCAATGGTCCAGAAATATGATAGTATAAAAGTCAAATCTCCAGGCACTGTTATAATATCTGCCTCAGGTCATTGCGAAGATGTAAGAAAAGTTGTTAAACCTGTTCTGAATAAAAATATTGGTGATATCTATTATATTGATATGTCTTTTGATGAATTAAAGCTTGGAGGATCATCTTTTGCGCAAACACAAAATAAAATTGGAACTAATGCCCCAACAATAAATGATTCAAAAAAATTTAAAGATGCATTTGATTTAGTTCAGAATTTAATAAGAGCCAATAAAATAAAGTCTGGTCATGATATATCATCTGGAGGAATGATTACAACTTTACTTGAATTATGCTTTTCTTCTAATAAAATCGGAATGGACATTGATCTAACTGAAATTGGAT
>CABYAF010000013.1 GCA_902516925.1 uncultured Bacteroidota bacterium
TTCAAAAGAATAATGAGTTTTTATAAGGTAACAGAACAAGAATCAAATCATAAGGATTTAGAAAAAAAATCTGTTAGTGAACTTGTAAATGCAATGCATGAAGAAGATAACAATGCTCTTAAAGCCATAAATAAAGTTCTTCCTGATATCACCAATTTAATTGATAATTTAGCTCCTAAAATAAAAGAGGGTGGTAGATTATTCTATATAGGAGCTGGTACTAGCGGAAGATTGGGTGTTTTGGATGCATCAGAGTGTCCCCCGACCTTTGGAACACCTCCTGAAAAAGTTGTTGGGCTTGTAGCAGGAGGTATACCTGCACTATATAGTTCAATAGAGATTGCTGAAGATGATTTAAATCAAGCGTGGAAAGATCTCTCCGAGCATAATATCAATAAAAATGACTTTGTTATTGGAATTGCTGCATCAGGAACTACTCCTTATGTTGTTGGCGGTCTAAAAGCCTGTCAAGAAAAAAATATTTCAACAGGATGTATTGTATGTAATGAGAATTCTCCATTATCAAAATATGCAGATTATAAAATTGAAGTAATAGTTGGTCCTGAGTTCTTAACTGGAAGCTCAAGACTTAAAGCAGGAACTGCTCAAAAGCTTATCTTAAATATGATTTCTACAATTTCAATGATCCTTGATGGACATGTAAGAGGGAATAAGATGATTGATATGCAGATGAGTAATGCTAAGCTTAATAAACGCGCTAGAAGAATACTTATGGAAGAGCTTGGAGTTGATGAGCAAAAAGCTGATGAACTTATTTTAAAGCATAAAAGTATCAGATCTGCCATAGATAATTATTCAAATGAATAAATACTTAAGAAAGGGCTTCATTCAAGTTTTTGTAGGAATATCTTTATGCTTTATCGCACCAGTAACAGTTTCACAAGCATTTAATAATCAAGACCACCCATTCTTTTTAGTTGTATTAATTATAGGTGCAATACTTCTAGTGTTAGCTATTTTTTACGGATATAGAGGTATTAATAATATATTAAATGGAACACTTGGACCTAAGAATAAATTAAATTGATTTATTTTTGAATTAGATTTTTAATTATGATTAGTATAATTTTTCCAGATAAGTCCATCAAAGAATTTGACAAAGGTGTTAAAGTTATTGATATAGCCAAAAGTATTAGTGAAGGTCTAGCAAGAAAAGTTATTTCTGCATCCTTTAATGATGAGACTATTGAACTTGACTCCAAGTTAACTAAAGATGGGGCTATTAAACTATACACATGGGATGATAACGAGGGAAAACAGGCATTTTGGCATTCTTCAGCTCATATATTAGCTCAAACTATTAAATTTTTCTATCCGGAATCTAAATTAACAATTGGACCCTCAATTGAAAATGGGTTTTATTATGATGTTGATTTTGGTAATGAAAGTATTTCAGAAAAAGATTTTCAAAAAATTGAATCTAAATTTCTTGAGTTTTCACGAAATGATTTCAAATTTAGTATGAGAACCATTTCAAAAGATGAAGCTTTAGATTTTTATAAAAAAGAACAAAATGAATATAAGATTGAGCTAATTGAAAATCTAGAAGATGGGACTATTACTTTTTGTGATCATTCAGACTTTAGTGATTTATGTAAAGGAGGTCATATCCCATCAACCGGAATTGTCAAAGCTGTAAAACTTTTAAATATTGCAGGTGCATATTGGAGAGGTGATGAAAAAAACAATCAATTAACAAGAATTTATGGTGTTTCATTTCCAAAGCAAAAATTACTCACTGAATATCTTGAGCTAGTTGAAAAAGCAAAGGAAAGAGATCATAGAAAAATTGGTAAAGAGCTCGAACTGTTTACGTTTTCAAGTAGAGTTGGACATGGTCTTCCCCTCTGGCTTCCAAATGGAACAGAACTAAGAGACAGACTACAAGACTTTCTTGAAGACGCTCAAAAAAGAGCTGGATATAAGAAAGTTATGTCATCTCATATTGGAGCTAAAGAACTGTATGAAACATCTGGACATTATGAAAAATATGGTGCTGATAGTTTCCAACCAATTTCTACTCCAAATGATTCTGAAACCTTTATTTTGAGACCCATGAATTGTCCTCATCACTGTGAAATATATAATGCAAAACCATATAGTTACAGAGATCTTCCATTAAGACTTGCGGAGTTTGGAACAGTATACAGGTATGAACAAAGTGGAGAATTGCATGGTCTAAGTAGAGTTAGAGGATTTACAGTTGATGATGCCCATATATTTTGTACCCCAGAACAAGTAGACTCTGAATTTAATAATACTATTGACTTAGTTCTTTATGTTTTTAATTCTCTTGGGTTTAACGATTTTTCTGCACAAGTCTCTTTAAGAGATCCTAATACCCCCGAAAAATATATTGGTTCTGATAAAAATTGGGAAATATCTGAGCAGGCAATTCTTAATTCTGCTAAAGAAAAAGGCCTTGACTATAATGTTGAATATGGAGAAGCTGCATTTTATGGTCCAAAACTTGACTTTATGGTCAAAGATGCACTTGGTAGAAGCTGGCAACTTGGTACAATTCAAGTTGACTATAACCTTCCAGAAAGGTTTGATTTAACTTATAAAGGAAGTAATAATGAAGATTTAAGACCTGTAATGATCCATAGAGCACCTTTTGGAAGTATGGAAAGATTCGTTGCAATTTTAATCGAACATACTGCTGGTGTTTTCCCTTTATGGCTAACAACTATTCAAGCAGAGATTCTAATTGTTGGAGAGAACTTCAAAAATTATGGTCAAAAAGTTTTAAATATCTTAGAAAATCACGAAATTCGCGCGCACTTGGATGATAGAAATGAGACTGTTGGAAAGAAAATTAGAGAATCTGAGATGAAGAAGATACCATTTATGATTGTTGTAGGTGAAAATGAGGTTAAAAATAATTCAGTTTCTATCAGGAGACATCATGGTGATGATCTGGGTGAAATGAAAATTGAAGAATTCGTGGATATTGTTAAGGAAGAGGTTTCTGAATCTATCCCGAAGTTTAATATTAATTAAAAATAGTTGTTATAGCAATAAGAAGAAGAAGATCGAATAGGAGATTCAGAAGAGAAATAAAAGAAGATCCTCACAAAATCAACACTAAAATAACTGCTCATGAGGTTAGACTAGTTGGCGATAATGTAGATGTTGGAGTATACTCTACAAATGAGGCTTTGAGGATGGCAAGAAATTTAGAATTAGATCTAGTTGAAATTTCTCCAAAAGCATCTCCACCTGTATGTAAAATATTAGAATATAAAAAATTCTTGTATGAGCAGAAGAAAAGAGACAAAGCTCTAAAATCCAAGGCAACTAAAATTGTTGTCAAAGAGATAAGGTTTGGTCCGCAAACAGATGAACATGATTATCAGTTTAAGAAAAAACATGCAGAGAAATTTTTAAATGAAGGTGCAAAATTGAAAGCTTTCGTTTTTTTTAAAGGAAGATCGATAATATTTAAAGAACAAGGTCAAATACTGCTATTAAGATTAGCACAAGACCTAGAAGATATTGGTAAGGTTGAGCAAATGCCACAATTAGATGGAAAAAGAATGATAATGTTCATAATACCAAAAAAGAATTAAATTAGGGAACTATGCCAAAAATGAAAACAAAATCTAGTGCCAAAAAAAGGTTTAAAGTTACTGGTTCAGGTAAAATTAAAAGAAAACACGCCTTTAAAAATCATATTTTGACTAAAAAGTCAAAAAAAAGAAAACTAAGGTTAACTCATTTTGGGCTTGTTCATGAAAGTGATGAGAATAGTATTAAAAGACAATTAAGATTAAAATAAATAAAAAACAATGCCAAGATCAGTAAACTCAGTTGCTTCTAGAGCAAGAAGGAAAAAAATTTTAAAACAAGCGAAAGGATACTTCGGAAGAAGAAAGAATGTTTGGACAGTAGCTAAGAATGCTGTTGAAAAAGCTCTTGTATACGCTTACAGAGATAGAAAAACAAAGAAACGAAACTTTAGATCTTTGTGGGTTATGAGAATAAATGCTGCCGCACATCAAAATGGCCTTTCATATAATGAGTTTATTTATAAACTTAAGTCTAATAATATTTCTCTTAATAGAAAAGTATTAGCTGACTTAGCAATGAATAACCCTAATGCATTTGAAGCTATAGTAAAGTCTTTAAAATAATCCTTCCCTTTATCTTACCCAAATTTTATTTTGTATAAAGCTATTGCTAAAAAAACTTAATAAAATGTATATGTTTTTTAACAAAACCTTGTGTTTAATCTAATAGTTAAAAAAATATCTTTGACATGCCAAACGAAATAATATGCACAATCTAACATTATTATTCTCCTTTTTATTTACATCACTTTTATTTTCTCAACGACCAAGTAATAGTGATTTTCAAAGATATGCGGATATGAACTTTAAAGTTTTTGGAATCGTCTCAGATTCAGAAACAGGAGAACCACTTGAATATGCTACTATATCTATAAAATCTAAAAACAACACAGAAAAAATATTAGGAGGATTAACTGATGAAAATGGAAAATTCTCAGTTGATGTAAACCCAGGTTTGTACGAATTAAAAATAGATTATATCTCATTTATTTCTTATTTAAATGAGGATCTTATGGTAAGAGGAGATACTGATATAGGTATAATTCCACTAGATATAGATGTATCTATGCTAGATGAAGTTGAAGTAAGAGCTGAAAGAACTCAGGTTGAAATTAGACTTGATAAAAAAATCTACAACGTAGGTCAAGATATTACTGTTAAAGGTGGTAACGTTTCTGATGTACTTGCAAATATACCTTCTATTGATGTAGACTTTGATGGTAATATTTCATTAAGAGGAAACAGTAATGTCAGAATTTTAATAAATGGAAAACCATCAGGTCTAGTTGGTCTATCTGGACCTCAAGGTTTACGTTCACTCCCCTCTGAATCAATTGAAAAAGTTGAGGTAGTAACATCACCATCAGCAAGATACTCAGCTGAAGGAACTGCTGGTATTTTAAATATAATACTCAAGAAGCAGAGTCTACTTGGTTTTAATGGAAACTTTAATCTAAACCTCGGTATTCCTAGGAATGAAGGCTTAAATGGTACCTTAAATGTAAGAAATGAAAAAGTAAACCTCTTTAGTACAGTTAACCTAAGTAACTCAGAAAATTCAGGTTCTTATTTTTCTGAAACTAATTATAATAGACAAGACTTAACAATTGACGAAGCAAATGACTGGGATTATAACAATAAAAACATTTTTTTCAACTTAGGTAGTGAATATTATTTTGATGACAAAACATCCCTGACCATAAGTGGTTTTTACAAAAAGGGTGATGATTCAAGCTATACTACTAACATAGTAAACGATATATCTGAGGGTACAATATCTTCAACAAACAAAAGACTAAGAGATGAGACTGAAATGGATGAATCTTTTGAATACGCACTAGACTTCTACAAAGATTATAATAGAGAAGGACAAACACTAAGTGCTAGAATATCATACGAAGAAAGTGAAGATGATGAACTTAGGGATATAGAAGATTTTGCAACCTTTCCTTTAATTTCAGAATCAATTTTTGAAAAAGTATCAAATATTGATTTTCAGAAAAGATTATTAGGTCAAGTTGATTTTATTTATCCGATTGATAAAGAGACTGAATTTGAATTTGGATACAGAGGTAGTTTCTTAGAGAGAGAAACTGATTATGATGTGTCTTTCTTGACAGGTAATAGTTTCATATCAGATTCTGGATTATCAAATATTTTTAACTATAAAGAGTCGGTCAACTCCTTATATACGCAGTTTGGTAAAAAATTTGATAAACTATCAGCCTTATTTGGATTACGATATGAGAATTCAAAACAAGAAATTAATCAAAAAACAACTAATCAATTTGAAATAAAAAAGTATTCTGATCTTTTTCCAACATTAAATCTTGCATATGAGTTTTCAAGTCAGGAATCTTTAACATTTGGATATAGTAAAAGAATAAGAAGACCGAAGGGATGGGATATAAATCCATTTCCTAGAAGAAATTCTGTAACAAGTTTTAGAAGAGGTAATCCCTTCCTTGATGCAACTTTTACTACTGCACTTGAGCTAGACTATCTAAAAAGATTTAAAAAATTTACCCTCAATACCTCAATTTTTTACAGACAATCTGATGGAAATGTTGAGAGAATAACTGAAGAAACAGGCGAAATTGTTGATCTTATTGTTGATAGTGGCACTAACACTCCATTACTTCAAGTTCCTGTTTTGGATTCGTATCCAATAAACCTATCGAATAATAAAAGAATTGGATCAGAATTAAGTTTGACATATACTCCATCAAGAAGTGTAAGGTTAAATGCGAGTTTTACAATTAATTCAAGCTCAATAAGAGGACAATACGAAGATCAAAACTTTGATTCTGATAATACTAATTGGAGTAGTAGATTTAACGGTTTTATAAGACTTCCAAAGGACTTTAGCCTTCAATTTTTTGGATTTGTTCGTGGACCAAGTGAAAATGCTTTTTCTAAGAGAAAAGCTTTTGGATTTGTTACTGGAGCAATACAAAAATCTTTACTAGATAAAAAAGGAACACTTTCTTTAAAATTTAGTGATTTATTTAACACTAGTAAATCTAGATCTGAGTCATTTAGAGACTCCTTCTACAGAAAAAGTGAAGGTAGGTGGAGGATGCCAACATATGTACTAACCTTTAGTTATAGATTTAATGACAATAAGTATAAGCAAAGAAAAAAGAATATCAGAAAAAATCAGGGTGATATTGATCAAGGAGGTGGTGAAGAACCAATATTTAATAACTAAGATCTAAGCTTCTTAATTATAAACTCCTTAATTTTTTGGAATGCGTAAGATGAAGCCCAATATGGTGCGACTAATGCTAAAAAAATCATAAGCCAGAAACCCATTGTAAATATTGCCAGAAAGGCTAAAAATCCGAGATATTGTTGAAACTCCATATATTTGTAGTTGCTAACAAAAGTAATTTTTTTTAAGTAAATTACAAAGATGATGGACTACAGAATTGAAAAAGATACATTAGGAGAAGTAAAAGTTCCAATAAACTCTCTTTGGGGAGCTCAAACTGAAAGATCTAGAAATAATTTTAAAATAGGTGACCCATCCTCAATGCCGGTTGAAATTATTCATGCATATGCAATTTTAAAGAAGTCTGCAGCTCAAACAAATTATAATTTGGGTATTTTATCAAAAGAGAAATGTGAGCTTATTGAGAATGTTTGTGATGAGATAACAGACAATAAGCATAATGATCAGTTCCCCTTAGTAATATGGCAGACTGGCTCTGGAACTCAAACTAATATGAATGTGAATGAAGTTATCTCAAATCGAGCGCATATAGTTGAAGGCAAAGAACTTGGTAAATCTGATAAAACATTATCTCCAAATGATGATGTTAACCTTTCTCAGTCTTCAAATGATACTTTCCCAACAGCAATTAATATTGCTGCTATGAAAATCATTATCGAAAATACCATTCCGAATATTAAAAATCTTAGAGATAGCTTAGATAAAAAATCAAAAGAATATAAAGATATAGTAAAGATTGGTAGAACTCATTTAATGGATGCAACTCCGATAACTCTAGGTCAGGAATTTTCTGGATATGTATCTCAAATTGATCATGGGATTAAATCATTGCAAAACTCTCTTGATCATCTAAGTGAACTTCCACTTGGAGGAACTGCAGTTGGAACTGGACTGAATACTCCAAAAGGATATTCGAAAAAAGTCATTGAACATATTTCAAAAAATTCAGGCATTTCTTTTAAAGAGTCTCCAAATAAATTTGAGGGAATTGCTTCTCATGATTGTATAGTAGAAGTTCATGGTGCTTTAAAAACTTTAGCTGCATCAATTTATAAGATTTCAAGTGATATAAGACTCATGGGATCTGGTCCTAGATCAGGGATTGGTGAACTCATCCTTCCCGCTAATGAACCAGGGAGTTCTATTATGCCAGGTAAAGTTAACCCAACCCAGTGTGAAGCAATCTCAATGGTATGTACTCAAATATTTGGAAATGATGTAGCAGTAAGTTTTGCTGGAGCTAATGGACATTTTGAGTTAAATGTATTTAAACCACTTTTTGCATACAACATAATCGAATCTTCAAAGATACTTGGAGATGCATCGTTGAGTTTTGCCATTAACTGTATTAATGGTCTAAAGCCTAACAATAAAAGAATTAAGAAATTTCTTGATGATTCATTGATGTTAGTAACAGCTCTTAATTCAAAAATAGGCTATTATAAAGCTGCAGATATTGCAAATAAAGCATACAAAGAAGACATTACATTAAAAGAGGCAGCATTAGCTTTAAATTATTTATCAGAAAAAGAATTTGATGAATATGTCAATCCAAATAGAATGACAAACAATGAAGGTTGAAATAGTTCCATTTCAAGATAAATACTCTCATTACTTCTATGATCTTAATTTTGATTGGCTTAATGAATATTTTTATGTTGAAGAATATGATGAGAAAGTATTAAAAAATTGTAAGGAAGAAATCATTGATAAAGGTGGATACATATTTTTTGCAATTTTTAAATCAGAAGTTGTTGGCACAATGGCTTTAATTCCTAGAGAGGAAGGAATTTACGAATTAAATAAAATGGCTGTTAAAAAAGAGCTTAGAGGCAATGGTATTGGACATCAACTAATTCAATATTCTATTGATTTTGCAAAAAATAATAAATATAAATCTGTTATACTATATTCAAATACTGTACTAGAAAACTCCATACATCTTTATAATAAATTCGGTTTTAAAAAGATAGATAATCCTGATGCTCCATATAAAAGAAGCGATATCAAAATGGAGTATATATTACCTAACTCTTGAGAATAACTTCTCTTTCCAATTAGTCCATGAATACTTTCTAGCAAATATTGTAATTAGAATTGGATAGACTACAAAAGGAGCTAACCAATCAGATAAACCTAAGCTTGGTTCTGAAATATCTATTAAAATTGATTCTGTCTGAAAGACTGTCCAATCTGCTGTTACTAAAAGAGCAGCAACCAAATTATTTGCAGCATGAAATCCAATAGCAAGTTCTAGTCCATCATCCATTAATGTCATAATACCCAAGACAAATCCTACTGTTATGTATAAAAATATAAATTCATATCCAAGAGCAGTTATTTCAGGATTAGCTAAATGAAGTGAACCGAAGACTACTGAAGTAAGGAATAGGGCCATAAATCTACTATTAAGCCAATGACCAAAACCTTGCATCAAGTAACCTCTAAAGACTACTTCCTCTACAGTTGTTTGAATTGGGACAAATAATATTGCTATAACTGCTAGAATTAAAAATTCTTTTAGCTTAAAGTTTAGTTCGTAGCTTTCAGGACTCAAAAAATATTCTAATAATACAAATGCGACAACAGTCGTTCCCCATAAAGTAAATGAGTATATAACTCTTTCATAATCAATCTTTTTTCTACTTGATAAAATAGACATTAACGGGAGATCATGAAGTTTCTTAACAACAAGCCATATACCAGGAACTACAGCAACGAATGTTAGCATTAATAAGAATAATCTCAAATTGGATTCAATGCCCTTAAAAAGATCAATAGGGTCTGCATCTGGACTTGGAAGCTCTGTAGGTAAAAAAGGAATCATAGGTAATTGGCCTATAACACTAAAAAAAATTAAAATAAATGATCCTAGTATATAGTACCAGAATCCTTTTAAATTATATGATTTATCCCACAAAAACATTTACTGAAAATTAGCTAAAATTATCATATAAATGAATGAGAACAACATATGAAAATAAATTGTGTGAATATTATATTTTATTAGCTTTCTACTATTGTAATATTTAAATAACCCAGATATCAAGAAGTATGAGTAGAACATCGTAATTGGGATAAGTATGTAAATAAACAACATCTGCTTTGTACCAATTAAAATATTCTCTGCAATAAAGTATAAAGAGCCTAATGCTAATATTAAATTAAGTACGTATATCCATCTTGAGGCTTTTTTACCAAGGAGAACTACTAAATGATTCTTACCAACCTTTTTATCTGAGGCGTAATCAGGATATTGATTTATAAAGAGAATATTAGTTGTAAGAAGCCCTATTGGAATTCCTAGTAATAATAGATTATAAAATTCATTTGAATATAGCTGAATTGTCTCATTTGCAATAGCAAATCCAGTACCTAAAGTTAATAGTGGTCCAAATGATAGAAAAATTGAAAGTTCTCCTAGACCATATCTTGATGATAATCTTATAGGTTTTGCTGTATAAAAATACCCGACAAATACACCAACTAGAGCAATAATAGCAGAGTAGTAGGCATTATTTGTAGATCCAGTATTTAAAAAGCTCATGTATAGAATACCGGCTGCAGTTGCTAAACCTAAAATGAACATAATATTTGCAAGACTTTTAGTCCCTTTTAATGAAATTAGACCTAGTTCAACAGCTCTACTCCCGCCAGATAATTGTGCACCTTGAAGAATTGTTGAGTCCATTCCAGCATTAAAATATTCCGTATTAGCTTCATCAGTACCATGAGTTACATCAAAATAGTCGTTGTAGAGATTTGAAAATAAATGAAAAAATAAAATTCCAAATGTTGTTAGAGTCAACGAAATTGGGCTAAATAAGCTATCTCCAATTCCTGCATAATAACATCCAACTGAAAAAACAGGGAATAATGAAGCTGAAGCAAAACCTACTCTAGTTATTGCTACACCTTTAATAATTTTGGTAACCCAATTAATTTTGATATTAACTTCTTCTTCAATTACTTCTGTAATACCACAATATCCTGTTTGAGGATTATCCTTACCATCTGCAAAATTTGGAGTAATCTTAATCTTTGCAGCAAATTTTGAACCATCTTTTCTAATAAAATTAGTTTTGGTTATATGTTCCCCCGTTTCGTTAGCATCTCTTAACCAACCAAGAACATTTTGAAGAACTATCTCTCCTGGAGAAAAAATTGAAACTCTTTTAATACCAACTAACTCCTTTGAGGGGTATCCAAACATTTTAACAGCTCCATCATTAAGGTTTGTAATCAAACCTTCCATATCACAAATAATAACACTTTTCATAATCTTTTTTGAAAGCTCAAATGTACATCCTGAGCGTCTGAAATAAAAATTTTTTTATAAATTATTTTTCAATTGTAAGGGTAGTTAGCTTAGCAAAAGAAATATCTCTGTTATTTTCATCTAAAATGGATATTTTCCAGAGTTGCATTGTCCTACCCATGTGAATTGGAATAGCTTTTGCATAGATAAAACCTTCGCTGATCCCTCTAACATGATTTATTGATAATTCAACTCCTCGAAGTATTTGGTTTTCTTTTTTTGAAAAAATAGCGGCTGCAGAACTCCCAACAGTTTCTGCTAAAGCAGCAGTGGCACCTCCATGAAGGACACCAGCAGGTTGATGATGAGCCGGTGTTACTTCCATTTTAGCTTCTAAAAAGTGCTCACCTACATCTGTGAAAATAATACCAAGAGTGGAAACTAAAGTGCCTTCGCATCGTTTATTTGCTTCATTGAGAATATAACTTTTGTCAAACAAAATTAATCTTCTTTAACTTCCTCAAAATCAACATCTTGAACATCATCTTTTGAATCTTTTTTAGATTCTGCAGTTGGATTTTCAGCTCCTGCTTGTGCAGAACCATCTGCTTGAGCCTTGTACATTTCTTCTGACGCATTCTTCCATGCTTCATTAATAGTGTTTAAAGCCTCGTCTATTTTATCAAGATCCTTTGATTCATGTGCCTTTTTAAGATCTTCTAATGAGGATTCTATAGGTTTCTTTTTATCATCAGATAATTTATCTCCAAACTCTTTAAGTTGTTTCTCTGTTTGAAAAATCATTTGATCGGCACTGTTAAGCTTATCAACTTCTTCTTTTACTTTTTTATCCGCATCTGCATTTGCTTCTGCATCCTTCTTCATTTTTTCAATTTCTTCTTCTGTTAAACCTGAAGATGCCTCAATTCTAATGTCTTGTGATTTATTAGTTGCTTTATCAAGAGCACTTACATTAATAATTCCATTAGCATCAATATCAAAGGTTACTTCAATTTGAGGAATACCCCTTGGAGATGGGGGAATACCATCTAAATGGAAACGCCCAATAGTCTTATTATCCTTAGCCATTGGTCTTTCTCCTTGTAAAACATGAATTTCTACAGAAGGTTGATTATCAGCAGCAGTTGAAAAAACTTGAGATTTCTTAGTTGGGATTGTAGTATTTGACTCAATTAATTTTGTCATAACATTACCCATTGTTTCAATTCCCAGTGATAAAGGTGTAACATCTAAAAGTAACACATCCTCAACATCACCTGAAAGTACACCACCCTGAATAGCAGCTCCTACTGCAACAACTTCATCAGGATTTACGCCCTTTGATGGTTTTTTTCCAAATAAAGCTTCAACTTCTTTTTGAATAATTGGTATTCTAGTTGAACCTCCAACTAAAATTACCTCATCTATATCTTTTTTAGTTAAACCTGCATCCTTAAGAGCTTTCTTAACGGGTTCCATTGATCTTTTAACTAAATTATCAGATAACTGTTCAAATTTAGCTCTTGTTAAAGTAGTTACTAAATGTTTAGGTCCTGATGATGTAGCTGTCACATAAGGAAGATTTATTTCAGTCTGAGCTGAGGATGACAATTCAATTTTAGCTTTCTCAGCAGCTTCTTTCAATCTTTGAAGAGCCATTGAGTCTTCTCTCAAATCAATTTGTTCATTCTTTTTAAATTCTTCAGCTAAAAAATCAATAATAACTTGATCAAAGTCATCACCACCAAGATGAGTATCACCATTAGTGGAAAGAACCTCAAATACTCCATCACCAAGTTCTAGAATTGAGATATCAAATGTTCCACCTCCTAAATCGTAAACAGCAATTTTCTTATCCTTACCACCTTTATCCATTCCATAGGCTAATGCTGCTGCAGTTGGTTCATTAATTATTCTTTGAACCTTGAGTCCAGAAATTTCACCTGCTTCTTTAGTGGCTTGTCTTTGTGAATCATTAAAATATGCCGGAACTGTTACTACAGCTTCTGTTACAGTTTGGCCAAGATAGTCCTCAGCAGTTTTCTTCATTTTTTGAAGAACCATAGCTGACAACTCTTGAGGAGTATATAATCTACCATCAATATCTACTCTTGGAGTATCATTATCTCCTTTAACTACCTTATAAGCAACTGTTTTAACATCATTAGAAGATTCACTGAATTTATTACCCATGAATCTCTTTACAGAAGCAATAGTTTTTTCTGGATTTGTTACAGCTTGTCTTTTAGCAGGATCCCCTACTTTAATTTCACCGTCCTCAACAAAGGCAATTACAGATGGTGTCGTTCTTTTTCCCTCAGCGTTAGGTATTACTACAGGTTCACTTCCCTCCATAACAGAGACACATGAATTTGTTGTTCCTAAGTCTATTCCTATTATTTTACTCATAATTTTAATTTTATTTATAAATGACAACCATTATGCCAATTTAAATTAAGTGACATTATGTCATATTACTAATAACTTTATTTACACTATTTTTGCTAAAAACTAATTAATGACAAAGGAGATAAATCCAAGTAGGGTAACAATTAAAGTACTTGAGCAAATGAAGAGGAAAGGTGATAAGATATCAATGCTTACTGCCTATGATTATAGTTTCGCAAAAATTATTGATGAAGCTGGGATAGATATTATTTTAGTTGGAGATTCTGCGTCAAATGTAATGGCAGGCCATGAGACGACGCTTCCTATAACTTTAGATCAAATGATATATCATGCAAGTTCTGTCATAAGAGCTGTGAAAAGAGCTTTAGTAGTTGTCGACCTCCCTTTTGGTACTTATCAGTCAGATTCTCAGGAAGCATTAAAATCAGCAATTAGAATAATGAAAGAGTCTGGAGCTCACGCTGTTAAATTAGAGGGGGGGTATCAAGCTAAAGAGTCAATAGAGAGGATTATCCAAGCTGGAATTCCTGTAATGGGCCATTTAGGTCTAACTCCTCAATCTATATATAAGTTTGGAACATATGAAGTTAGAGCAAAAAATAAGCAAGAAGCAGATACATTATTTAATGATGCATTAATGCTTGAAAAGATTGGCTGTTTCTCAGTTCTATTAGAAAAAATACCAAATACACTTTCAAAAAAAGTTTCTTCAAAATTAACAGTTCCAATTATTGGAATTGGAGCAGGTAGTGATGTAGATGGTCAGGTTCTTGTATTACAAGATATGCTTGGTATGAATAAAGACTTTAGCCCAAGATTCTTAAGAAGATATCTTGATATGAACATGTTAATTTGTGAAGCTGTAAAAAAATACTCTACTGATATTAAAAGTGGAGATTTTCCTAATAAAGAAGAGCAGTACTGATTTGAAACTAAAAAAATCTGAAATACTCTTTGAGGATAACCATTTAATAATCATCAACAAAAAACCTGGAGTTCTTGTTCAAGGAGATATTACTGGAGATATTCCTCTTCTTGAAATTGTAAAAAAAATATATTAAAAATAAACATGATAAAAAAGGAAATGTATTCCTGGGTCTTGTTAACAGAATTGATAGACCAACATCCGGTATAGTAATATTTGCCAAGACGAGTAAAGCATTATCTAGAATGAATGAAAAATTAAAAAATAGGCAAATCAGAAAGCTTTATTGGTTATTTATATCTAATAAATTCAAATCTAATGAGGGTAAGCTTGAGGGGTGGTTTAAAAAAAATAAAAAAATAAATAAATCTTTTTACTCTAAAGAAGAGGTATATAATTCTAAGCACGGACTATTAAATTATAGGAAAATTGAAATACTAGATAAGTATTCCAAAATTGAAGTAGATCTAATAACGGGTAGACATCATCAAATAAGATGTAGTTTCTCTGAGATTGGTTTTCCAATATTAGGGGATTTAAAATATGGTTCAAAAAGGACAAATAAAGATGGTGGAATTTATCTTCACTCAAGAGAAATTTATTTTACACATCCTGTGACTAAAGAAGAAATTAATATTAAAGCTGAACCACCTAAATCAGGGCTGTGGTCTGCCTCTCCTTCCGATTTATAAGTAAAGCCTTTTCTTTAATTATAAGTGCAACAGGCTTATTATTTATTTTACTCTCAAGCCAGGATATTATATCTAAATATAAAAAAGCTCTTTTTTCATAAGGATCATCCTCAAACTTTTTTAACTCCAAATGGAGGTTTCTTAAAAATCCTTTAATTTCTCCAGGATAAATATTTTCTAATCCATTTAAATATTTAAGTATTGTTTTTTGTACTTCATGAAGATCATTCATTTTGTCAAGGTAGTTATATGTTTCTCTTATTATCTTATCAAGATAATAATCGTGACCAGCCTCCCAGTGAGCAATCAAATTTAAAACTCTTGTAAAGCACTGAAGATCTTCCCTCATCTTAATATTTTTATTTTTCATGATCATATTTACATATTTTATACAATTATCATAGTCGTCAACTGTAAAATACATACATGCAATTTTAAAATATAGAAGCATTATGTGATGATGATCAATAAAATTTTTATTTTCCTCAATCCCTACAAGAACTCTAGGTATAATTTTTATAGATTCCTTAAAATCACCCTCAAGGACATGGAGATTGAAAAGATTATTATACTTGTAAATGAATATTAAAGCATTTAAATTCTGATTCCTTGGAAATGACTTATCCTCTACAACATTGATTAGGTCATTTAATCTATATTTAAATTTAGATGGGTATTTAATTAATGCTAGTGCCTCAAGCAAGAAATTATAACCTTTTAGATAAAAAACAGGGTGTATAGCTATCATCTCAGGCGACTTATTAAACGTATCTATCCATTTTGATGCATATTTATAGCTAGATAAAAAATCTTGAATCAGAAGACTATACCAAACCCATATTTGATAATATATTAAAGTCTCTCTAAAACCTAATTCACCTATCTTAAAGCTTTTAATTTTTTGTTTGAAAAATTTTTTTATTTCTTTTGACTCACTATCACTCTTAGCGTAGCCAGCTTTTATGAGTTTTTCATATAGTTGTAAAGAAATATTTGATAGGTTACTGTAAACTTCATTTTGTTCACGAAGATGATTCGTCTGAGAGACTAGCTCATTTGTTCTGTTACTTAAACTCCTTGTGACATATAGAGATTCAATTAATTTTTCAAATTCAACTATTTCGTATGCAGATGCATTTTCGTCATATTTTAAAGCAAATGATTTAGCCTTGTCAAGAATTTTCAAGCTTTGTTTATATAATCCTTTTTGGTACAAAATAGTTGCAAAATCTATTTGACCTCTAATATGAAGCTTAACATTTTTATGCTGAGGATTTAATCTTAAACTAATTAAGATCTGCTTATATAAATGTGCTTTCAAATTTGAAAGCTGAAGCTTTGATACAATCTTATTCTTTAAAATTAAATCTTCATTATAAAACTCCATTTTATCTAAAAGGTTAAATAACTTTAAAAATTTAGAGTCTTCATTTGAATCCATTCTACCAACATATAGTTTGAATTGTCTCTTTTCAGACTTTGTCAAGGATTTAATAAGTACAAATAAATTATCTTTCAACTGATTAGTCATTGTATATATATTTTATTAAAAATCTAATTATCAACTATTTAAGATTAAATATTAAGTTAAGAACATTGTAAAATTAATATACTTTTTTTTAAGTATCACCATTATAAGTAATAATTTAGTGTGTAATGAAAAATCAAGTCAAAATATTTGACACAACCTTAAGAGACGGAGAACAAGTACCAGGGTGCAAGCTGGACACCAAAAGTAAATTAATTTTAGCTGAAAAAATTGATATACTTGGGGTAGATATTATTGAAGCTGGTTTTCCTGTTTCTAGTCCAGGTGATTTCAAATCGGTAGTTGAAATTTCAAAAATTATAAAGAATGCATCTGTTTGTGCATTAAGTCGCGCTAATCAAAAAGATATTGATGTTGCAGCTGAATCACTCAAAAATGCAAAAAAACCTAGAATCCATACTGGAATTGGAACATCTGAAATACATATTAAACATAAATTTAATTCAAATAAAGATTCAATCATTGATCTTGCAAAAAGAGCAGTTTCTCATGCTAAAAAATATGTTGAGGATATTGAATTCTATGCAGAAGATGCTGGTAGAACAGAAAATGATTTTCTTGCTAAGGTATGTGAAGAAGTTATCAAATCAGGTGCAACCGTACTTAATATTCCTGATACTACTGGTTATTGTCTTCCAAATGAATATGGCGAAAAAATAAAATATTTAGTTGAGAATGTTAAAGGCATTGATAAAGTTACAATTTCATGTCACTGTCATAATGATTTGGGACTAGCAACAGCTAATTCAATTTATGGAGTGTTAAATGGAGCTAGACAAATTGAATGTACAATTAATGGTATTGGAGAACGAGCTGGTAATACTTCTCTTGAGGAGGTTGTAATGATTCTAAGACAGCACTCTAACTTAAAACTGGATACAAATATAAATTCTAAACTTTTGAATAAAACAAGCCAGAAGGTATCGGAATTGATGGGAATGCCTGTTCAGCCTAATAAAGCAATAGTTGGATCAAATGCTTTTGCTCATAGCTCTGGGATTCATCAAGATGGTGTTATAAAGAAAAGAGAGACATATGAAATAATTGACCCATTAGATGTAGGGGTAGATAAATCTTCAATTGTTTTAACTGCAAGAAGTGGTAGAGCTGCTCTTGCTTTTAGAATGAAAGAGTTTGGAGTTAATCTTACAAAAAAAGAACTAGATGATGTTTACAATGAATTTTTAGTGGTTGCCGATGGGAAAAAAGAAGTAACTGACTCAGATTTTCCAATAATGCTTGAGAAAAAAAATATTAAATATGGGTAAAACACTCTTTGATAAAGTATGGGACTCTCATGTAATTGAGAAAATTGATGATGGCCCAGATGTATTATTTATAGACAAACACTTCATCCATGAAGTAACCAGTCCTGTTGCATTTGTAGGTCTTAAAAATAGGAATTTAAAAGTTATGTATCCTGAAAGAACTTTTGCAACAGCTGATCACAACACCCCTACAACAAATCAACACCTACCAATTAAAGATAGATTATCAGCATTACAAGTAAAAACTCTAGAAAAAAACTGCAATGAACATGGTATCAATTTTTGGGGGCTTGGCCATAAGAAGAATGGAATTGTGCACGTTATTGGACCAGAAAATGGAATTACTCAACCTGGTCTTACAATTGTTTGTGGAGATTCACATACATCTACTCATGGAGCTTTTGGAGCTATTGCTTTTGGTATTGGAACTTCAGAGGTTGAGATGGTTCTTGCATGTCAAACTATTATGCAACAAAAACCAATGAAGATGAGAATTAATGTTAATGGAGAGCTTAGCCCAAACGTAACACCAAAAGATGTTGCCATATATATTATTTCGAAGCTTTCTTCATCAGGTGCAACGGGATATTTTGTTGAATATGCTGGAAGTGTATTCGAAAATATGTCAATGGAAGGCAGAATGACAGTATGTAATTTAAGTATAGAGATGGGAGCTAGAGGAGGAATGATTGCTCCAGATGAAAAGACATTGGAATATATTAAAGGCAGAGAATACGCGCCAAAAAACAGTGAATGGGATAAAGCAATAAAATATTGGTCAACTTTAAAAACTGATGAAGATGGAATATTTGATAAAGAATACAATTTTAACGGTGAAGAAATTGAACCTATGATAACATATGGAACTAATCCTGGAATGGCAATTCCAATTTCAAAATCAATCCCAAAAGCTAAAAAGTCTGAATCTAAATCATCTTATCAAAAGGCCCTTGACTATATGGAATTTAATGAAGGTGATAAAATGATTGGTAAAAAAATAGATTATGTTTTTTTGGGTAGTTGTACAAATGGAAGAATAGAAGACTTTAGAACTTTTGCAAGTCTAATAAAAGGCAGAAAAAAATCTAACTCTGTGAATGCATGGCTTGTTCCAGGATCACATAAAGTTCTTAAAAGTATAAGAGATGAAGGGATACTTGATATTCTAACCCAGTCTGGTTTTAAACTAAGAGAACCTGGATGCTCTGCCTGTTTAGCTATGAATGATGATAAAATTCCTAAAGGTAAATATGCAGTTAGTACAACTAATAGGAATTTTGAAGGAAGACAAGGGCCAGGTGCAAGGACGCTTTTAGCAAGTCCTCTAGTTGCTGCAGCAACAGCAATAACAGGACAAATTACTGATCCTCGAGATATTATATAATATGGCTTATGATAAATTTAAAATATTAAACAGCTCTGCTGTTCCACTAAACATTGACAATGTAGATACTGATCAAATTATACCAGCTAGATTTTTAAAAGCAACGGAAAGAAAAGGATTCGGTGATAATCTTTTTAGAGATTGGAGATATAATTCAGATGATTCAAAGGTTGAGTCATTTCCCCTAAACAATAGTATTTATAAAGGAAAAATTTTAGTTGCTGGGAAAAACTTTGGCTGTGGCTCTTCAAGAGAACATGCAGTATGGGCAATTTATGATTATGGCTTTAGAGCTGTTGTATCTAGTTTCTTTGCGGATATATTTAAAAATAATTGTTTAAATATCGGAGTGCTTCCAATACAAGTTTCAGATTCATTTTTAGAAGAAATCTTTTTGGAGATTGAAAGAGATTCGACAAGTACCTTTGAAATAGATCTTGAAGATCAAGAGTTTAGGGTTCTAAGCTCTAATAAAAATGAAAAATTTAATATTAGTGCATATAAGAAAAGTAATATGTCTAATGGTTTTGATGATATTGACTACCTTATAAATAAAAAAGATAAAATTTCAGCTTTTTCTAATAAAACAAGATATTAATGAATCGTAGTTTAGAAATAATGGATACAACTCTCAGAGATGGCGAACAGACATCTGGAGTATCATATTCCCCTAAAGAGAAACTAACTATAGCCAAACTTTTATTAGATGAACTTAAAATAGACAGAATTGAAGTTGCTTCAGCTAGAGTGTCTGAAGGAGAACTTAATTCTGTTAAACAGATTACTGATTGGGCAAAAAAAAATAATAAAATTGAGAGTATAGAAGTATTAACTTTTATTGATGACGGAAAATCTATAAAGTGGCTATTAGATTCAGGATGTTTAGTTCAAAATTTACTTACTAAAGGCTCAATAAATCATCTTAAACATCAATTAAAAAAAACTCCATCTAATCATTTTAAAGATATTTTAAAAACAATTAATAATGCTGAGGAAAACTCAATTCAAACAAATATTTATCTTGAAGATTGGAGTAATGGCATGAAAGATAGTAAAGACTATGTAATGGATTTCCTCGATTTCTTGTATGATAAGAGAATAAAAAGATTGTTGTTGCCTGATACTTTAGGCATTCTAACTCACCAGGAAACTTATGACTATATATCTGAGATAAAAATGAAATATCCTGATTTTCATATTGATTTTCATGGACATAATGATTATGACCTAAGTGTAGGTAATTCAATGGAGGCAATCAGAGCGGGTTGTAATGGACTTCATCTAACTATTAACGGTATGGGAGAAAGAGCAGGAAATACTCCATTATCAAGTGCTGTGGCAGTAATAAGAGATTTTATGCCTAATATTAAAATTAATGTTAATGAAAAAAATTTGTTTAAGGCAAGTAATTTAATCTCTACTTTTTCTGGACAAACCGTTTCATCTAATAAACCCATAGTTGGAGAGAATGTTTTTACACAAACTGCAGGTATTCATGCAGATGGAGATAATAAGAAGAACCTCTACTATAATAATCTAAACCCTCTTAGATTTGGAAGAAAAAGAAAATACGCTCTTGGTAAGACATCTGGTAAAGCTAATATAAGAAAGAACTTAGATGAGTTAGGAATAAAATTGAATGACCAAGAATTAGGTATAGTGACTTCAAAAGTCATAGAGTTAGGTGATAAGAAAGAAAAGGTAACAATCGAAGATCTTCCTTATATCATTAATGACGTCCTTGATTATCCAACAAAAAAGAAGAATATTAAAATTGATTCATATGTGCTTACACATGCAAAAACTCTAAGACCTTCAGCATCGATTTCATTAATTATAAATGAAAAACTATTTCAAGAAACTTCATCTGGAGATGGTCAGTTTGATGCATTTATGAATGCCCTAAAAAAGATATATAATAAACAAAAAAGCAAACTTCCAAAACTTATTGATTATGCTGTTAGAATCCCTCCTGGAAGTGATTCAGATGCTTTCTGTGAGACAACTATTACTTGGGATACTGGCATAAAAAAATTTAAAACTAGAGGACTTGATACTGATCAAACTGTATCTGCAATCAAGGCAACTGAAAAAATGCTAAATACAGAATAAATTATGAAATTAAAGATAGCTGTTCTCCCAGGTGATGGAATAGGACCAGAGGTAACAAATCAATCAATTAAGGTTCTAAAATGCATAGCAGAAAAGTTTAATCATGAGGTTGAAACAAATAATGGATTAGTTGGTGCTGTTGCTATTGATAAATTTAATGATCCCTATCCAGATAAAACTCATGAGCTATGTAAAGGTTCTGATGCTATTTTATTTGGTGCTATAGGAGATCCAAAATATGATAACGACCCTAAAGCAAAGATAAGACCTGAACAGGGGCTGTTAAAAATGAGGAAACAACTAGGATTATATGCTAATCTTAGACCTACTCTTGTTTTTGAGTCTCTATTAGATATGTCGCCAATTAAAGAAGATAGGATATCTGGCACAGATATTCTTTTTGTAAGAGAGCTTACAGGTGGAATATATTTTGGTGAAAGAGGAAGAAAAGATGATGATAATTATGCGTTTGATACCTGCCAATACACTAGAGATGAGATATTTAGAATTGCTAAAATGGGATTTGAGTATGCTCAAAAAAGATCAAAAAAACTATGTAGCGTTGATAAAGCAAATATTCTAGAAACATCAAGACTATGGAGAGAAACTGTCCAAAGTATGGAAAAAGATTATCCAGATGTAACTGTTACATATGAATTTGTTGATGCAGTTGCAATGAGATTAATTCAATGGCCAAATTCATACGATGTTCTTATTACCTCTAATTTATTTGGAGATATTTTAACTGATGAAGCATCTGTAATATCTGGATCTATGGGATTAATGCCTTCAGCATCAGTTGGTTCTGAAAATGCATTATATGAGCCTATCCATGGATCTTATCCAGAGGCAACAGGTAAAAAAATTGCAAATCCAATTGCTTCTATATTATCACTTTCAATGATGTTAGACTATACATTTAACTTGAATAAGGAATCTGAAATTATAAATAGAGCTGTTGAAAATTCTCTTTTAGACAGATATACAACTCCTGATTTAAATAAAGAGGATAGGTCCTACTCAACTGATCAAGTTGGAGACTATATTGTAGATTTTATTAAAAAAAATTAAAGAATATAATCCGTTGAAATAAAGTTAGAATCATTGGAATCTAATAACTTTTTTAGAATTCTGTTATTATGGACATTATCTTTAGAAGCTACAAATGTTCTTATTGAAAATGCTCTTAATGCGTCGTGAACACTTAAAGTACTTACTGCTGAATTTTTACGACCAGTAAATGGGTATATGTCTGGTCCTCTTTGACAAGAGCTATTAAGGTTAACTCTACAAACTAGATTAGCAAGTGTATCAATCAAAGGACCAATTTTTTTTGTATCGGTTCCAAAGAGGCTAACCTGTTGGCCATATTCAGATTTCGCCATATCATCGAGTGGTTCATCTATACTCTTAAATGGAATCACAGGAACTACAGGACCAAATTGTTCCTCTTCGAATACCTTCATATTACTATTGACAGGGTAGAGTACTGCTGGATAACAATAGTTATCTGTTACTTCACCCCCTTTTTCATTAATTACTTTCGCTCCTTTGGAAACTGCATCCTCAATTAAGTCAACTATGTATTGAGGTTTTGAGGGCTCTGGTAACGGAGTAAGAAATGCATCTTTATCCCAGGGCATACCAAACTTAAGATTATCAACTGCTTTAGAAAACTTATTATTAAATTCATCCACTATAGACTCATGTACATAAAGTACTTTAAGAGCTGTACACCTTTGGCCATTGTATGATAAAGATCCTGAAATACATTCTTTAATTGTTAAATCTAAATCAGCATCAGGCAAAATTATAGCCGGATTTTTTGCCTCTAAGCCTAGAACCAATCTAAGTCTATTTTTATTAGGGTGCTGATCTTGAAGTGCAACAGCCGAAGAACTATGACCTATTAAAGCTAATACATCAATATAACCAGTTTTCATAATTGGAGGACATATTTTTCGACCTCTACCGAATAGGATATTTACTACTCCTGGAGGAAAACATTCTTTAAATGCTTTTAATAGAGGAGATATTAGTAATACACCATGTTTAGCAGGTTTAAATATTGTCGTATTACCCATCAGAATTGCAGGTATAAGAAGACAAAAAGTCTCATTTAATGGATAATTATAAGGACCCAAGCAAAGAACAACTCCTAGTGGACCTCTTCTTATGTGTGCATGAATACCAGAATCTTTTTCAAATCTTGAAGATGATCGATCAATATTTTTATATTCATCAATTGTATCATATATATATTTGACTGTTCTATCAAACTCTTTTTCAGAGTCAGTTTGATTTTTTCCTATTTCCCACATAAGAAGCTTTACAACAACTTCTCTGTGTTCTTGCATTTTATCAGCAAATCTTTTCATGCATTTTAGCCTATCTATAACTTTCATAGTAGGCCATTTACCCTGTCCTCTATTAAAAGCTTTTTTTTGCAGATTCAAGTGCTTCTATAGCAGATTCAGAGTCCATATCAGGAATTGAGCCTAGAAGAGTTGGAGAATATTTATTTTCTGATTTTATATCAATTGTTGAATAAACTTCAGAGGTCTCACCCTCCCATTTTTTTAATTTTCCATCAACTAAATATTCTTTGCAATGGATTGGATCAATTTTGTAATTTTCTAAAGACATGGTTTTATATTAAAAGACTAAGTGTTTCTGGTTTATCATTTAAATATTCTCCAAAGAAACTATTTTCTTTCATTTTATTCATCAAATCAGACAAATCTTTAGAAAATTTTAACTCTATTCCAACAATGGCTGAAGTGTAAGCTCTATTGTTTTTTTTTACATATTCAAAAAAAGTTATATCATCGTTTTCACCTAATACATTGTTAACAAACTCTTTTAGAGCACCTTTTCTCTGAGGAAAGTTAACAATGAAATAATGCTTTAGATTTGAATAAAGGAGTGCTCTTTCTTTAATTTCTGCCATTCTAGTTATATCATTGTTACCTCCGCAAATTAGAACACCAATATTTTTGTTTGAAATATCTTTATCATAAATTTCAAGTGCTGAAATACCAATTGCACCTGCTGGCTCAACAACAATTCCATCTTTATTATACAACTCAAGAATGGTTTGACATATTTTGCCTTCTGGAACAATTATTAAATCATCAAGATAATCTTTGCAGATTTCAAAGGGGATCATACCAATCTTTTTGATTGAAACACCATCGACGAAATTATCAATTTTCTCAAGCTCAATAATTTTTTTTTGTTTAATAGAATCAAACATTGCTGGAGCTCCTTCAGCTTCCACTCCAATAATTTTTGTATTGGGAGAAAGTTCCTTAAAGACAGCAATAATTCCTGCTATTAAGCCACCCCCACCAATTGGAATAACGAGATAGTCAAAGTGTTTGTCAATTTGATCTAATATTTCAAGAGCGATTGTACCTTGACCTTCTATGACATCTTTATCATCAAAAGGATGGATAAACACAAAATCTTTATTTAATTGTTTTTGAGCTTCTTTTTGAGCGTCATCAAATGTATCTCCAAATAAAACGATATTAATAAATCTTCCACCAAACATTTTAACTCTTTCAACTTTTTGTTTTGGAGTAGTCTCAGGCATATATATAGTGCCGAAAATTCCTAGTTTATTACATGAAAAGGCTACACCTTGTGCATGATTACCGGCACTTGCACAGATAATTTGTCTTTTATTATCTGTACTTTCCAGATTTAAAGATTTTATCTTATTAAAGGCACCTCTAATTTTAAACGAACGTACCTTTTGAAGATCTTCTCTTTTTAAAAAAATTCTAGAGTTAAATTTATCAGATAATCTTTCGTTTAAAGAAAGTGGAGTAATAATTGAAACATCTCTAAGGTTTTCAGACGCATTTCTGACACCTTTTAAATCTGGCATTTGCATGTCTTATAATGCTTTTTTCATTGAAGTCATATGTTGTCTTAATTCATCACCTATTATTTCAATTGAATGGAATCTAATAGAGTCATTAGTCTCAATTAATTGTTTATTATCAACTGAATTTAAATCGTTAGCCACTTGATTTGATCCAATTATATCACTATCAATATTTTGGAAAAATTTTGATAACAATGGAATAGCATCATTATTAAACAAATAACATCCATATTCTGCAGTATCTGAAATAATATGGTTCATCTCATATAGTTTTTTTCTAGATACTAAATTTGCAATTAATGGAAGTTCATGAAGAGATTCATAGTAAGCAGATTCTTCCTTAATACCAGCCTCGACCATAGTCTCGAATGCAAGCTCAACTCCAGCTTTTACAAATGCTACCATCAGTATTCCATTATCAAAATATTCTTGTTCTGAAATTTCGTCTGATGTAGGACTTGTTTTTTCAAAAGCTGTTTGACTTGTTTGCTCTCTCCAATTTAAAAGCTCTTTATCATCATTACTCCAGTCTTTCATCATAGTTTCTGAAAAGTTACCAGATAAAATATCATCCATGTGCTTAATAAATAATGGTGATAATATATTTTTTAGTTCCTCTGATAACTCATAAGCTTTTATTTTAGCTGGATTATTAAGTCTATCCATCATATTTGTAATTCCACCGTGTTTCAGTGACTCAGTTATTGTTTCCCAGCCATACTGAATTAATTTTGCAGCATATCCTGGATTAATTCCAAGTTCTACCATTCTCTCAAAAGATAAAATTGAACCAGTCTGAAGCATACCACATAAAATTGTCTGTTCACCCATTAAATCTGATTTTACCTCTGCAACAAATGAGGAATCAAGAACACCAGCCTTATGTGAACCAAGTGATACTGCATAGGCTTTAGCAGCATCAAAGCCAATATTATTTTTATCATTTACAGGATGTACAGCTATCAAAGTTGGTACTCCAAAACCTCTAAGATATTCCTCTCTCACCTCAGAACCAGGCGATTTAGGAGCAACCATAATTACTGTTATATCCTCTCTAACTTTAATACCCTCTTCAACAATATTAAATCCATGGGAGTATGATAATATTGAATTTTTCTTCATAATTGGCATGAGCTGTTCCACTACAGGACTATGATTCTTATCTGGGGTTAGATTTATTACTAAATCAGAATTTGGTATTATTTCATCAAAATTTCCAACATTGAAGTTATTTGAAGTTGCATTTATAAATGATTGCCTTTTTGAATCAATTGATGTTTGTCTCAGAGCATAAGATATATCTAAACCCGAATCCCTCATATTTAAACCTTGGTGAAGACCTTGGGCTCCACATCCAACTATTGCAATCTTTTTATCTTTTAAAAAATTAACTCCATTATTAAACTCTGCTGAGTCCATGAACCTACATTTACCTAATTGCATTAATTTTTCTCTAAATGATAAACTATTAAAGTAATTTTTCATTGTTTTTATTTTTGGTTTTTAAAAGTATTTAAAATTTCTGATATTCCCATCTTTTCTTTTGAAACAGCAATCCTCCCAGATCTGGTAAATTGTAGGAGTCCATGTGATTTTAGATCGTTGTATAGCTTTTCCGTATCATCTCTAAATCCAGTTTTTTCAATTACAAAAAATTCTGGATTAACAGTAACAATTCTTGCATTAGATTCTTTTATTATATTTTGGATATGTCTTTCCTCAAAAAGAGAAGATGACTTGACTTTGTAAAGAGCTGATTCTTGAAAAATAGTCTCGGTATCAGTATGATAAAATGCTTTTATAACTTCAACTTGTTTTTCAATTTGTTTAGTAACTTTCTCAACACCTGATTTAGTCATTTTTACTACAATAATAAACCTAAAAACACCCTTGATCTCAGACTCAGAGGTGCTAAAACTTTCAATATTTATATGCCTTTTCAAAAAAATTGCTGATAATCTGTGAAGAAGTCCAACATTATTTTCGGTGTAGACAGATATTGTATAATTTTTTTTCTTTTCCATATTAGCTAAGTCTTACATCAGAAACAGAGGCTCCAGAGGGTATCATAGGGAATACATTATCTTCTTTCTCTACACAAATTTCCAATACAAATGGTTTATTTGATTTTATCATTCTTTCTACTGCAGGTTTTAAATCTTTTCTTTCACTGACTCTTTCAGAATCTAAATAATATCCTTTTGCAATTGTAACGAAATCTGGATTAATCATCTCAGTTGAAGCATATCTTTTATCAAAAAAAAGTTGTTGCCATTGACGCACCATGCCTAAAAAATCATTATTTAATATCACTATCTTAACTGGAATTTGTAGTTGAAATATGGTGCCCAATTCTTGAATTGTCATTTGATAACCACCATCTCCAATTATTGCTACTACTTCTCTATTCATTGCTCCCACTTTGGCTCCCATCGCAGCAGGTAATGCAAATCCCATCGTACCTAGTCCTCCTGAAGTAATATTACTCTTAGATTTTATAAAATTAGCATATCTATGTGCAACCATTTGGTGTTGACCTACGTCGGTTACGATTATGGCATCACCTTTTGTCTGTTCATTAATTGCAATAATGGACTCTCCCATGGTCAAACCTTTTTTTGAAGGATTTAAATCAGAATTAATAACCTTATCAAATTCTATTTTCATTAAATCATCAAATTTTGATATCCATTTACTATGAGATTTTTTATCAATTTTATCCGTAATAAGTTTTAGAGATTCTTTACAATCACCAATTATAGGAACTTCAACTTTAATGTTTTTATCTATCTCTGCTGGATCTATATCAAGATGAATAATTTTAGCTTGCGTAGCATATGTTTTTGGATCCCCTGTAACCCGATCATCAAATCTCATACCAATCGCTATTAGAAGATCACATTCATTAGTTAGAAGGTTTGGACCATAATTACCATGCATTCCAACCATTCCTACATTTAACTCATGAGATGTTGGAAGAGCAGATACTCCAAGAATAGTCCAAGCTGCTGGTATTCCTGATTTCTCTACAAAATTTTTAAATTCCCCCTCTGCATTCCCTAGTATTACTCCTTGACCCCATACTATAAATGGTTTTTTAGCTTTATTTATTAGTTTAACTGCATTATCAATTGATGAAGTTTCAATATTAGGAAGTGGGTTATAGCTCCTAATGCCTTTACATTTTGAGTATTTATAATCAAATAGTTCAAATTGAGCATCTTTTGTTATATCAATTAGAACAGGACCAGGTCTTCCTGACTTAGCTATATAAAATGCTTTTGCAAAAATTTCAGGAATCTCAGAAGCTTTTGTAATTTGATAATTCCACTTTGTTACAGGCATAGATATACCTATGATATCAGTCTCTTGAAATGCATCAGAACCTAAAAGGTGGGAAGGGACCTGTCCAGTAATACAAACAACAGGTGTAGAATCAATTTGAGCATCAGCAATTCCTGTGACAAGATTTGTTGCTCCTGGACCTGAGGTTGCAATAGCAACTCCTACTCTACCAGATGACCTTGCATAGCCTTGGGCTGCATGTATAGCTCCCTGTTCATGTCTTGCTAAAATATGTTGAAGCTTATCTTGAAATTTATAAAATTCATCATAAACTGGCATAATAGCTCCTCCTGGGTATCCCCATACTAAATTAACACCTTCATTTAACAATGAATGTATCACAGCTTCAGCCCCACTAATCTTTTTTTTCTTCATAATTTTATTCATCAGTTACACACCCACTTGATGCATTTGAAACTGATTTAACATATTTATACAAAATTCCTTTTTTAATTTTTAAATCAGGTTTAGACCAATTTTTAATTCTATTTTTTATTTCATCATCTGAAATATCTACAA
>CABYAF010000014.1 GCA_902516925.1 uncultured Bacteroidota bacterium
TTTACCTTCTTGCTCTATTGATTTCTGTTTAGCCATTATATTGTTGGTTTACTTCTCATTGAACCAGATTTCATAAGCCCATCATAATGGTTATTTAATAAATATGCGTTGACCTGTTGAATTGTATCAATAGCAACACCAACCATAATTAGAAGTGATGTTCCACCAAAAAATAGAGCCCATCCTTGCTGCATCCCAATAAGTTGAACTACAATTGCAGGAAAAACCGCAATTACTGCCAAATATAGAGATCCTGGAAATGTTATATTTGACATTACTGAATCTAAATATTCTGACGTCTCGTTTCCAGGTCTTATACCAGGAACGAATCCTCCACTTCTTTTTAAATCATCAGACATCTTATTTGTAGGTACTGTTATAGCTGTATAAAAGAATGTAAAAATTACAACTAAAAGTCCAAATAAAATATTATACCATAGTCCAAATATATCTGAAAAACTTGCTTGTAACCATTGCCCAACTGAAGAAGTACCAAAGACACTTCCAATTGTAGCTGGAGCAAACATTAATGCCTGAGCAAATATTATTGGCATTACTCCTGATGCATTTAATTTAAGTGGTATATATTGTCTCTTTGCCATTCCTGATGATTGAGTCCCTGGAACAGAGTTTCTTCTTGCATATTGAACTGGAATTTGTCTTACAGCCATTACTAAAAGTATACTTAAGAGAATAATTACTAGCCATACAGCTAATTCTATAACAACCATTATCAATCCACCATTACTTTCAGATATTCTTGAAATTAGGTTTTGAGTAAATGATAGAGGAAGGGTAGCAACAATACCAACAGTAATAAGAAGTGATATTCCGTTACCAATACCTCTGTCTGTAATCTTTTCTCCTAACCACATTGCAAAAATACAACCAGTTACAAGAATTATAATCGATGTGAATATGAACATTGGAGTTCTTCCAAAAATAAAAGCGCTGTCAGGAACCCCTAATGCACTCAATCCATATAAATATGCAGGAGCCTGAACTACACATATAAATATTGTTAACCATCTTGTAATTTGAGTAATTTTCTTTCTTCCACTTTCACCCTCTTTCTGAAGTTTTTGAAGATAAGGAAGAGCTACACCCATCAACTGAACAACAATTGATGCTGAAATATAAGGCATTATTCCAAGAGCAAATATTGAAGCATTTGCAAAAGCTCCACCTGTAAATGCATTTAATATACCTAATAAGCCTCCACCATCAGATCTTGAAGAAAGTTCTGAAAGTGCCAGAGAATCAACTCCTGGGAGTACAACTTGCGCACCAAGTCTATAGACCAATAAGAGCATTAGAGTAAAAAGGATTCTCTCCCTTAACTCTTTTATCTTGTAAATACTCTTTATTACGTCTATTAATTTATTCATTATATTTTATTGACCTTTCCTCCAGCCTTTTCAATAATCTTTTCAGCAGAAGCAGAAAACTTATGTGCAGTTATGTTTACTGGAACATCTAGTTTACCTCTACCTAATATCTTAACAAGGTCTCCTTTCTTTGCCATTCTCAATTCAATCATTTTATCTAATGTGAGGTCCTTTTTGATCTTTTTATTATCAACTAGATATTGAATATCATCTACATTTATAGTATTATATTCAACTCTGTTGATATTTTTAAAACCAAACTTTGGTATTCTTCTTTGAAGAGGCATTTGACCACCCTCAAAACCAATTTTTCTGGAATAACCTGATCTAGACTGAGCTCCTTTATGTCCTTTGGTAGATGTACCACCCTTTCCAGAACCTTGTCCCCTTCCAAGTCTTTTACCACTTGTCTTATTTGATCCTTCTGCAGGTTTTAAATTATTTAAACTCATAATTATTATTTTATAGAATTTACTTCAACTAGATGCCTTACTTTATTAATCATACCAGAGATTGAAGATGTTAACTCATGTTCAACTTCCATTCCAATTTTTCTTAAGCCAAGGGCCTTAAGAGTTCTCTTTTGAGACTCTAGCCTCTTGATTGTGCTTCTTACTTGTTTAATTTTTACTTTTTTACTCATCCTTTAAAAACTTTATCAAGAGAAATCCCTCTTTGTCTAGAAATCATTAATGGACTTCTTAGATTAAGAAGTGCATCAAATGTAGCCTTAACAACATTATGTGGGTTAGATGACCCTTGAGATTTTGAAAGTACATTCTGTACACCAACTGCTTCCAATACTGTTCTTACTGCACCACCCGCAATTACACCTGTACCAGGAGTCGCTGGTTTTATAAAAACTCTAGATCCACCAAACTTTCCTTTTTGCTCATGAGGCAAAGTACCATTCTCGACTGGAATTCTTACTAAGTTTTTCTTAGCATCTTCAACAGCTTTTGAAATTGCAGTTGTAACTTCTTTGGCCTTACCAAGACCATGACCAACAACTCCATTTTCATCACCTACTACAACAATAGCAGAAAAACCAAAAGCTCTACCACCTTTTGTAACCTTTGTAACTCTTTGGATACCAACAAGCTTATCTTTTAAGTCTAAGCCAGCAGGCTTTACAAGTTCAATATTTTTATAATTTTTATACATAATTAAAATTTAAGTCCACCTTCTCTTGCTCCTTCAGCAAGGGATTTAACTCTACCATGATAAAGGTATCCACCTCTATCAAATTTAATTTTATCAATACCTTTTTTTACAGCTTGCTCAGCGACTAATTTTCCAACATTAAAAGAAATTTCAATATTACTCTTTAATTTAAGATCTGAAATTGCTTTATCTCTTGAAGATGTCTGAACTATAGTCTTACCATTTACATCGTCAATTACTTGACAATATATCTCTTTATTACTTCTAAATACAGACAGCCTAGGATACTCGGATGTACCAGAAACAATTTTCTTTATTCTTTGTTTAATCCTATTTCTTCTGAAGGTCTTAGTATTTTTCATATTATGCTGATTTACCTGCTTTTCTTCTTATTTGTTCACCAACAAACTTTATTCCTTTTCCTTTATATGGTTCTGGTCTTCTGAAAGATCTAATCTTAGCTGCAACATGACCAACAAGCTGTTTATCTGGTGAGCTAAGTTTAATTAAAGGGTTAGAGCCTTTTTCATTAACGCATTCAACTTTGACTTCAGGCGCTATATTCATTACAATAGTATGTGAATAACCTAAAGCAAGATCCAATTTCTGACCAGATGAAGTTGCTCTATAACCAACACCTACTAATTCTAATTCTAGCGTAAATCCATCGTTTACTCCAGTGACCATATTAGATACAAGAGATCTGTAAAGTCCATGTTTTGATTTGTGATCTTTTGATTCCGAATTTCTTTTAACAATTATAGTATCGCTCGACACATCAAAACTAACACCATCAAAAGTTTGGTTCATCTCACCTTTTTTACCTTTGACAGTAATAATGTCACCATTAACTTCAACAGAAACTCCTTCTGGGATACTTATCGGATTGTTACCTATTCTTGACATAATATTAATTTAAAAAACATAACAAATTAATTCACCACCTATATTCTGACTAGAAGCTTGCTTTCCAGTCATTACACCTTTAGAAGTTGAAACTATAGATATACCCAAGCCATTTAAAATTCTTGGAAAATCCTGTGAATTTGAATACTTTCTCAACCCCGGTTTACTTATTCTTTGAATTTCTTTAATAACAGGTTGTTTTGAGACTGAATCATACTTAAGGGCTATTTTTATATTTCCCTGCTTATTATCAGTGTCTTCAAATTTATAACTTAAGATATAGCCTTGATCAAAAAGAATCTTTGTTATATCCTTTTTAATATTAGATGCTGGAACATCAACAACTTTATGACCAGCCATGCTAGCATTTCTCACTCTTGTTAAATAATCTGCAATAGTATCTGTATACATAATCTTTAATTTACCAACTCGCTTTAGTTACACCTGGAATTAATCCTTTATTTGCCATCTCTCTAAACATCACCCTTGAAACACCAAATTGTCTAATATAACCTTTTGGTCTTCCAGTTAGCTTACATCTATTGTGAAGCCTAATTGGTGAGGCATTTTTTGGGAGCTTTTGAAGACCTATATAGTCTTTAGCTTCTTTCAAAGACTTTCTTTTTGCAGCAAATTTTGCAACAATTCTTTGTCTTTTTCTTTCCCTAGCTTTCATCGATTCTTTTGCCATAATATTATTTTTTAAAAGGTAATCCAAGTTCAGTTAATAATTCTTTTGCCTCTTTATCAGAATTTGTATTTGTTACAAATGTGATATCCATACCTGATATCTTATTTACTTTATCAATATTGATTTCAGGAAATATAATTTGTTCTTTTATTCCAAGATTATAATTACCTCTTCCATCAAATCCATCAGACTTGATTCCCTGGAAGTCTCTCACTCTTGGGAGAGCGATGGTTATAAGTCTATCTAGAAATTCATACATTCTGTCACCTCTTAGTGTAACCTTAGCACCAATAGGCGTCCCCTTTCTTAACTTAAAAGAAGCCACATCTTTTTTTGAAAGTGTAGCAACAGCTTTTTGACCTGAGATTAAAGTTAATTCTTCTACAGCATGGTCAATTAATTTCTTATCACTTACAGCAGCACCAACTCCTCTTGAGATAACTATTTTATCTAAAGTTGGGACTTGCATCACATTTTTTAATTCAAGCTTTCCTTGAAGATCTTTAATAATCTTTTTAGAATAATCGCCCTTAAGTCTTGGTGAATACGACATAATTAAATAATTTCTTTAGATTTTTTTGATATACGAACTTTTTTACCATCTTCATTTTTAAATCCAATTCTTGTCTTCTCCCCATCTTTTGTCATTAGAGACAGATTAGATATGTCTATTGGTAGTTGTTTTTCAATTATACCACCTTTTGGATTTTCCGAGTTTGGTTTCGTGTGTCTTTTTACAGTGTTGACACCTTCTACTAATGCTTTATTCGAGTTATAAAGCACCTTTAATACAGCGCCCTTAGAACCCTTATTCTCACCAGCTATTACCAGTACTTGATCTCCTTTTTTTATTTTAATTTTATTCATTTCTTTTCTATAAAACTTCAGGTGCTAGTGAAACAATTTTCATAAACTGTTTATCTCTCAACTCTCTAGCAACTGGACCAAAAACTCTTGTTCCTCTCATTTCACCAGTTTGTTGAAGCAATACACAAGCATTCTCATCGAATCTAATGTAAGAGCCATCATTTCTTCTAACCTCTTTTTTTGTTCTTACAACTACAGCAAGAGAAACTTGACCTTTTTTTACTGTTCCATTAGGAGTAGCATCTTTAACGGTTACTACAATTTTGTCTCCTAATCTTGCATACCTTCTTTTAGTTCCACCCAATACTCTTATTGTTAGAACTTCTTTAGCTCCTGTGTTATCAGCTACGTTAAGTCTTGACTCTGCTTGTACCATTTTATTTTGCTCTTTCTATAATTTCTACAATTCTCCACTTCTTTGTCTTGCTCATAGGTCTTGTTTCCATAATCTTTACAGTATCCCCCTCATTACAATCATTTTTCTCATCATGAGCTACATATTTCTTTGTTTTTAAAACAAATTTTCCATAGACAGGGTGCTTAACTTTCTTAACTTCTGATACAACAACTGATTTTTCCATTTTATCAGATGATACCACACCTATTCTTTCTTTTCTTAAACTTCTAGTTGTCATTAATCTTGTTTTTTTTCGTTTAGTATAGTTTTAAGCTTTGCAAGCTGCCTCCTTAAATTTTTAATTTCAAGGGGATTTTCTATTGTTTGAACAGTATTATTAAATTTTAACTGAGACAACTTTTTGGCTGTATCAGCTAATTTCTCATTTAACTCGTCAATTGACATATTTCTTATTTCACTAATTTTCATAATATCCTTTAAAATCTCTTGCAATAATAAATTTTGTTGTTACCGGTAACTTTTGAGCAGCTAACCTAAGTGCCTCTTTAGCAACTGCTACTGGAACACCTGAAACTTCAAAAAGAACTCTTCCAGGTTTTACAACAGCAACAAAATACTCAGGAGCACCTTTACCTTTACCCATTCTCACCTCAAGAGGTTTTTTTGTAATAGGTTTATCTGGAAATATCTTTATCCAAAGCTGTCCTTCTCTTTTCATATATCTTGTAGCAGCAATCCTTGCAGCTTCAATTTGTCTAGAAGTGATAAATTTAGACTCTAGGGATTTGATACCAAACATACCATTAGACAATCTATGCCCACGTTGAGACAAACCTTTCATTCGGCCTTTTTGTGTCTTTCTATATTTAGTCCTCTTTGGTTGTAACATATTCTATTTAATTTTTTCTATCTCTTTGTCTATTATTCTTTTTAGAATTATTAGATGATTTTTTCATACCAGTTAAAGGAGATAATTCTCTTTTTCCATAAACCTCTCCCTTCATAATCCAGACTTTTATTCCGAGTCTTCCATATGTAGTATGAGCTTCAACAATCGCATAATCAATATCTGCTCTAAAAGTTGATAATGGGATCCTACCTTCTTTGTAAGATTCGGATCTAGCCATTTCAGCTCCATTAAGCCTACCAGATATTTGGATTTTAATACCTTCTGCATTCATTCTCATTGCTGCAGCAATAGCCATTTTAATAGCTCTTCTAAAAGAAATTCTATTCTCAATTTGTCTTGCTATACTGTTACCAACCAAAAAGGCATCTAATTCAGGACGTTTAATTTCAAAAATATTTAATTGTACATCTTTGGATGTTATCTTTTTCAGCTCCTCCTTTAATTTATCAACTTCAGATCCTGCTTTACCAATTATGATACCTGGTCTTGCAGTAGTAATAGTTATAATTATAAGTTTAAGGGTCCTTTCGATTATGATACTTGATACACTTGCACGAGAAAGTCTAGCGTATATATACTTTCTTATTTTATCATCTTCTGCTATCTTGTCACCATAGTCTCTACCACCCCACCAGTTTGAGTCCCAGCCTCTAATTATACCTAATCTATTTCCTATTGGATTTGTCTTCTGTCCCATTTAAGTAATTGTTTTTGATGAAAGAACTAACGTAACATGATTAGACCTCTTTCTTATTCTGTGAGCTCTACCCTGAGGAGCTGTTCTAATTCTCTTAAGCATACTTCCGCTATCAACTCTAATTTCTTTGACAAAAAGTTGAGCAGAATCAATATTAGCATTCTCATTTTTGGATTGCCAATTTGATATAGCAGAGACTAAAAGTTTTTCAAGTCTTCTAGAAGCCTCTTTAGGGCTAAATTTTAGTATTGATAATGCACTTGATATATCTTCACCTCTGATTTGATCAGCTACAAGACGCATCTTCCTTGGAGAAGTAGGGCAATTGTTAAGCTTAGCAAATGCTAAGTCCTTCTTTGCTTCCTTTATCTTTTCTGCACTATTTCTTTTTCTTGATCCCATTTATTTAAATCAATATTATTTATCTTTTATTACCAGTATGACCTCTAAATGATCTTGTCGGAGAAAATTCTCCAAGTTTATGACCAACCATATTTTCAGTAATGTAAACTGGAATAAATTGTTTACCATTATGAACAGCAATAGTTTGTCCAACAAAATCAGGTATAATCATTGATGATCTAGACCATGTCTTAATAACATCCTTCTTATTATCTTCAATATTTTTATTGACCTTCTTTAGAAGGCTTAAATGTACGTATGGTCCTTTTTTTAGTGATCTTGACATTACTTTTTATTTTTTTCTTCTTTCTATAATAAACTTAGAAGATGATTTCTTCTTAGATCTAGTTCTGAAACCTTTAGCAGGTATTCCTTTTTTGGATCTTGGGTGACCTCCTGATGCTTTTCCTTCTCCACCTCCCATTGGGTGATCAACAGGGTTCATAGCAACTGGTCTTGTTCTTGGTCTTCTACCAAGCCATCTTTTTCTTCCAGCTTTACCAGATGATATAAGCTGGTTATCTGAATTAGAAACTGCACCAATAGTTGCATAACAATTATTCAAAATCATCCTTGTTTCTCCTGAAGGAAGCTTTATTGTTACATATCTGCCTTCTTTTGCCATTAATTGAGCAAAAGAACCTGCACTTCTTGATATACTTGCACCTTTACCAGGATTTAATTCAATGCAAGAGATGATAGTACCCAAAGGAATGTTATTCATAGGCATAGCATTTCCGATTTCAGGAGTAGCTGATTTACCAGATAAAACAGTTTGTCCAACTTTAAGTCCATTCTGAGCAATTATATATCTCTTTTCACCATCTTTATACTCTAGTAAAGAGATAAATGCTGTTCTATTTGGATCATACTCAATTGATTTTACTTCAGCACTTACATCAAACTTATCTCTTTTAAAATCAATAATTCTATATCTCTTCTTATGACCACCTCCTCTATATTTACTAGTCATCTTACCATGGTTATTTCTACCACCAGTTCTTTTCTTTGTAACTAGTAAAGACTTTTCAGGTTTATCAGCTGTTATAGCGTCAAATCCATTAACAACTCTAAATCTTTGTGATGGCGTAACCGGTTTTAATTTTCTTACAGGCATAATTATAGATTTGCGAAGAAGTCAATTCTATCTCCTTCTGATACTTTAACAATTGCTTTTTTGTATGAACCTTTTTTACTGTTCTGAATACCACGTTTAGTGAATCTAGTCCTTGTTTCTGCTCCATAAATCATAGTTCTAACTTTCTTAACTGAAACCCCATAAGAAGCTTCAACTGCTTTTTTAATTTCAACCTTGTTTGCAGACTTTGAAACAATGAATGTATATGAATTTCTCAATTCACTTTCATTTGTCGCTTTCTCGGTTAATATTGGTTTTATAAGTATATCCATGATCTAATTTATTTCAGGGTTGTTTCAATTCCTTCAACCGCACTTTCTAAAATTAAGATATTATTAGCATCTGTAATTTCATAAGTGTTTAATTCTGAGTTAATTAAAACTTTCGAATTTTTTAAATTTCGTGAAGACAAATATATATTACTATCAGTTTCACTTGTTACTAGTAAAGTCTTTTTAGATTCCAAACCAAAAGCCTTAATTATATTTAAATAATCTGTAGTCTTTGGGCTTGAAAATTTGAAATCCTCTAGGATTAAAACTTCTTTATTTTTTAATTTATACGTAAGGGCAGACTTTCTTGCTAATTTTTTTACTTTTTTATTTACTTTTTGATCGTAAGATCTTGGTCTTGGTCCAAAGACTCTACCACCTCCTCTAAATAGAGGATTCTTAATACTTCCAGCTCTTGCAGTACCGGTACCTTTCTGCTTTTTAATCTTTCTTGTACTCCCAGCAATTTCAGCTCTCTCTTTTGCCTTATGAAGACCTTTACGATTATTAGCAAGGTATTGTTTAACATCTAAATAAATTGCATGATCATTTGGTTCAATACCAAAAATTGACTTATTTAACTTGACCTTTCTGTCAGTTTCTTTACCTTTTATATTATGTACTTTAAGCTCCATTACTTTTGAACAATTATATATGAGTTATTATGACCAGGAACACTTCCTCTAACAATTAAAATATTATCTTCAGACATAACCTTAACAACTTTTAGGTTAAGAACTTTTACCTTAGAATTACCAGTCTGACCAGCCATCCTCATACCCTTGAAAACTCTTGATGGACTAGATCCAGCTCCAATTGAACCAGGAGCTCTTAATCTATTGTGTTGACCATGAGTTGAGTCACCAACACCTGCAAATCCATGTCTTTTCACTACACCCTGAAAACCTTTACCTTTAGAAAGGCCTGAAATATCAACATATTCTCCCTCCATAAAATGATCAACAGTAATTTTATCACCGAGTTTGAGGTCACCTTCAAATCCTTTAAATTCAACCAACTTATTCATAGGTTTAGATTTACTTTTTTTAAATTGACCTTGATATGATTTAGAAGTGTTCTTAGTCTTTTCATCAAATCCAAGCTGGAAAGATGTATAGCCATCTTTATCCTCTGTTTTTATTTGAGTGATAGTACAAGGGCCTGCTTGAAGTATAGTACAAGGTATATTTTTTCCACTTTCATCGTAGATACTTGTCATTCCAACTTTTTTACCAATAATACCTGACATAATAATTATACTTTAATTTCAACTTCAACTCCACTAGGAAGTTCTAATTTCATTAGTGCATCAACAGTCTTTGAAGATGAACTATAAATATCCAATAGCCTTTTGTAAGAACACAACTTAAATTGTTCTCTAGATTTCTTATTGACATGAGGTGATCTTAGAACAGTAAAAATCTTTTTGTGAGTTGGCAAAGGAATAGGCCCAGTAACAATTGCACCTGTATTTTTTACAGTCTTAACAATCTTATCAGCTGACTTATCAACTAAGTTATAATCATAGGATTTTAATTTTATTCTAATTTTTTGACTCATATCTATTCTTTTATTCTGTTGTATTTCCTTTTACTTCAGAAATAACAGTTTCTGATATATTAGTTGGAGTTTCTGCATAGTGAGAGAATTCCATTGTAGATGTTGCCCTACCAGATGAAAGTGTTCTAAGAGATGTAACATATCCAAACATTTCAGATAAAGGAACTTCTCCTGCAACAACTTTTGCTCCTGCTCTATCATCCATGGAATTAACTTGGCCTCTTCTTCTATTTAGATCACCTACTATGTCACCCATATTCTCTTCAGGAGTTATAACTTCTAATTTCATTATTGGCTCCATAATTACTGCTTTTGCTGATTTTGCTGCAGTTTTAAAAGCAAGTTTAGCTGCTAATTCAAAAGATAAAGAATCTGAATCAACAGGGTGGAATGAACCATCTTTTAATGTTACTTTCATTGAGTCAACCTCAAACCCTGCCAAAGGACCATTTTTCATTGAATCCTTGAAACCCTTTTCAACAGATGGGATATATTCTCTTGGAATATTTCCACCTTTAATAAGATTTACAAACTCTAGTCCAGCTTTACCTTTTTCTCCTGGTTCAATTGTAAATACAATATCTGCAAATTTACCTCTACCACCGGTTTGTTTTTTGTAAGTTTCTCTATGATCAGCAGACTGAGTTAGAGATTCTTTGTATTCAACTTGAGGCTGTCCTTGATTAACTTCAACTTTAAATTCTCTTCTTAGCCTATCAACAATGATATCAAGGTGAAGTTCTCCCATACCTGATATTACAGTTTGACCAGATGCTTCATCAGTCTTAACTTGAAAAGTAGGGTCTTCTTCAGCTAATTTTCCAAGAGCCATTCCTAGCTTATCAACATCTGCTTTTGTCTTTGGTTCAACTGCAACACCAATAACTGGGTCAGGGAACACCATACTTTCTAAGACTATTGGATGCTTCTCGGAAGATAATGTATCCCCTGTCTTTATATCCTTAAATCCAACTGCAGCTCCAATATCTCCAGCTTCAATATAATCAATAGCGTTTTGCTTATTTGAATGCATCTGATAAATTCTGGAAATTCTTTCTCTGTTGTCAGACCTGTTATTTAAAACATATGAACCAGCATCTAATCTACCTGAGTAAACTCTAAAAAAAGCAAGTCTTCCTACGTAAGGATCAGTGGCAATTTTAAAAGCTAGTGCTGAAAAAGGCTCGGATACTTTGGGAAGTCTAGAAATTTCATCTTCTGAATTTGGTTTTGTACCTACAATTGCATCTTTATCTTCAGGTGATGGTAAATATCTACATACCGCATCTAGTAAAAACTGAACACCCTTATTTTTAAATGCAGAACCACATATCATGGGAATTATACTAATATCTTGAGTTGCAGCTCTTAACGCATTGTGAACTTCATCCTCAGTTATTGAGTCTGGATCTTCAAAATACTTTTCTAGAAGGTTTTCATCATATTCTGCTACAGCTTCAATCAGTTCTCCACGAAGTCTTTCAGCTTCATCTTTTAAATCATCTGGAATATCAACAATATCAAAGGTTGATCCAAAGTTATCTTCATGCCATACAATAGCTTGATTCTTAACTAGATCAACAATACCTTTAAAATCCTCTTCGTCACCAATATTAAGGACAATTGGAACAGCTTTAGATCCAAGTTTTTCAATAACTTGATTACATACACCTAAAAAATTAGAACCTTGCCTATCCATTTTGTTAACAAAACCAATTCTAGGTACTTTATAGTTGTCAGCAAGTCTCCAGTTAGTTTCAGATTGAGGCTCAACACCATCAACAGCTGAAAACAGAAAGACAAGTCCATCAAGAACTCTTAAAGATCTATTAACTTCAACTGTAAAATCAACGTGACCAGGAGTATCAATAATGTTAAAGTGATATGCCTTAGTATCATCAATTTCTTTTCCTTGATTAGTAGGAAAGTTCCAATTACATGTTGTTGCAGCAGAAGTAATTGTTATACCTCTCTCTTGCTCTTGTTCCATCCAATCCATTGTAGCAGCCCCATCATGGACCTCTCCAATCTTGTGACTAACACCCGTATAGAAAAGAATTCTTTCAGTAGTAGTAGTCTTCCCGGCGTCAATGTGAGCAGCAATACCAATATTTCTTGTAAATTTTAAATCTCTTGACATAGTTAAATATTAAAATCTAAAGTGTGAGAAGGCTTTGTTTGCTTCAGCCATTTTGTGAGTATCAACTCTTTTCTTAACAGCAGATCCTTCTTCTTTAGCAGCTGCAAGTATTTCTTGAGCCAGTTTAACTGCCATAGACTTTTCATTTCTTTTCCTTGAAGCAGAAATTAGCCACTTCATTGCAATTGAGATTTTTCTGTCAGGTCTAATTGGTGTTGGAATCTGAAAAGTAGCACCCCCAACCCTTCTACTTCTAACTTCAACATGAGGCATTACGTTGGAAAGAGCATCTTTCCATAATTCTAATGAAGTTTTTTCATCATCTTCTTTCTTACCCTCTACAATATCAATAGCATCATAAAACACTTTATAAGCAGTTGATTTTTTACCCTGGAGCATAAGATTATTAACAAACCTTGAAACTAATTGATCATTAAACTTAGGATCAGGCAATAGAGCTCTTTTTTTGGATTGTTTCTTTCTCATTTAGGGATTTATTTTTTTGGTTTTTTTCCTCCATACTTGGATCTTCGTTGAAGTCTCCCTTCTACACCAGCTGTGTCAAGCGCTCCTCGAACAATATGATATCTAACTCCTGGTAAGTCTTTTACTCTTCCACCTCTAACTAAAACGATTGAATGTTCTTGAAGATTGTGACCCTCACCTGGGATATATGCATTTACCTCTTTCCCATTAGTTAGCCTAACTCTCGCAACCTTTCTCATTGCTGAGTTTGGCTTCTTTGGAGTAGTAGTATAGACTCTAGTACAAACCCCTCTTTTTTGAGGTGATTTGTTAAGTGCAACAGACTTACTCTTCTTTGTCGAAGAAGTCCTACCCTTTCTTACTAATTGCGATATTGTTGGCATACAATAATTGTTAAATTCCGTATTAAAGCGTGCAAATTTAAAATTTTTTTTTGGTTATTGTATGTATAATTGCATGTTTTTTTAAAAAAAAACAATTATAAATCTTAACAGATTACTCCTGAAGCAATTAATTGAGAATTATCATATATAGCAAGGAATTGACCTTGAGTTACAGCAGATTGAAAATCATCAAATTCAACATATAAAAAATCAAGATGCTTGTGAATAGAAATTTTTTGAAGTTTTTGCCTGTATCTTATCCTAGCTTTAAGTTTTGAATCTCCTAGATTTTCAAAATTAAAATCATCATTTACCCAATTTAATTCAGAGAATTTAACCTTTAGAGCCTTCTTATTTAAACCTGGATGATCTTTTCCCTCACCAACAAATATCTCATTAGTTTGAGTGTTGGTTGAAATAACAAAAAGAGGATTCTTATATCCACCTATAGCAAGACCTTTTCTTTGACCAATAGTGTAATAATGGGCACCATTATGATTTCCAATAATTTTTCCATCAGATAAAGAATATACTATTTGATCACTCAAAATCTTCATTCTTTCATTTTCGTTTATGAAGCTTGATGTATTATCATAAAGTCTAGAATCGGATGGAATCTCTATTACATTGCCTTTCTTTTTTTTAAGTTTTTGTTGAAGAAAATCAGGCAAGCTTACCTTTCCAACAAAGCATAATCCTTGAGAATCTTTTTTTTCAGCAGTTACTAAATTATTTTTTTTTGCAATTTCTCTTACTTCAGTTTTCATTAAATCACCTACAGGGAATATTATCTTATTTAGTTGTTCTTGATTTAATTGACATAAAAAGTACGATTGATCTTTAGTTTGGTCTCTTCCTGAGTGTAACTCGTATTTAGTTTTATTACCACTTATATTTTTTATTTTAATTCTAGAGTAGTGACCAGTTGCAACATAATCAGCACCTAAAGAAAGTGCAATATCCATGAAAACATCAAATTTTATCTCTCTGTTACATAAAATATCAGGATTTGGAGTGTTTCCTTTTGAATATTCTTCAAACATATAATCAATTATTTTTTCTTTATAGTCTTTACTTAAATCAACTACTTGAAATGGAATATTAAGTTTCTCTGCTACTAACATTGCATCATTACTGTCTTCTAACCATGGACATTCGTCAGATATAGTAACACTTTCATCATGCCAATTCTTCATAAATAGCCCAATTAAGTCATACCCCTGTTCCTTAAGTAAAAAAGCAGCAACACTTGAATCAACACCTCCAGATAAGGCAACAACAACTTTAGTTTTTTTCATTAGAAATTATTGTTCTCTTCTTTTCTTTTGTTTCTCAGCTTCTTCTAGAGCCTTTTGAAGTCTAGCTCTGAAACCACCAACTTTCAGTGGTTTCTTTTTATTTTCCTCAATTTGAGTTAATATTTTACTATCATCAATAATAAAATTCTTAATAACTAGCATTAATACAATCGTAAGTATATTTGAGATAAAGTAATATAAACTTAGTCCACTTGCATAATTATTAAAGAAAAACAACATCATTAGTGGCATCATATACATTATAACTTTCATATTAACTCCCCCAGTTTGAGATGCTGGCATCATTTGTTGTCCAGTTGTCATTTTTGTATAGAAGAAAATTGCTACAGATGCTAAAATTGGAAAAAGACTAACATGATCACCATAAAGAGGGATGTAAAAACCTAATTCAAGTATTGAATCATATGAAGAAAGATCGTCTGCCCACAAAAAACTTTTACCCCTCAAGCTAAATGCTGCAGGGAAAAATACAAAAAGTGCAAAAAATAAAGGCATTTGCAAAAATGCTGGTAAACATCCAGACATTGGGTTAGCTCCTGATTTAGTGTAAAGGTTCATAGTCTCTTGCTGCTTCTTCATCGCATCATCTTTAAACTTTTCATTTATTACTTCAAGTTCAGGTTTTAAAACTCTCATTTTAACTTGAGATTCATATGATTTGTATGTTAAAGGAGCGATTGCAACTTTTACAATTATTGTCATTAAGATTATAGATAATCCATATGAGAAATAGTTTGTGAGAAAAGAGAAGAGTGGAAAGAAGATGAATCTATTTAACCAACCAAAAATTCCCCAACCAATTTGAACAGAATTTTCAAGATTAAGATTATATTCTTTAAGTGTCTCGTAATCTGTAGGACCATAATACATACTAAAACTAAGGCTATTATCTGAATTAAGTTTCAGTGGAACATTCGCAAGAAACCTCTTTGTAAACTCATTATCTAAAGTTTCATTGCTTGCTAAATCTTCAGAGCTTATATCAACATCGTTTACTTGATTATTTAATATAAGAATTGAACTAAAAAAATGTTCTCTAAAGGAAATCCAATTAACGTTGTTTATATTTTTATTAGTTGAACCACCAACAGATAAATAAGAATCTTTATTCTCTTCGAAACCATATGCAAGTGCAGTATATCTATTTTCATAATCAATACTCTTTGAATTTCTGAAAGAGTCTCTCCCCCAGATCAATTCAACATTATCATAGTTATTTGATCTACTTGAGTCATTTAATTTAATATCAAAGTCAACAATTCTGGAGTTATCTTCTAATTTAAAGGTTAGGTCTAATGATCTCTGTTCATCAATAATACCTGTAAATATAACTTCTGAGCCTGGTTTAATAACTCGGTATGAATAGTTTAAGTCTGCAGAATTAATTACAGAATTTCTGCCAATTGGAATGTTATAACTAAAAATCGATTTATTATCATTAACTAGAAAAAGTGGCTCTTCATTATAATTTGAAAAGTTTTTAAGTAAAATTTTGTTTATCTCAGCACCACCGGTACTAATTTCAAGTAAAATATTTTCATTTTCAAGACTAATAATCTCCTCTTCAAATCTTTGGTCAATTTTTAAATTATTTGAGCTTGTATTATCCTCTTTAATAGGATTTTCGTAGGTTTCTTCTACTAAATTTTCAGCTTCACTCATTTGTTGGTTCTCAATCATACTTGATTGATTATCGTAAAACCAAAACATTAAAATTGCTGATATTAGCAGAAACCCGATGAATTGTAAAGGATCAAATTTATTTTGTTCCATAATTATTTTTTAAGATAATTTTTTAAACTAGCTTTTACAAAGTTTACAAAAATTGGATGAGGATTATAAACACTACTTTTATATTCCGGATGAAATTGAACTCCAACAAACCATGGATGATCAATATTTTCAACTATTTCAACAAGTTTTGTTTCAGGATTTGAACCTGCAATTATAAATTTATCATCAAATATTTTATCTGTATAATTATTATTGAATTCATATCTATGCCTATGTCTCTCTGAAATTAATTTTTTCTTATAAGATTTATAAGATTTTGTATTTTTTTCTAATTCACAATCCCAAGCTCCAAGCCTCATAGTGCCTCCCTTATTAATAATTTCCTTTTGTGATGTCATTAAATCTATAACTGGATCTTTGCATTTCTCTGAGATCTCTGTTGAATTAGCGTATCGCATCTTTTTAACATTTCTAGCATATTCAATAACAGCCATTTGCATTCCTAGACATATACCAAGGAAAGGAATTTTATTTACTCTAGCGTGTTCAACTGCAAGAATTTTACCATCAAGACCTCTTTGACCAAAACCTGGTGCAACAATTATCCCATCTATTTGAAATAATTGTTTTGAAATATTTTCTTTATCTAAATATTCAGAATGAATTGACTTAACAATAACCTTTACCTCATTTTCCGTTCCAGCATGAATAAGAGATTCTAAAATTGATTTATATGAATCATCCAACTCTACATATTTACCAACTAAACCTATGTTTATTTGATGTGTTGGGTTCTTTAGTTTATGTAAGAAATTTTTCCATTTATCAAGATTAGGCTCAGATTCTTTAATTTTAAATTTTTCTAATGTTACCTTATCTAGACCCTCATCCATCATTTTAATAGGAACATCATAGATAGTCTCTACATCTATTGATTGTATTACACAATCAAATCTAACATTACAGAATAATGCCAATTTATTTTTTATCTCGTCAGATAACTCCCTTTCTGATCTACAAACAAGAACATCTGCTTTTAAACCTAATTCCATTAGAGTTTTAACTGAATGTTGAGTTGGTTTGGTTTTTAATTCGCCTGTAGCAGATAAATAAGGAATTAATGTTAGATGAATGACCATAGAGTTTTCAGGACCTTCTTCATAAATAACCTGCCTGACTGCCTCCAAAAATGGAAGTGACTCAATATCACCTACTGTTCCACCTATCTCAGTAATTATTATATCTAAATTATCTTTATGATTAAGATTTCTAATATTTTCCTTAATCTCATTTGTAATATGAGGGATTACCTGAACTGTTTTACCAAGAAACTCTCCTTTTCTTTCCTTATCTATCACATTTTGATAAATTTTTCCAGTTGTAATATTATTTTTTTGTGAAGTATTTATACTTAAAAATCTTTCATAGTGACCTAGATCAAGGTCTGTTTCAGCTCCATCATCAGTAACATAACATTCCCCATGCTCGTATGGATTAAGCGTGCCAGGATCAACATTAATATATGGATCTAACTTTTGGATTGAAACTTTTAAACCTTGAGCTTGAAGAAGTCTTGCTAATGAAGCAGATATTATACCCTTACCAAGTGATGAGGTAACACCGCCAGTTACAAAAATATATTTAGGTTTATTCATCCGGATAGAATAATATTTCCGGACTCAAATTTACAAAATATTAAAGTATAATATAATTTATTGATCAATAATCTCTTCAATATCATATTCTCTATGCCTTAGAATGAACATTGAGGAGTTAAATAAACCACCTAGGGTATCTTTTTTATATAAAAATTTAGATTCTGTATATGATTGCTCATCATATTTAGTAGTTCTATTTAAATTTTCATCAATCAAAACACGAAGTAAAATATCTTTAGTTACATCATAACCCCTTATTACATCTTTATTTGGTAGACTACCAAATAAATTTAAATACCTACTTTCAAATTTTGAAATTGAATCATTATTTATTTTTTTTGAAATTGAAGTGTAAGTAAAAGCTAGGTTTCCAAGATCTTTAATATTTATACTAGGGTCATCATACTTATTACCTCTGTAAGTAGTATATAATTTTACATCTCTTTCAGAAGTTATCTGAGAGTTAAGTTGTGATACTACACTAGATATCAATGTAAATATTTCAGATTCAACGATTACCTTGTTTGGTAGGGAATCAACCAGAAGTGAATCTAAAAGTTCTGGTAAAATGTATCCTTCAAATTCAGGTTTTATTTTAATTGAATTAGGGAATATCTCTGATAGCTTAGATTCGATTTCGATATTTAAAGAATCAGCTATTATTACAATATTTTCCTCTCTATCTAAATTTTTATCTAAATAATTTATCATTCTCTCTCTCAAAAGATTTTTTGGTGTGACAGACTGAATTACACCTTTTATTATCTTAATTGGGATGGTTGATAAAGGAAATACTTTAGGAATTGATTCTAATAATTCAATATTTGAGAATGTTTCAAAATTTCTTGGGATAAGAGGTCCAATGATCACGTCTGAATCTTTAACCAAATTCTCTGATGATATTTCATTAATTTTATTAATTGAATTCTCAGTGTCAAAAACATTAAGATTTATTGAAACATTTAATTCTCTAAGATCTTCAATCGCATAAAGGATTCCAGAGTAAAAGTCTAAAGTAATCGTGTATAGGTTTCTGTCTTCAAAAAGAGACTCAACTTCCTCAATAGAATCATAATTGACAGTATTCGATCTAAATGGAAGAAGAACAGAGAGATTTAATTGATTATCTCTTTTTCTTTTCTTTACAAAAATTGAATCCAACCTTAATAAGTCATCTTCTGTGGGCAGTGAGTCTTTTTCAACTAATGTATTCTCTTGAATAGTTTCTATTACAGGAATTAAAATATTTGATTTTCTTTTTAATCTTGAGTTTCGAAGTTGTGGATTAAGCTCTAGTATATCATTTATATTGATTTTGTACTTCTGTGAAATTGAAAAAAGAGTTTCTTTTCTCTCTACTTCATGAACAATAGTATCAGTTACAATATTTTGAGAGAATATTGGTTGTAATGTGATTAATAAAAAAATTAATACTCTTTTCACCTATTTCTGTCTTTCAAGTTTCCATAGTTCATAATGCTCATTGTTAACTATGTATGACCAATGTAATAAAGACTGTTGAATTCTTGGAGAAATATCCTTTGAATTTTCAATTCCTAATCCAGACTTATAAATTTTATTATAAATAGAATTTCTAAATCTTCCTTTAGGTCCACAAAATGCAAGCCATCTTTTTATCTGCCTCTCATCATCTTCATGCCTTCTGCCTTCGAAGTATTTACAATACCACTCAAACCATCCTCTCGGATCATCTTTATGGATCCAACCTTTAGTCTCCCACTCTTCTTGAGACTGACCCGATTTAATATTAAAAAAATTCAACTTTCTATTATAATCTATTGACAAATAATAACTTTTAGCTATTTCTGAAAACCAATCTTTTGGAAATTTTCTATAATCAACGAGTTGATTAAAATATGTTCCACCAAAGATTCCCCTTTTAAGCATTTGCTTTGGAGTTAACATAGGCTTGAATGAATTATAAAGATCTTGAGTCATTTTATTCCCATTCAATTGTTGCAGGAGGTTTTGAACTTATATCGTATACCACCCTATTAATTCCTGAAACTTTATTTATTATGTTATTTGATACTTCTTTTAAGAAATCATTGGGGAATTCATACCAGTCTGCAGTCATTCCATCAGTCGATACAACTGCTCTAAGTGCAACACATCTTTCATAAGTTCTTTCATCTCCCATTACTCCTACACTCTTTACTGGTAGCAGAATTGAACCTGCTTGCCAGATTTTATCATATAAATCCCATTCTTTCAAACCGTCTATATATATTTTGTCAGCTTCCTGTATTAACCTAATACTCTCATAATTAACCTCTCCAAGAATTCTAATACCTAGTCCAGGTCCTGGAAATGGATGTCTATTTAATATGTCCTTAGACATATTTAAAGAGTTTCCAATTTTTCTTACTTCGTCCTTGAATAACATTTTTAGTGGTTCTACAACCTTTAGGTCCATTTTTTCAGGTAATCCTCCTACATTATGGTGAGACTTTATAGTAGCAGATGGACCTTTTACTGATATAGATTCAATTACATCAGGATAAATTGTCCCTTGTGCCAACCATTTAGCATCTTCAATTTTTTTTGATTCCTGTTCAAAAACCTCAACAAAAATATTACCAATAATTTTTCTTTTTTTCTCAGGATCTGAGACTCCTTTTAAAGCATTTATGAATAAATCTGAGGAATCGACTCCTTTAACATTTAAGCCCATTCCTTCATACTGTTTTAATACTTCGTCAAATTCACCTTTTCTTAGAAGCCCATTATTAACAAATACACAATAAAGATTATCACCAATTGCCTTATCTAATAAAACTGATGCAACACTTGAATCAACACCCCCAGAAAGTCCAAGAATTACTCTATCATTCTTAAGCTTTGATTTCAAATAATCAACACTTCTATCAATAAATGATTCTGGGTTCCATTCCTGAATAAAGCCTAATTCTTTTATAAAAAAGTTTTCAAAAATTTTCAATCCATTCTCAGTATGGAAAACCTCTGGGTGAAATTGTAATGCATATAAGTTGTATTCTTCAATTGAGTATGCTGCATTAGAGACAGTATTTGTACTCGCTATAACTTTTGCTCCTGATGGTAACTTTGATATTGTATCTCCGTGGCTCATCCAAACTTGATTATTTATATTGATACCTTCAAATAGAGAACAACCCTGATCAATAAAAGACAGATTTGCACGTCCATATTCTCTTGAATTTGAATTTTTAACACTTCCGTTAAATTTTTTTGCAACTAGTTGAGCTCCATAACAGATTGCAATAACAGGCCTTGAACCCATTATCATTTTAAGATCTATATCAGGCGAATCAATTTGATTGACTGAAAAAGGTGATCCAGATAAAACAACTGCTTTGAATTGATCCATATCACTGGGCAGATTGTTAAAAGGTGATATTTCGCAGTAGATGAAAAGCTCTCTGATTCTTCTTGCTATGAGCTGGGTGTACTGTGAACCAAAATCAATTATTAAGACTTTATTTTGCATGGACAAAAATACAACTATATATTAATCTTCAAGATTAATAACTAATATTTTATCATCTGGAATAAGCACTTTATCAACTAAATGATCAATTAGACCTTGTCCTTTTAGAGAATAGAAATTTGCAAAGTTTAGATGTCTTTCTTGATCTACATTATTGGGATGAAGTGATTCAAAAATTATTTTGATATTATTTATCTGTTCTTGATGATTTTTCTTCTCTGCTTTTATCAATTTCTTTTCAAGATCGTCAATACCTTTCATCTGTTTTTTTTCTTGAGCATTTAATGCCCCCTCAAAAGACTTGTTAGTTTTATTTGATACATCTCTAAGTTTATTAAATTGATCACTTAATATTTCCTTAATTGAATCAAAGCTTACATTAACAGTTGAAAGTTTCTTTAATTTATGATTTACTAAATCGTTAATACTTTTGAAGAAATACTCTAATTCTACATCTGTTTTTTTAATTTTTAATGATGTCTTTTGATCAATTATAAATGCACTAGATCTAAGCTTGAGAATTGGATACTGTAGATTTGAATTATCAAAAAATAATTTTAGCTGCATCCAATATTTTAATTCGTTTGGACCACCTACATAACAAATATTTGGTAATATTTTCTCTTGGAACAAAGGTCTCATCAATACATTTGGAGAAAATCGTTCAGGATTGGATTCGATCTGATTAATCAACTCCTCAGTTGAATATTGCTTTTCATCATCAACTGATATTACATTATTTTTTATTCTTATTCTCATTCTACCCTTTGGAGTAATTTTGAAGAAATTAATTTCAGATGGGTTTACCTGCGGTTTGTATGATTCAATGTCTTTCTTATTTTTTTCTATTTGTTTTTCTGTATCAATTTTGCATCTAGAGTCAATTATCTCATTTTTAAAATTTTCAATAAATAGTTCTTTAAATGCTTTTTTATCAGGATCAATAATTATTAGTCCATGCCTTCCAAAAAGAGAATTAATAAATTTTAGAGTTGAGAATGATAGACTATCTTCATTAATATAACTTTGGTTTATTAACTCTTCAAGTTGGATTTTAAATTCAGCATCAATGATTTTTGATTTGTAATCATCAGTTATTCTGTTAAAGTCATTAAGTATTATTTTTCCGACTCTATTATTATGTGAATCAATGCCCCATTTAATCTGCTTATTAGAGATATTTACATATGAAATTTCATCAAAATCATGATCCTCACTTGCAAGCCAAAAAATAGGTACGTAATTAAAATTTTTAATTTTTGAGTTAAGATATCTAGCCATACTTATTACTTGAGCAATTTTGTAGATAACCATTAAAGGTCCAGTAAAAAGATTTAATTGATGGCCTGTAGTAATAGTAAATGTATTAGAGTCAATTAGGGAGTTTATATTTTTAGAAGTCTCTTTGTGTAACTTGACTTCAGAGTATTGCTTTTTCAACTGATCAACAAGAACTTTTCTATTTTCATCTGGAAAGACTTCTTTTTTATCTATGGTTTTTTTTAGAATATTTTTTTCTTCATAGAAATGATCAATAATTCCATCAAGGATTTTATCCTTTTGTATAAATTTATTAATAAGGTTATCTCCAATAAGACTTAAATCTTTTTGGATATTTTGGCTTCTCATACCTTAATTTTTGTAAATATATCTGAATTTTTGAAAATTGAATGTAACTTAGAGTAAACTAACTCAGATATCATGAAAAATTTAAAATTATTTTTTGTTTTTTTAATAATTGCACCATTATCTTATGCTCAGGAAACTGAAGAAAAACTCGAGGAAGTAAAATATAGAAATATTGGGCCATTTAGAGGGGGTAGATCTGTTTCATCAGTCGGTGTTGTTAATGATCCTTTAACCTACTATATGGGAACTGCAGGTGGGGGCTTGTGGAAAACAACAAATGCTGGAAGCGAGTGGTTTAATATATCAGACGATTATTTTAAAACCTCTTCTGTAGGAGCTATAGCTGTTTCAGAAAGTGATAGTAGAATTATTTATGTTGGAATGGGTGAACATTCACCAAGAGGAGTTACAACATCTTATGGAGATGGAATTTATAAGTCAACTGATGCAGGTGAAACATGGGAACATTTAGGTCTAGACAATACTCAACAAGTTTCAAGAATTATAATTCATCCTGATGATAATAATATAGTTTATGTTGCTGCTCAAGGAGCAATAAATGGACCCACTAAGGAAAGAGGGGTATATAAGTCAATTGACGGTGGAAAAACTTGGAAGAATGTTTTGTTTGTTAATGAGTTAAGTGGAGCATCAGAATTATCTATTGATGTTAATAATCCCAAAGTATTGTATGCAACTATGTGGGAACATCAAAGACTTCCATGGAAAGTTATCTCTGGAGGTGAAGCAAGTGGGGTCTATAAGTCAACTGATGGTGGTGAAAATTGGTTCAAAATAGAAAATGGTCTCCCTGATGAATTAGGTAAATTAGCAATCTCCGTATCAAGAGCTAATTCTAATAAAGTCTATTTATTAGCAGAGAGTGATACTAACAAAAGACTAGGTGGACTATTTGTATCTAATAATGCAGGTGAAAGCTGGTCAAGAGTCAGCAAATTTGCAGAGTTGACATCCAGGGCTTGGTATTACATTGAGGTGTTTGCAGATCCCAATGATGAGAATACTGTCTATGTATTAAGTGCAAGAGCTTTTAGATCAATTGATGGAGGTAAAACATGGGAAAGAATCTACAGTGGACATGGTGACTATCATGACCTTTGGATTAACCCAAATAATTCAAAAAATATGATTATGTCTGACGATGGTGGTGGTGAAATCACATTTGATAATGGTAGCTCGTGGTCAAGTATAGATATCATGCCAACAGCTCAGTTCTATAGAGTTAATGTAGATAACCTATTTCCTTATAATTTGTATGGTGGTCAGCAGGATAATTCAACAGTTAGAATAGCTAGTATCGGATCTGGTGGTGGTATCTCAGAAAGAGATTGGTCGTCCACAGCGGGCGGAGAAAGTGCCTTTTTAGCTTTTGACCCTGATAATCCTCAATTAGTTATGGGAGGGAGTTACTTAGGAAGTGTAAATATTTATGACACAAAAGCCAAAGCAAGAAAAAAAGTAATGATTGAGCCAATAAACTATATAGGAAAAGCATCCAGAGATATGAAATACAGATTTAATTGGAATGCACCTATTATTTGGTCTCAGCATGAACCAAATACGTTTTATCATGCTGCTCAGCATCTATTTAAAACAAAAGATTTGGGTAAATCATGGGAAATTGTGTCACCTGATTTAACCAGAGATGAAGATGAAAAACAAGGAAACGGTGGAGGACCATATACAAATGAGGCAGTTGGAGCAGAAAATTATGGGACAATAAGTTATGTAATTGAATCACAACATGAACCTAATACTATTTATACTGGTTCAGACGACGGACTGGTTCATATAACAAAAGATGGAGGAAAAACATGGAATAATATCACGCCTAAAGGCTTGGAGGAAACCATTATTAATGCAATTGATATCTCACCTCATGAAAAGGGAACAGTCTATATAGCTACTACTAGGTATAAGTTTAATGATAAGTCTCCTGGATTATATAAATCAACTAATTATGGTAAATCATGGAAAGAAATTACTGGTAACATACCATATGGTGCATATACAAGAGTAGTAAGAGAAGATGAAAAAAGAAAGGGTTTATTAATCGCAGGTACTGAATTAGGTGTTTACATTTCTTTTAACGATGGAAAGAATTGGGAGAGGTTCAACCTTAATATGCCAGTTCTAGCTATTACAGATCTAATGATAAGGCATGATGATCTAATTGTTGCGACTCAGGGGAGATCATTTTGGATTTTAGATGATATGGGATTGATAAGGCAAATGGATAATTCCCAAGAAACCAAACTTTATCAACCTGAGGACTCAACTATTGGTAACTGGTACAGTCAACTAAACTCAAATTATTCAGATGGCACATCAACATTCACAGGTGTTAATCCTGCTAATGGGGTTGTTATTTATTATAATTTAAGCAAAGATGATATTGATAAAAAGATAACAATAAAGATTTTTGACAAAGACAATAATCTTGTAAGAGAAATAGATAATCAATATGATAATGAGTTCATTACATATAACGGGGGTCCTTCGAGAGAACCTGTTTTATCAAGCAAAAGTGGTATAAATAGATTTGTCTGGAATGCTAGACATAAATCACTCAACGGGGTTCCATATGCTTATATTGAGGGAAGATTTAGTGGTCACAAAGCAATACCTGGAATGTATAGTATGACTCTTGAGGTAGGAGAAAAAGTATTTACCTCAAATTTTGAAATTCTTAAAAATCCAAATTTTAACGTTTCTGATAAAGACTATGCTGAGTTTGACAAATATACCGCTCATATGGAAAAGAACTTTAATATAATGGCTAATTACATTAATAGTAACAAAAAATTAATTGATAAACTGAAAGATCTTCTTGGTGAAATTGAAGATTTAACAATTAAAAATAGTGGTCAAATATTACTAAACAAAATGGATAGCTGGGATAAAAAAATGATGCAAAGGAAGTCCTTAGCTTATGATGATGTTGAAAACTTTCCAAATAAATTTTTAGCAGATTATTTATTTATACTTGACGAAATTAAGGGTGATATTCCAAATGTAAGTGAAGGAATTTTAAAATCTTTAGAGTCTCTTGATAAAAAATGGGAAGCACTAAAGGAAGAAATTGATAATATCAATAAAAATGATATACCAAGTTTTAACAATGAATTATGGAAATCAGGTATTGGAGCATTGAACTAAACAACACAAATCTCGTTACTTTCCAGTACAGAAAGTTCTAAAACACATAATATGGAGTATATTTTTGAAGAGCATAGAAATGGCTTAATATTGGTAAAAAATAATGAAAATTATATAGAAGATTTTAATTCCATATTAGATGCATTGGACTCAATAACAGATGAAGATATTATAGAAGGATTTTATAAAGACAAAGAAAAGCGTAAGAGTATAAAAAGTTTATCTGTTACGATTAATAGACTAATTAAAGAAAGGTTAACCCAAAGAAAATGGAATAGTGAAACAAAAATTTTTAAGCCATCAGATTATACAAATGGAGCTTGGAAGCTTGATTTTTCGAAAGGTCTAATATGCATAGAAGCAGCCTTTAATCATGGTGGTGATGCTGCACATAACATAATGAAAACCATTCTATCCTCTGAATATAACCATGTTGAGAAGGAATATCAAAGTGAAATAGGTGTTTTAATTACTGCCACAAACGAATTAAAAATTGCAGGTAATTATGATGGAGCAATAGCAAGCATTGACAAATATAAATCATACTTAAAGCCATATATGGCTTATGCAACATCACCGCTTGTCTTTATCGGACTAAAAGCTCCTAAATCTTTTTTTATAGACAAAGATTCAAGGGAAGTAGTTAGGATTAATTCAAAGATTAATCCCAATCTTTTCAACAACTCCGCAGACTAAGGCATTACCCATAAAGAAAGCTCTTTTAGTATCTGTAATACCTTCTAATTTAGTATGGTCATCTGGAAATCCATTAAGCCTTTCAAGTTCTATAGGAGTTAATCTTCTCCTTTTACCATTAATTTCAATTACATGCTTAAATCTGCTTGGAGATGGACCTCCTTCACCCGTTATAATGGTCCTTGAGGGATTTTCTAATTTATCTGGAAAAATCATTTTACCCTCTGAGAAATTATATTTAAATCCATCTTTTGTTATTCTTTCTATTTTTTTTGAGTCTTTTAAATTATCCCATTTTTCTCTATCTTTTTCATCAACATAAAACGATTTATCTACCCTCCTCTTTTCTATAATATCTCCAAGCTTTTTATAGTTACCTGAGTAATTAGGAATAGACTTATATGTGATTACCTTGTTGTCTAAACAAATTCCAGTATTTAAGAAAAGTGACAATTTATTTGAAATACCAAAATTTTTTGAAATAGATTTTATGTCTTTAATAGTTATATTCGATGATTTTTTATTGATTAACTTAAATTCTTTTAAATCTTCAATGTTTATCTCATTTATAGGAAAAGCCTTCGCATTTGTTCCATTTATGTCTATCCAATCATGTGGATTTTCTTTAAGCTTTTTATATTGTTTAGTTGAATTATGATAAGCAATAATGAAAACTCTTCTTCTTCGTTGCGGGAAACCATATTCAGCAGCATTTATTACTCTCCATTCAATTGCATATCCATGTCGATTCAAACAACTAAGCATTACAGCAAAGTCTCTTCCTCTTTGATTTGACGGAGATTTTAAAAGTCTATCAACATTTTCAAGTATTAAATATTTAGGTTTATTCTTTTTTTCTCTTATTATTCTATTTATACTCCACCAAAGTACTCCTTTTTTACCCTCAAGTCCTTTTGAGTTTTTTAAAGTAGTTGCAACAGAATAATCCTGACATGGAAAACCACCTACCAATAAATCACAATCAGGAATTTTTTTAGTTTCAACTTCCTCTATATTTTCATTTGAATGGCCTTTTTTCCCAAATTGATTTTCATATACCATTGAAGCATGTTGAGTTTTAGTTGATGGTTCCCATTGATTACTCCAAATAACTTTGAATTTATCAGTCTTCTCTAAACCAATTCTAAAACCTCCAACACCAGCAAATAATTCAACTACTTTAAGCATAAAGTAAAATTAAAAAAGAATGATTAAGATTTATTGATTATAATTCAAAGTGTTGAATAATTATCAACAACTTTAC
>CABYAF010000015.1 GCA_902516925.1 uncultured Bacteroidota bacterium
TAGAATAGTTTGATTGCAAATATAATATTATCTTTCCTCAGGTGAAAAAATTGAAATTTTTATTATACCCTCTTTCAGTATTTTACAGCATATACTCTTCTTTTCGAAATTTACTATTTGATCTAGGAATAATTGATTCAATTGAATATAAAATTCCTACAATTGGTATTGGTAATATTTCAACTGGAGGAACAGGAAAATCTATCATAGTTGATTACATTATCGAAAAATTTAAAAAAAACAGAAAAATCACAACTTTAAGTAGAGGGTATAACAGAAAAACAAAGGGCTATGTGCATGCCTCTAAAAGTTCAAACGCATACGAAATTGGAGATGAACCATTTCAATTTTTTTCTAAGCATCCTGAAATTAATGTAGTTGTTTGTGAAGATAGAAGAAAAGGAATGAATATTATTCTAAATAATCTACCAAATACAGAATTGTGTATATGGGATGATATTTTCCAGCATAGATTTGTGAAACCTGGTTTAATGATATTAGCAACCACTTTTCAATATCCCTTTTATAAGGATGAAATTCTTCCGATTGGAAATTTAAGAGAGAATAAGGAGTCTTATAAAAGAGCTGATCTAATAGTTGTTACTAAGTGTCCAGCTGATCTTAAGAAAGAAGATAAAGAGACGTTTATAGAATCTCTAAATCCAACAGATAATCAAAAGGTTTTTTTTAGCACATTAACATACAAAAGAAAAATAAAATCTGATTTGGGTGAGGTTAATATTGATACATTAGGTGAAAGGGATTTTATTCTAGTAACTGGAATAGCAGATTCATCATACCTGGTAGATTTTTTAAAAAGTAAAGACTTAAATTTTAAGCATTTAAAGTATTCTGATCATTATAATTTTAACAAGCCTTCTATTGATAAAATAAGGAACCTGTCTAATGATAAGATAATACTGACAACTGAAAAAGACTTTGGAAGACTAAGGCCAAAGATTAATGACAGAGAAATCTACTACATAGAAGTGTCAATGAAATTTAATACTGAAATGAATGAATTTAATTTTAGCGAAAAAATTTCAGAATATATAAATAAAGACTAAAGCACGTGCTTATGAGCTTTATATGAAGATCTAACTAAAGGCCCACTCTCAACATGCCTAAATCCCATATCTTTTGCAATAATTTCAAAATCTTTAAATTCTTCTGGAGTGACAAAATTATTGACGGGGAGGTGTTTCTTTGAAGGTTGAAGATACTGACCTAGAGTTACCACATCAACTCCAACATTCCGAAGATCATTTAAAGTTTCCAAAACCTCATGTTTTTCTTCTCCAAGCCCCAACATAACACCTGACTTCGTCCTGTTTATTCCATTATCTTTCAAATATTTCAATACATCTAAGCTTCTATCATATTTTGCTTGAACTCTAACTTCTCTAGTTAGTCTTCTTACTGTTTCAAGATTGTGTGAGACCACTTCAGGTGCAACTTCAATAATTCTATCAATATTTTCAGTTTCACCTTTAAAATCAGGTATAAGTGTTTCAATCGTAGTTTTAGGATTTAAATCTCTAACAGCTTTAACTGTCTCAGCCCATATTATAGAACCTCCATCTTTTAAATCATCTCTATCAACAGATGTCAAAACTGCATGTTTAACACCCATTATATTAATTGATCTAGCAACTTTAAATGGCTCAAACTCATCAGCTGGTAAAGGACTACCAGTCTGGACATTACAAAAACCACAAGATCTTGTACATATATTTCCAAGAATCATAAATGTAGCAGTTCCTTCAGTCCAACATTCTCCCATATTAGGACAATTTCCAGAGACACAAATTGTATGAAGATTATTTTTCTCTACAGTAGATCTTAGCTCAGTATACTTCTTACCAATAGGAAGTTTAACACGAATCCAACTTGGCTTTTTAGTCCTGACCTTGTTTTCAGATGTTTTTTTGGGTAAGCTCAACTTCACCCATCCTTTGTTTACTGTTTTGGAAACTGACATCTTACAAAGATACAAACTAAATAAACCTAGTCAAAATATATCCTAGAGCAAAAAGAGAAAGAAATAAAATCCCAACAACGCTAAGAATTCTCATTGATCTAGAGGGTCTATGTGACTCAGGCATATTATTGCTAACAACTAGTTTATAATTTAAAATTGCATAAAAGGGTGCAGTAACAAAGGATAAAATAGTAGCTAATTCAACCAAAGCTCCCATTTCAGATAATAAATAATAAAATATTAACATAGTACCCACCGACAAAAGAGAAATCCAATGAAAATAATAGTTCTTGTTATTATTATTTGTTAATAATTGAGTAGCTCTTGACATAGTTCTAGGTGAAGCGTCTAAACAGGTGATAGTAGTACTAAGCATTGTAGTAAAGGCACATATTGAAATTATTAGATAAAAACTATCTCCCAGATTAGATGTATATAATTCAATTAATTGACCTGCAAATACACTACCACTGTTAGAAAAACTAACTCCAGAGTTGTACATAACTAATGCGCCTAGGCTCACAAAACAGATACCTAAAATAACGGTAGAAATGTAACCAACATTAAAATCAAATAGACTTTCTTTTTGAGTAATTTTTTCATTTTTATTTTTTTCAATAGCCCAAATTGAGTGCCAAATTGATATATCAAGAGGTGCTGGCATCCAGCCCATGAAAGCAACTAAAAAAACAAGACCAGTTCCAGTAGGAAATACTTGTTCTAAATTTAACACATCGCTTGAGTTAAATGAAGCTACACCTGTTGAGAATATTGTGCTTACAGCTAGTATTAGAATTATGATTTTGATCATTTTATCTAAAAGCTGATATTTTCCAAATAATAAAATCAAATAACACCCAACTGTAATTATCAAGCTCCATACAACCATATTATCTGTCAGACCAAACAGACTGGAAGCAAGCCCAGCTGTAACTATTGTGACAGCTGTTTGGATTGTAAACATTGTTGCGATATTTAATATAAAGTATGTTACTAAAAAAACTTTTCCAACTTTGAAGTATCCATCTAATAAGCTTTCACCAGTAGCCATTGCATATCTAGGGCCGTACTGAAAAAATGGATATTTAAAAATATTCACCAATATTAAAGCCCAAATTAAACCCCATCCAAAGTCAGCACCAGCTCGAGTAGACTGAACTAGATGTGAAACTCCAATAGCAGCACCGGCAAAAAGTAATCCAGGTCCAAGTTTAGAAATTAATTTAATCATTGAATATCATTAGCACATTCGGAGCCTGTAGGAATTTTCCCACATATACCGCAAGGTTCATCTGATTTATTTAAAAAAGGACTTTGGCTAGCACAAGTACCAGAAAATTCTCCATTTTTTTTAAATATTAGTTTAATTGCAATACCTGAAAAAGCAATTGCAATTAATCCAACAGATATAAGAAATATCTCCATTGGACAAAGCTATAAAAAAATCGTAATTTTAGTTGTGCTTAGCTTAATTATGAATATTAAGTTTTTTTTGGTTTGGTCATTTATATTAATCATGTTAGTATCATGTGACTCTATAAATTTGTCTGTCCCTGACTCAGAAATTGAATCTGCTTCTTCATGGAGTATCAATGATCAACCGCCATCATTTCCTGAGTGTGAAAATTTAAAAAATAATCAGCACTTAGATTGTTTTAGAAATATTATTGAAATAGAAATAAATAACTTTCTTAATGATAAAGTTTTTCCCTTAGATTCAAATCAATACATACTAACACTTAAAATAGATACAATAGGAAAATTTAGTTTAGATAAACTTAATCCATCAAATGAATTAGATAACACATCAGTCAATTTGATCAAAAGTGCAGTAAATAATATTCCAAACGCATTACCTGCAATAAAAACTAACGTTGGAGAGTTCGTGGAAGTAACTTTTAACCTCCCATTCAAACTTAAATATGAATAAAAAACTAAATGATAACTCAATAATTATGGGGATTGATCCTGGAACAAATATTATGGGTTTTGGAGTAATAAAAATAATCAAAAATGAAATGAATTTAATTGATATGATTGAATATAAACTACCTAAAACAGATAACCACAATGTCAAGCTTTCAAAAATATTTCAGAAAACATCTGAGTTAATTAAAAATTATAATCCAAATTATATTGCAATAGAATCCCCATTTTTTGGTAAAAATGTACAATCAATGTTAAAGCTTGGAAGAGCTCAAGGTGTTTCTATAGCTGCAGCATTAAATTCCAACATTCCAATAACTGAATACTCACCAAAAAAAATAAAAATGGCGATTACAGGAAGTGGTAATTCAAGTAAAGAGCAAGTAGCTAAAATGCTAAAAAGTATTCTAAATATAAAAGAGCTACCAAAAAATCTTGATTCTACTGATGGATTAGCAGCTGCTGTATGTCACTACTTTAATTTTAACAGTGATAATGATAAAAAAAAATATTCCAACTGGTCAAGTTTTATTAATAAGAATCCAGAAAAGCTTGCTTAATTACCAAAATGTTTATAAAAGTTCTGGATAGTATCTATACCAATAAAGAAGTTTTTAACTCCGAAATTCTCATTGGGAGAATGAATTGCATCACTGTCAAGTCCAAATCCCATTAGAACAGTTTTAATTCCTAGAATACTTTCAAACATGGGAACTATTGGTATGCTACCTCCATCCTTTTGAGGGATAGGGTCAATTCCAAAACTATCTTTGTAGGCATTTATTGCAGATTCATAACCTTTAAAGTCCTCTGGAGTAACATATGGATTTCCTCCATGATGAGTTGAGACTTCAACTGAAACTGTTTTTGGTGTAATACTCTCAATATGCTTTTTGAATAACTCACTTATCTTTTTCCAATTTTGATTTGGGACTAATCTCATAGAAATCTTCGCATGAGCTTCACTTGGTATAACAGTTTTAGATCCTTCACCAATATACCCTCCCCAAATACCATTAACATCTAGAGTTGGACGAATTGATTTTCTCTCTAATGTAGAATATCCCTCCTCACCTTTTACATCATAAAGGCCCAATGAATCTTTAAATTTTTGAACATTAAATTTTGATTTTTCTTCAATTATATCTCTTTTTGATTTTTCAATTTCTAAAACATCATCATAAAATCCTGGAATAACTATTTTACCATTTTCATCTATAAGCGAGCCTATAATATCTGACAAGGTATTAATAGGGTTAGCAAGTGTCCCCCCATATGTACCAGAATGAAGATCTCTGTTAGGACCAGTTATTTTAATTTCCATATAAGATAAACCTCTAAGTCCAACTGTTAAGGTTGGATTATCCAGGCTGCTTAATCCAGTATCAGAGATAAGTATCACGTCTGCACTTAGTTTAGATTTGTTGTCAATAAGAAACTTCTGTAAATTTTCACTTCCAACTTCCTCCTCGCCTTCAATCATAAATTTCACATTACAATTAAGCTTATTTTTCTTTATAAGCTGTTCTAAAGCTTTGACATGCATAAATACCTGACCTTTATCATCACACGCACCTCTTGCAAAAATTGTACCTTCTGGATGTACATCGGTTTTCTTTATAACTGGCTCAAAAGGAGGACTAGTCCAAAGATCTAATGGATCTGGCGGTTGTACATCATAATGACCATACACAAGAATTGTTGGATATGAAGGGTTGACTATTTTTTCACCATAAACTATAGGATGCCCATCAGTTTCATAAACATTAGCTGAGTCACAACCAGACTTTAAAAGCTCGCTTGATAGCCAATTTGCAGTAGTATTCATATAATCTGAGAACTTAGAATCCGCGCTTATGGATGGCAATTTTAAAAATTCAAATAGCTCTTTTAAGTATTTACTTTTTTCCTCTTCAGATAATGTGTTCATAGTTGACATATTTTTAAAAACTTATTTATATTTGTTCACCTTTTGCGGGTGTGGTGAAATTGGTAGACACGCTAGACTTAGGATCTAGTGCCTAACAGCATGGGGGTTCGAGTCCCTTCACCCGCACTATTTTAATTAGAAGGGCTATAACCTGCCCCTTTAACAAATCTTCCAGGATATTCACCCGTATGGTTACTTCCAGATAGCACTTGTACACCATTTACAAATACATCTTCAACTCCAACAGCAAACTGAAGTGGTTTCTCAAAAGTTGCTTTGTCTTCAATCAGTTCTGGGTCAAAAACAACTACATCTGCAAAAAAACCTGGTCTTAAGTATCCCCTATTTTCAATTCCAAGATTATCAGCAGGAAAACCAGTTAATCTTCTAATAGCTTCCTCCATTGTAATTAATTTCTCATCTCTTACATATTTTCCAAGAACCCTAGCAAAGCTTCCAAAAGCTCTGGGATGTGTTATAAAGTCTTTTGAAATATCTGAATAAGATCCAGCATCTGAGTCAAAAGAAACCCATGGAAGCATAATCTTCTTTCTTACATTTTCTTCAGACATGCTAAAATATATACATTGGATTCTACTTCCATCTTCAATTATTAAATTAACTATAGCCTCTTCAGGAGACTCACCTCTTAATTCTGCTGCCTCGGCAATAGTCATACCTCGGTATTTATTTGACATAGATTGTCTGTTAAAACCAACCATTAAAATATCCTCTGGTGGTTGTTCTGAAAGTTCTTTTCTAATATCTTTAAAAAGCCTCTCCCTTACATCTGGTTTTTTCATACGATTAATCCATGCTTGTCTTCCACCTTCTTGCACCCAAGTAGGTATAACACCGGTTAGACCTGTTGAGGAGGCAGGATACGTATACATGTCAGCCGTAATTCTTAGTCCATTTTCTCTTGCAGTTTCAACTTTATTAATTACTGAATCTAATAAATGCCAATTTGGTTTTCTAGATGTTTTTAGATGATATATCTGAGCAGGTATATTAGCTCTTTTAGCGATTTCAAGTAATTCATCGACAGCTTCAATAACCCTAAAGTCCTCGTTTCTCAGGTGTGAAATATATCTTCCACCATAAGATGATGCAATCTTTGATAATTCAACTAATTCATCTGTATCTGCATAATCTCCAGGAGCATAAATCAAAGATGACCCAATACCTATTGCACCTTGCATCATAGCAAGCTTAACAATATTTCTCATTGATTCCATTTCATTAGGAGTAGCCTTTCTATTAGCATATCCAATTTCTTGTATTCTAACCGTTGCAGCACCTAAGTAGGATGCAATATTTGTTGAGACTCCACTTAACTCCAATTTCTCCATTGCTTCTCCAAAAGAAACATAGTTATTACTGTTTATCGATCCACGAGGCCCAGGAGAAGTACCTTCACCAAAAACCTCTAAGGTAACTCCTTGCTTCAAATCACTTAGTGATCTTCCATCTTGCATTAAAGTATTATATCCCCAACTAAGCATATTTATAAAACCTGGAGAAACTATTTTTCCTGAAGCATCAATTGTTTGATTAGCGATAAAATTATCTTTTTTTCCCACATAAAAAATTGTGTCGTTATTTATAGCAACATTACCAACATAGCTTGACATTCCAGTACCATCATGAATAACTCCACCACTAATTAAAACATCAACATTAGTTGGCTCAGTTTCACATGATAAAGTAAATAACACTATAACTAGAAGTACTTTTTTCATTTTCCTACGATTGCCTTTAATTTATCAAAAATTTCAGTATTATCATAAACACCTGTAAAATATGAAGAATTAGAGCCAAAACTATATACTGGAACCATTTCAGCAGTGTGATTCTCTGATGAGTATTCAGTTTTTACAAAGGACTCTTTTAAACTACCATCAATAATAGAAGCACCTCCAGTTTCATGATCTGCTGTTACTACCACTAAGGTATTTTTATTTTTTTCAGCAAAATTATAAGAGCTTTCAATAGCAGCATCAAATTCTAACATTTCGCTTAGCAGATATTTGGGATCATTATCATGTTCAGCCCAATCAATTTGAGACCCCTCGATTAGAAGGAAGAAAGGTTTATTAAAACTTTTAAGTTTTTGAAGAGTCACATCAATTAAATCATTAAGAGAAGGCTCCCTTCCAAGAAACTTTTCTTCAGGATCATCATAAGCTGTAAAAAAACCAATATTTTCTGAATCAGTTTTTTTGTAATCTTCTAGATTACTCACAAATTCATAATCCACCATCTCATTAATTAAGTCTCTTTTATCATCTCTATCATTAAAATATCTTTCTCCACCACCACTAAATAAATTAATATTGCTTTTAGATAATTCATCAGCAATATTATCATACTCGTATCTGCTTTTCGACTTTGAATAATAGGCTGCCGGAGTAGCGTGCACTATAGTAGAGGTGACTAGAATTGCAGTCATATAACCTTTATCTCTACAAATTTCAAGAATAGATTTTACAGGATTGTAGTCTTTATCTAGTCCTAGAACCCCATTATATGTTTTTACGCCGCTTGATAATGCCGTTCCACTTGCAGCTGAATCAGTCACTAGATCGTCAAGAGCATGAGTTTTACTTAGACCAACATATTCAGATCTTTCAAGAGGAGTATAGTTATCACTTGAATACATACTTGTTGATACTTGCGATATGCCCATGCCGTCACCAATCATCATAATAATATTTGGTGACTCAGTCTGTTTATTACAAGAATAAATAGATGACAAAAATAATATCATCAAAATTGATTTTTTTAACATATGTCAAATTTAATTTTTAATTTATAAATACTCTATTTTTTCTACTAATGAATCAATGAACACTTTATTTTTTTGAACATTTTTTTGGATATAGTTTGAGTTAATTTCTCCAGATTTATTCCTAAGTTCATCTGAATCGTTAAGCTTATTAAAGCATTTGTAGAACTCATTAGGATTATTTACCGAAAATACTCCACCTAATAAAGTTAAATCTTCAGCTTCAGCAAAACCTTTAAAATTTTTACCAATTAAAACTGGAATTGAAAAAACTGCTGGTTCAAGAATATTGTGAAGACCATTATGTCCCATTGCACCACCTACATAGACAATGTGAGCATATCTATACAAATATTTTAAAACACCTATTGAGTCAATTATTAAAATGTTTTTTTTGAAATCATTCTCATTTTCTAAATTTGATAAAGTTATGCAGTTGTCTCCATACTCTTTCATTAAATTTGTTATAAAATTGACAGATATATCATGAGGAGCCACGATGGACTTTATATTACTCTTTAGAATTTTATCAATCAATTTAATATCACTTGCCCATATACTTCCAGCGATAAAACACTTTTGATCATTTATAAATTTTTCAACTTTATTTAGACGTTTGTTTTTATTTAATGTTTCTACAACTGAGGTATATCTTGAATCACCTGAAATTTGAATATTTTTGAATGAGTTTTTTTCAAGTATGTTTTTAGAGTTATTGTCTTGCACGTAAAAAAAGTCTATTTTCTTTAGTTGATTTAGAAACCAGTATCCATAAAATTTAAAATAAAACTGTGATTTATTAAATCTTGAAGATACAGAGTATATCAAAGTACCATTCTTTTTTAAATAGTTTAGGTAATTAGACCAAATATCATTCTTAATGAAAATTGCAATTTTGGGATTCACAGTTCTTACAAACCTGTCTGCATTATATGAATTATCAAGTGGTAGATATACTTTTAAATCTGCATATTTATATTTTTTTGAATTTTCATATCCTGAAGGAGAAAAAAATGTAACAATAATTTTTAGATTATCAAACCTCTTTTTTAATGACTTAATCATAGGTTTAGCTATTTCAAATTCTCCTAAAGAAGAAACATGAAACCAAATATTTTTTTCATTTGGGTTAACTTCCTTTTCTAAAATTTCAAATGATTCTGCCCTACCTTTATATGATAAGTTAATTTTAGTGGAAATAAGCCTTAGAGGTTGACATATTAAATATGCTAGAATAATAAAAAAATCATAAATTAATTTCACTAAATCCTTTTTCCAAAAATACTTTTTTAATTTTGTTTTCAATGAAAAAAATTAATATGGTTGACCTAAACGGTCAATACAGAAAAATTAGATGGCAAATAAATAGAGAGATTAAAAAAGTAATTAAGTCTACTTCCTTTATAAATGGACCTGTTGTCAAAGAATTTCAGAATAATTTACAAAATTATCTCAATGTTAGACACGTTATACCCTGTGCAAACGGAACAGATGCTCTTCAAATTGCATTAATGGCATTAGACCTTAAAAAAGGAGATGAAGTTATAACTACTAACTTCTCATTTGCGTCAACTATTGAGGTTATACTTTTATTAGGTCTAAAACCAGTAATTGTTGATATTGATCCTAGAACTTTTAATATAGACCCTAGCTTAATAGAAAGTAAGATTACTAAAAAAACAAAAGTTATAATTCCTGTTCATCTTTTTGGTCAGTCTTGTAGAATTGAAGAAATAATTGAAATTGCAAACAAAAACAATCTTCAAGTAATTGAGGATAATGCTCAAGCCTTGGGAGCAAAATATAAGTTTTCAAATTCAGAAAAACAGATGTCAGGAACTATAGGTGATATTGGAACTACATCATTTTTCCCATCAAAAAATTTAGGGTGTTATGGAGATGGGGGCGCAATATTTACTAATTCAGATAATCTAGCATACAAAATGAGAGGTATTGTTAACCATGGGATGTATGAAAGGTATTATCATGATGAAATTGGAGTTAATTCAAGACTTGATTCAATTCAAGCTGCTATTCTAAATGTTAAATTAAAATATTTAGATAAGTATAATAAAAGAAGACAGGAATCAGCAAATTCTTATAATCTAGCATTTGAAAAAATTGAAAAAATTAAAACTCCATTTGTAGAATCAGATATTGAGTCTCACGTTTATCATCAGTATACAATTAAAGTTCCAGCTGAAACGAGAGATGAGCTTGCAGAACATTTGTCTAAGAACAATATACCATTTGGGATATATTATCCTTTAGGTTTTCATGAACAAAAGGCATACAAACAAGAGTTCTTTTCGGAGGGAGACTTTCCTATAACAAATGAAGTTAAAAATCAGGTTATTTCTTTACCAATGCATACTGAATTATCAATAAGACAGATAAACTATATCACTAATACTATCATTAGTTTTTTTGAATAATTCATCATTTCATTTACTTTGTAATGAAAGATGGAAAAGTTTATAAGAAATAGTCTCAAATTTTGTCTACAACTATATGTCTGTCTATTTTCCTAATTAGTCCTTGGAGAGTATTACCAGGACCTACCTCATAAAACTCTTTAACTCCATCATTTATCATTTTATTGATACTCTGGTTCCAAAGTACAGCTCCTGTTAGTTGTTTTAATAAATTTATTTTAATTTTTGATGGATCTTGTTCAGACTTTCCAGTAAAATTCTGATAAATAGGACATTCAGGTTTTTTAAATTCAGTTTCATCAATACCTTTTTTTAATTCATCAGCGGCAGAGCTCATTAATTCGGAATGAAATGCCCCGCTAACAGGAAGTATTAATGCTCTTTTTGCACCTTTTTCTTTTAATATTTCACAAGCTTTTTCAACTGATTTAATCTCACCTGAAATTACTAACTGCCCTGGGCAATTATAATTTGCTGGTTTAACTATTCCATCAACATCATTACAGGATGATTCAATAATTTCATCAGGTAAGCCAAGAATTGCTGCCATAGTACCTTTTGTATTTTGACATGCTTTTTGCATTGCATTGGCTCTAATTGAAACTAATTTTAAACCATCTTCAAAACTTATTGAATTTGATGCAGTAAGAGCAGAGAACTCACCTAAAGAGTGACCAGCGCATACATCTGGATTAAATGATTTAGTTGTTAAAGCTAATATAACTGAATGAATAAAGATTGCAGGTTGCGTTACTCTAGTTTGAAGGAGATCCTCGCTTGTCCCTTCAAACATTAACTCCGTTATATCAAAATTCAAAATTTCATTAGCTTTTTTAAATAGAGCTCTTGAATCAATTATTTCATTATACAAGCTCTGTCCCATTCCTGGTTTTTGAGACCCTTGACCTGGAAATACATATGCTTTCATATTACTTTTTTATATAGGTTAAGAAGGAATACTTAATCTTTTCATTTCCATCAAGTTCATGAGCTTCATCTTTAATTAGTTTAAATTTCTCTTTTGGAATCTCTGGAAAAAAAGCATCTCCTTTATAATCCTCATATACCCTGGTTAATTCAATTTTATCAACTAGCTCTATAGTTTGAGAATATATTTCTCCTCCTCCAATAATAAATGGTTGTGAATCATTAGTACAACGGGTAAGAGCCTCTTGAATACTTTCACAGACTATGATTCCATCATGATTATAATTAGTATTCCTAGTCACAACAATATTTAATCTGTTAGGTAATGGATTTGGAAGAGATTCAAAGGTTTTTCTTCCCATTATTACTGCATGGTTTAAAGTAAGTTCTTTAAACCTCATTAAATCTTTTGGTATATGCCAAATAAGTTTGTTATTATCTCCTATAACATTATTATTGGATGCTGCTGCAATAATTGTAAGTTCGCTGGTCATCTATTAAACTGAAATTTTACCTTTTATTGAAGGATGAGAGTTATAATTTAGTATCTCAATATCTTCAAATTTAAAATCTTCTATACTCTTAACATCTTCATTTAATTTTAATATTGGAAGTGGCATTGGCTCTCTCGTTAATTGAAGCTCTACTTGCTCAAGATGATTTAAATATATGTGAGTATCACCAAATGTATGTATAAAATCTCCTGGATCATACCCACAAACTTGAGCAATCATATGAGTTAGAAGAGAATATGATGCAATATTAAACGGGACACCCAAAAAAACATCAGCACTTCTTTGATACATCTGACATGACAACTTATTATCAGAAATATAAAATTGAAAAAAAGCATGGCAAGGAGGTAAGGCTGCCTTACCATTTTTAACATTCTCTTTAAAAGACTTTTTACTATCTGGGATTATATTTGGATTCCAAGCAGTTACAATCATTCTTCTACTAAAAGGGTTTGTTTTTAATGAGTTTATTACATCATTAAGTTGATCAACACCATCACTGTTCCAATTTCTCCATTGGTGCCCATAAATAGGTCCGAGATCTCCATTTTCATCTGCCCATTCATCCCAAATAGTAACTCCATTATCTTTTAAATACTTAATATTAGTCTCACCATTTATAAACCATATTAGTTCATGAATAATTGATCTTAGATGTAATTTCTTTGTAGTTACTAATGGAAAACCATCTTGAAGATTAAATCTCATTTGATGTCCAAATACACTTATTGTTCCAGTACCCGTCCTATCTTTTTTTTCAACACCATTTTCTTTTATATGTTTGAGTAAATCTAGGTATTGTTTCATTTTATACTTTTTCTAAGGTTAAGCTCATCTCTAAGTTTAGCTGCCATCTCATAGTCCTCGTCTTCGATGCTATTTTCAAGCATCTTTTTAATTTTATTAGTTGAGATTTTTTTAATATTTTTTGGTTTAAGAGATTTTTTTTCTGACTCTTTACTATCAAAAAAATTATTATCGGTAAGATTGACTTCGTCTGAATACTTTAAATCATCTTCAAAGCCAGCCTCATCTAAAATATTTTTTTTTACGAAAATCGGAGTATTAAATCTTAATGATAAAGCAATTGCATCAGATGTTCTTGAGTCAATTTTGATAACTTTATCATTGTCTTCGCATACTATATTTGAGAAAAAAACACCATCTGTAAGTTTATTAATAATTATATAATTTAGTTTGATCCCAAACTTGTCTGCGAATCTCTTAAATAGCTCATGTGTAAGTGGCCTTGAAGTTTTAATCTTTTTTTCTAATCCGATTGCAATTGCTTGAGCTTCAAACCCACCAATTACAACTGGTAGTTTTCTTTTTCCAGTTGTTTCCTGAAGTATAAGAGCAAATGCACCTGAGGTATTATTACTGTATGAGATTCCTTGAATTTTTAACTCTACTAATTCCATTCAAAATTATAATGGCACAAATTAATTAAATAAAATTTAAATCTCATTAGAGCACTATAGGAAATATTTTTTTTATCATTAAATTCGCATAAAATTATTCTATATGAAAACAGTTCAGTTTAGAGAGGCAATTTGTGAAGCAATGTCAGAAGAGATGAGAAGAGATGAGAGCATCTACTTAATGGGGGAGGAAGTTGCTGAATATAATGGTGCATATAAAGCTTCTAAAGGAATGCTTGATGAATTTGGCGATTTAAGAGTAATAGATACGCCTATATCTGAAGCTGGATTTTCGGGAGTTGGAGTAGGCTCTACAATGGTAGGAGCAAGACCAATTATTGAATTCATGACATTTAATTTTTCTCTGGTAGGAATTGACCAAATCATTAATAATGCTGCAAAGATCAGACAAATGTCGGGAGGTCAGTTCCCATGTCCAATAGTATTTAGAGGTCCTACTGCTTCTGCTGGTCAACTAGGAGCAACACATTCTCAAGCATTTGAAAGTTGGTTTGCAAATTGTCCTGGGTTAAAAGTAATTGTACCATCTAATCCATATGATGCAAAGGGATTATTAAAATCTGCTATAAGAGACGATGATCCTGTAATTTTTATGGAATCAGAACAAATGTATGGTGATAAAGGAGAAATTCCTGAGGGAGAATACACACTGCCAATTGGAGTTGCAGATATTAAGAGAAAAGGAAAAGACGTTACAATAGTTTCATTTGGAAAAATCATAAAAGAAGCGTATAAAGCAGCTGACATCCTTGAGAAGGAAGGTATTGAATGTGAGATTATAGACTTAAGGACACTAAGACCGATAGACTATAATTCAGTTTTAGACTCTGTAAAGAAGACTAATAGACTTGTAATCCTGGAAGAAGCTTGGCCTTTTGGAAACATTTCAACAGATATTTCTCACAAAGTTCAAAATGAAATTTTTGATTTTTTAGATGCGCCGGTTGAAAAAGTAAATAATGCAGATACTCCCACTCCATACTCTCCAGTCTTGTTAGAAGAGTGGCTTCCAAATAGTGAGGAAGTAATTAAAGCAGTTAAAAAAGTACTCTATATTTAACCTACTAGAAGTGGTGCTATCACTAGAGCAACTACAGCAATTAATTTTAGAAGAATATTAAGTGATGGTCCAGATGTATCTTTAAAAGGATCACCTACGGTATCACCAACAACTGCAGCTTTATGAGCTTCAGTGCCTTTTCTTCCATCTTCCTCAATCATTTTTTTTGCATTATCCCATGCACCACCAGCATTTGATTGAAAAATCGCCATTAAGACACCACATGATGTAACCCCAGCCAAAAGACCACCAAGCATTTCGGCACCACCAGCAAATCCAATGATAACGGGAACAGATATAGCCATCAAGCCTGGAAGAACCATTTCTCTTAATGCAGCTTGTGTGGAAATTTCAACACATTTACTGTACTCTGCAACACCATCAGCATCATTAAAAATTTTAAGATCTTCTTTAGAAGCTTTTGTAAGATCTGAGTCATACTTTCTCATTACCTCTAGAGCTGCCTTCAATTTTGGAAGGTCTTTGAATTGTCTTCTTACTTCTTCAATCATACTCATTGCTGCCTTTCCAACTGCCTTCATTGATAGGGCAGAAAAAACAAATGGCAACATCGCACCAAGAAGAAGCCCTACCATTACTATAGGTTTAGAAATATCTATAGCTGTAATTTCTGCAGTTTGCATAAATGCTGCAAATAAAGCTAAAGCTGTTAGAGCAGCTGACGCAATAGCAAAGCCTTTACCTATTGCAGCAGTTGTATTTCCAACTGCATCAAGTTTATCTGTTCTTTCTCTAACTTTAGGATCTAATTCTGCCATTTCTGCAATACCTCCAGCATTATCTGATATAGGTCCATAAGCATCTACAGCTAGTTGAATACCAGTATTAGCAAGCATTCCAACAGCAGCAATTGCAATACCATAAAGACCTGCAAAATAATAAGAAGCTATTATTGCACCACAAATAAAGATTATTGGAAGAGCAGTGGAAATCATTCCAACACCTAAACCAGCAATAATTGTGGTTGCGGGTCCAGTCTCTGATTGTTCAACAATTGAAAGGACTGGTTTCTTTCCAGTTGCAGTGTAATACTCTGTTACTTTTCCAACTGCAAGACCTGCTAATAAACCACTTATTGTAGCAACGAAAACTCCAACCGAAGTATACTCAGTTTCATTAAAAACCCAGGATTCTGGGAGTAAATATTGTATTAAAAACCAGGTTACAGCAATCATTAATCCAGCTGATATAAATTCACCCATATTTAACGCCTTATGAGGATCACCACCTTCTTTAACTTTTACAAAGAAAGTACCTATTATGGACATAATAATTCCAGATGCAGCTATAAAAAGTGGAAGTAATACTGCGTTAATCTCAATTCCAGAAAATTCATTTAATCCAACAAAAGCAGCACCTAAAACCATTGCTCCAATTATTGAACCAACAAAAGATTCAAACAAATCTGCTCCCATTCCAGCAACATCACCAACATTATCTCCAACATTATCAGCAATAGTTGCAGGATTTAAAGGATGATCTTCTGGGATACCAGCTTCAACTTTTCCCACTAAGTCAGCACCAACATCTGCAGCTTTAGTATATATTCCACCACCAACTCTGGCAAATAGTGCAATAGACGAAGCACCAAGTGAGAATCCAGATAAAACTTGTATTACAGTATTTATATCAGTAAACATTGGTCTGTAAATAATAAATAAGGAACCAACACCTAAAACACCAAGTCCAACTACACCCATACCCATTACTGATCCACCAGAAAATGCAATTTCAAGTGCTTTACCAAGAGAATCTTGTGCAGCATTAGTAGTTCTTACGTTAGCCTTAGTTGCAACTTGCATCCCAATAAAACCTGCAAGACCAGAACAAAGTGCACCAACAACAAAAGAGACAGCAACTAGCCAACTACTTCCTTCATTAATTCCTTTGAATGCTAGTAAAACTGCAGTAATTATTACAAAAACTGATAATATTTTATATTCAGCTTTCAAGAATGCCATTGCACCATCAGCAATATTCTTAGCTATTTTAGCCAT
>CABYAF010000016.1 GCA_902516925.1 uncultured Bacteroidota bacterium
GAAGTATAAAGGTTCCAAGCCTTTAAAATGAAATACTCTCATTTTTTATTCTTTCTTTTTGTCATGTGTATCTCATGTAATACCGAATCTACTTCATTAAATTACACTAATGAGAAAGTACCTGTTAGTATTGCCAAGAACTTTACTATGACATATACTGACTCAATGCTTACTAAATCATTTGTTTCAGGTAAAATTCACTATGATTTTACAAATGATATTTTAAACTATTCTGAATTTTTTGAAAATGTAGAACTGGTCATATATGATGAAAACAAAACTTCAACAATTAGATCAGAGTATGCAATTGTATACAACTCGTTTAGATTTATGGAATTTAATAATAATGTTAAAATTACAACAACAGATGGAGAAGTATTAACAACCGATAAGCTATATTATGATACAGAGAATGAATGGCTTTTTACTGAAAATGATTTTGAGTATATTGATAACACAAATAAAATAGTTGCTAATAGGCTTGATTCAAATAGAGACTTTACCGATCTTGTAACTGGTAGTCTAACAGGATCTATTAATATTACAGAAGAATGAAACATTATCTAATTTCAGAAATAATTTATTGGGTGATTGCTGTTATTTCAATTTTCAGTTTTTTTGAAAACTGGGGTATAAATGATAACAGAGCTTATATATTTTTAGGATTTTCAGTTCTTTCAGTTTTTATGGCTCTTTTTAGAAGACATTTTAGAAGAAAATATTCAAAGAAAAATTAAATGATAATTTTACTTAGCCTTCTATCTTCAGCATTCTTTTCAGGAATGGAAATAGCATATGTTTCATCTAATAGACTTAATCTTGAGATTGAAAAAAAACAAAAAGGTTTAATTCCAAAGCTATTATCCATAATTACTAAGGATCCATCAAGATTCATATCTACTATGTTAATAGGGAACAGTTTTGCTTTGGTAATTTATGGATTATTTATGGGTCAATTTATTGTGGACAACTTATCATTTTTGTTTTTACCATCTATGAACGAATTGACAATACTTCTACTTCAAACAATAATTTCTACCTCACTTATATTAATTGCAGCTGAATTTATTCCAAAAGTATTATTTCAAATCTATTCTAACCTTTCAATGAAAATCTTTTCAATTCCTGCATTTATTTTTTATATAATTTTATATCCTATTACTAGTTTGGTAACAATAACTTCAGACTTTATATTAAAGACTTTTTTTAAGGTAACTAATCAAGAATCTGAATTCTCATTTTCAAAGGTAGAATTAGAAAACTATATTGAGAATGAGATAGATAAGTCTGATGAAAACCTAGATTCAGAAATTGAAATTTTTCAGAATGCCCTTGAGCTTTCTGAAATTAAGGCTAGGGATGTAATGGTTCCAAGAGCAGAAATTATTGCTTTAGAAAATACTTCAAATATTGAAAATGCAAAAAAAATTTTAATTGAAACAGGTCTTTCAAAGATTCCTATATATAGAGAATCAATAGATGATATAGTAGGATATATTCACTCATTTGATTTTTTAAAAAAACCTAAGAAAATTAATGAGTTTATTTTACCAGTTGTTTTTGTTCCAGAGCCTATGCTGGTTAATGATGTTTTAGAAAAACTGACTAGACAAAGAAAAAGTATTGCTGTTGTAATTGATGAATATGGTGGAACATCTGGAATTATAACCGTTGAAGATATAGTTGAAGAACTATTTGGAGAGATAGAGGATGAACATGATAATTATGATCTTCATGAGAAAAAGATATCAGAAGGTGTTTATGAGCTTTCTTCTAGACTTGAGATAGAATACCTAAATAAATCATACGATTTAAACTTGCCAGAGTCTGAGTCCTATGATACACTTGGTGGATTAATTGTTTTCAACAAAGAGGAGATTCCTAAGGTTGGTGATGAGATTATAATTAATGGATATTCCATTCAAATTCTTCATGCTTCATCATCAAAAATTGAAAAGGTGGTTTTAAAAAAAACCCACCAGGAGTAGTATAAATTAATACTAAGTTGTAATTTCGAAAATTATTTAGATTATGGCAGTACTTGGACAAATTAGAAAAAGATCGATATTCCTTATAATAGTTATTGGGATGGCATTATTTGCCTTTGTGATTTCAGGTGTTTTTACATCCAATGGTGGATTTGGAGCAAATAAACCAATAGGTGAGATTAATGGAGAAGAAATTGATTATGAGACTTTTAATATGATGGTAGAACAAGCTCAGACTGTTTATGGTCTTAATACATTAAACGCAGTTAATTTAGCATGGAATCAAGGCATAAAGAACCAAGCACTTCTTCAAGAGTTAGATAAGCTTGGAATAGATGCTGGAAAAGATCAACTTGAACAAATAATTTCAGGTGACCAATCTATAGTGTTGAATCCTCTTTTTCAAAATGAAATTGGCCTTTTTGATTTTACTAAATTCTCAAATTATATATCACAATTAAAGACATCAAATCCAAATATGTATAATCAATGGAGGCTTCAAGAACAAAATATAATTTCACTAGCCAAACAAAAAATTTATTTTGATTTGATTAAATCAAGTGTCATATATACTGATGTTGAGTCAAATATCCAATATCATCTTGAAAATGATAAAGTAAATATTGAATATTTAAGAATTCCCTACGATATAATTCCTGACTCCATTATCCAAATTAAAGACTCGGAGATTTCATCATATATAAAAAACAATAGAAATGATTTCGAAAAGGGAGAATATAGAAAAGTTGAATATGTTTTTATTCCTGACGTTGCATCCTCACTTGATGAAGCAAGTATAAGGTCTGACCTTGAACAATTAAGAGATGGTTTCTCTCAATTGAACCCTGTGTCAAACTCCATTGAAGAAATTACTGGATTTAAAGATGTTAAAGATTATTCAGAGTTTATTGAAATATATTCTGATGTAAGCTGGGACTCTATCTATTCAACTAAACAAGAAATTGGTGGAGATTTCTCTGATATTTTATTTGGTTTAAGAGAGGGTGAAGTATTTGGTCCATACAGAGATGGGAATACATTAAAAATTTCTAGGATGATTGATAAAAAAAGGGATGGAAATTTAAATAAAGTTTTAATTGCTGATGTTGTAAAAGATGTTGTTCCATCTAACGAGTCTTCAAATAACAACTATAGAAAAGCCTCTCAAGCAGAGTTTGATGCAAATAATGATTTACCATTAAATAATAGCGATTCATCACTATTTATAGATTCATTTGATTCATTTGATCAATTTGACTCTGGTCTACCGGGTGTAACAAACTCAAGGCAGGTAATTAAATGGATCTACGAAGATCAAACTAAAGTGGGAAATGTTAAAAGATTCACATTGAATGAAGGATATCTTGTAGCTAAGGCTTTAAGCTTTAATAAAAAGTCATTGCCAAATGTTGATGAAGTTAGAGATGAAGTTTCAAATACTCTTTTAAAAGATAAAAAATTTGAATTTTTTGTAAAAAAATATAAAAGTTCAAATGATATTGAATTAATCTCACAAGACTATGATATTGTATTAGAGAGAGCCTCTGCTGTTACTCAAAATGACCCTATTCTTGTTGGTGCTGGTGATGAACCATATATTATTGGTTCTTCATTTTCTTTAGATGAAGATGAAACATCCAAAATTCTAAAAGGTAATAATGGTATCTATTTAGTAAGACTTCTATCAAAAGAGATTGCAGAAGATATAAGTATAGGTGCAGCAATTTCTAATTCTTTGAGTGATCGAGAAGTTGAGAGAATTTCAACTTTAATTCCAGAAGTTCTTGAGTCTAAAGCAGAAATAGTTGACAACAGAAGTTTATATTACTAAACTAATAGCTCTTCATACTTAAAAATAGTTGAATAGCCTTTCTTTTTAAAATATGTAATTGGGTCAATATGACTTGTTACCATAATCATATCACCTCCCCATGCTCCAAGACTCTTTATACTCCCATTAAAATCTTTAAAAAGTGTTTCCTTTATAGTAGGCTTAGATATTAATTTTGATATAATTAATTCATGTGATTCTATCAATTCATTATATACCTCTATCGTGTTACACTTCAAGATCATAGAAGTGATATTATTAATTTCATTAATAATTGAATCAGAAGCTTTATTATTATAATTTTCAATTTCAGAAATTGAACTTTGCTTTTTGTTTAAATAAATAAAATATATTTTTTCATGAAAAGGGGGCTTAAAACTTACTTCATCTATTATATTTTGACCTTTATTTAATTGATAAACTATTGGTGAAAAACTATTTGCACACGCTATATCATATCCACTCCCCTTAAAAATTTTCTTATTTAAGACATATGGATCAACACCAGATAATTTTGCAAGGTTTGATATTAAAGTAGATGAAGATCCTAAACCCCAATCTTTATCAAATGTTAGATTAGTCAATATATCAGATCCATGATTCTTCAAAAAGGATGTATTATATTCTCTAATTAGATTTACTATTCTAATTAATGTTTCTGAAACTTTTTTTGATGAAGTTGATTTAATTTCTAAGTTTTCATTTTTTATTGTGCATTCAAACCAAATTTTTCCATCGTAATTTATACTCTTCCAATTAATTAAGTTTGATTGATTCTCTTCTAATTTTAAATATTGTCCATATTTTGTAGGACTTGCTAAAGATAATGCTCCATCAAGAATAACATATTCACCTGTAAGAAGGACTTTTCCACTACTATAAATTTCCATAATTAATTAATTTTGGTCGAGGAAATCTTTTACAGATTCACTATTAATCTCTTTATCTCTAAAATATTCTTCAGCTTTGTCAATTTGATCTTTAGAAGCATTTTGTTTAATCAGAATATTTATTAAATGCATTTTCATGTGTCCTTTTTGTATCCCTGTAGTAACTAATGATTTTACAGCTGCAAAATTTTGTGCCAGACCAACAGAACAAATAATATTCATTAAGTCATCTGATGTTGGATTCTTTAGAAGTTTTAATGATAGTTTCACCATAGGATGAACGTCTGTTATTCCACCTACCGTTCCAATTGATAAAGGAATTTTTAGGCTAATTTTAAAAACATTATTAATTATTGAGCACTTTGATAGACTCTTATATTTTCCCTTACTTGAGGCAAAAGCATGAACTCCAGCTTCAACAGCCCTAAAATCATTTCCTGTTGAAATTAAAACTGCATCAACACCATTCATTATTCCTTTATTATGAGTTACAGCTCTATTAATATCTATATCTGCTATATCAAATGCATCCTTAAATCTAATTGCAAATTCTTCTGAAGACATACTATCAATATAACCTAGATCACTTATTTTACACTCTAATGAAGATTCAACAATACACTCAGGAGTATAATTTGACAAAATTGACATTATCACTTCTATCTTCTTTTCAGATTCTTTAAATTGAGGTGAATCTTTCAATAGTTGACTGAATTTCTTTGATATTATTTCTAAACAGGAATTAATGAAGTTTGCACCCATTGAATCTATTGTTTTAAAATCTATGTGTAATTGATAATAAGATTTTAATTCTGCAGATTTATTGATCAACTTAATCTTAGATATCCCCCCGCCTCTTTTTCTCATTTTTTTTGTAATCATATCTGTTGATTCTATTAATCTATGTTCATTATCATTTATAAATTTTTCAAGATTTTCTCTATTTCCTTTATACTTAAAATGTACTTGCCCTGTCTTAATCTTTGAAATTACTTTAGATTTAAAGCCCCCTCTATCATACCAAAATTTTGAAGAATTAGATAATGCAGCAACAACAGAGCTTTCTTCAGTAACTAATGGAATGCAATAATTTTTATTATTTATTAAAAAATTTGGGGATATAGAATAGGGTAGATGAAAATTTGATATTGCATTTTCTGAAAGTGAATCATGAATTAATTGGATTTCTTTATCATCATTTAAATATTTATTTAAAATACTTTCAAATTCATCTGAATTATCAAGAAAATTTTTGCTAATCCAACTTATTTTCTCATCTCTTGAAAGTTTTGAAAAACCAATTATTTTATCTGGCATAATTTTCTTTACTTTATGTAAATATAAGTGAAATCAATCTCAATTTAATCCTCGTAAACACTATCTATGGAAAAACTAAATATCTTTAATGGGGATGAGATAAATCAACGTACAATTTTAGGTCACCCCTCTGGTCTTTTTACCCTTTTTTTTACAGAGATGTGGGAAAGATTCTCTTATTATGGAATGAGGGCAATTTTGGTTTTATTCCTGATCTCTTCAATAGAAAATGAAGGTTGGGGTTGGGATAGGGCAGAGGCTCTGGAATTATATGCATTATATACTGGACTAGTCTATGTTACTCCAATCTTTGGAGGGTTGATCGCTGACAGACTTACAGGATATAGGAAGGCAATTGTTGCTGGTGCATTTTTGATGACTCTTGGACATGCAGCTATGGCACTTGAAGTTTTCAATGACTTTTATCTATACGTCGGGTTAGCTTTATTAATATTGGGGAATGGTCTTTTTAAACCAAATATTAGCTCAATTGTTGGCCAAATGTATAAAGATGAGGGTAAACTAAAAGATGGAGCATATACAATTTTCTACATGGGAATTAATGCTGGGGCTTTTCTTGGAATACTCCTATGTGGTTACATAGGTGAAAATGTAAATTGGCATTTTGGATTTGGATTGGCTGGTATTTTCATGTTATTCGGAATGCTTCAATTTCATTTTGGTCAAAATATATTTGGTGATGTGGGCTTGAAACCATCGGAATCTAAAAAAATTGAAAAAAAAGACAATAATGATAATACTTCAAGAAAAGTTACTATTGATAGGCTTCTTGTAATTGTAATCTTTTCATTTGTAACTATATTTTTTTGGTGGGGGTTTGAACAAGCAGGAGGAAGTATGACAATCTATGCCAGTGATTATACAGCTAGAGACTTGGAGGGGACAGGTGCTCTAATATTTAAAATAGTTAATACACTCTTAACTATTGTACCAATGATTATTTTAACAATAATTCTATATCTTCTGTTTAAAAATACTTTTGAAAAGTATGCAGTTTCAAATATTTTTCTTGCATCAAGTTTTGTCATTATTTGGGGAATAGTGATTTGGATGCTAATAAGAGAGTTTAATGAGGATGCAACAGAAGTGCCTGCCTCTTGGTTTGCAATTTTAAATTCTTTCTTTATTATTGTTTTTGCACCAATTTTTTCTAAGGCTTGGCAATCTAAATACAATCCAACTGGACCGATTAAATTTGGTATAGGTTTAATTTTAATGGCAACAGGGTTTGCAATTTTATCTTATGGATCAATTAATATTCCTCTTGGAGCTTCAACAGCTTCTCAAAGTATGATATTTTTGATTTTGGCTTATTTATTTCATACACTCGGCGAGTTATGTGTTTCACCCGTAGGACTGTCCTATGTAAGTAAATTAGCTCCAAAAAAAATTGTTGGATTTATGTTTGCTATTTGGCTTCTATCTAGTGCAATTGCTAATTTTTTTGCTGGAATAACTGGGAGTTACATTGATCCAGTTGTACAAGAATATGGTATGGCTGCATTCTTTTTAATTTTTGCAATTATACCGACAATTGTAGGTTTGTTGATGATTTTTTCAAACAAAAAAATTGTTAGGATGATGCATGGGATTAACTAATAATCGACGTTGCAATCTTTTTTGAAGTTTCTTTACGTGATAGCATTGAATATATCTTTGAATATTCATCCAGCATATCCGAAATTCTATTACCACTAAGTAGATTGGATAACTCGTTTATTAGTTTTTTTTCGGTTAAGTCATTTTGAATAAGCTCTTTAACAACAAATTTTTTTAGTATGATATTAACAAGTGAAATAAAACTAATATTTACAAATGATTTACCAATAAAGTAACTAATACTACTTGTTTTATAACACACTATCTGTGGAATATTGAAAAGTGCACATTCAAGGGATGCAGTTCCACTTGTAACAACTGCTATTTTTGAATGAGATAACAGATCATAAGTCTGATCGTAAACTACTTTTACATTTAATTCTAAGGCAGGTTGGTAAACGCTATCGTTTACATTTTTAACACCAGCCACTATAAATTCATAATTTGAAAAATGTTTTTTTAATGTCAGAAAAATTGGCAGCATTGAATTAATCTCCTGTGATCTACTACCTGGTAATAGAGCAATTATATCTCTCTCTTTGGTAATATTTTTTTTCTTGAGGAACTCTTTACTAGAATTAAAATTATCAATTTGTTCAATTAATGGATGACCATAAAACTCTACTTCCATGTTATGCTTTTCTTTATAATATTCCTTCTCAAAAGGAAAAATTACAAATAGTTTATCAATGTTATTTTTAATTGATTTAATCCTACTCTCTTTCCATGCCCATATTTGTGGACTTATATAATAATAATTTTTATAGCCGTTATTCTTTGCCCATTTACATATTTTAAGATTAAAGCCAGGATAGTCTATGTAAATTATTTTATCAGGATTAAATTCTTTGATATCATTTTTACAGAAGTTAATATTCCTAACAATAGTTTTTATGTTTTTTAAAACCTCGTAGAATCCCATAAAAGCAAGTTCCTTGATATGCTTTACATTATATCCTCCACTTTTTATCATATTATCACCTCCCCAAAATCTTATATCAGCCTTTTCATCAATTGAGAATATTTCATCAATTAATTTTGATCCATAAAGATCACCGGAAGCTTCCCCTGCAATTATGTAATATTTCATTGAAAATTCCATTCATTTAATTCCTGAATGGCATGATGAGCAGTTAAGTCAAATTCAACGGGAACAATAGATATGTAATTTTGATTTAGCGCCCACTCATCGGTATCCTCTCCTTTATCTTTATTTACAAACTTTCCCGTTAACCAATAATATTCTTGTCCTAATGGGTTTTTTCTTTTATCAAACTCTTCTACCCATGAGGCATTTGCTTGTCTGCAGACTTTTACCCCTTTAATCTTTGATTTTTCTACTGAAGGAATATTTACGTTTAAAACAACTCCTTTAGGAATACCATTTTTTAATGCGTTTTCAGTAATTTTTTTTATAAAATCTTTGGATTCACTAAAATTTGCATTCCATCTATAATCAAGTAAAGAAAAACCAATTGCTGGAACACCTTCAATGCCTGCTTCAATGGCTGCACTCATAGTCCCTGAGTATATAACATTAATTGATGAGTTTGAACCATGGTTAATACCTGAAACACATAAATCAGGTTTTCTTGGCATAAGTTCATTTATTGCCAATTTAACACAATCTGCGGGAGTACCTGAACAGCTATATTCAATAATTTCACTATCCTTTGAAGTAATCCTTGAAGAATGAAGTGTAGAATTTATAGTTATGGCATGTCCCATTCCAGATTGAGGGCTATTTGGGGCAACAACAATGACATCTCCAACATCCTTCATCACACTAATTAGTGTTCTTATACCTGGTGCATTTATACCATCATCATTTGTTACTAATATTAGCGGTTTTGCCATAAATATTATTTGATGTAAAGATATAAAAACGATTAACTACTTTAACTTTAACATAAAGTTTACTGTTATTCTTACTCTCTTGTTTTTTTTTAAATTAATTTAGCATCATGTTTTTAAGAATATTTGGCTTTTTGATATCTGCGGTAGTTTCATTTGTAATCTACTTTGAAGTTTCAAATACAAAATTTTCAAGTGAAGAACCAAATAAAGATAAACTTCTTGTTGATCTTGTATCCTACGTGCTTGACAAACTTCACTATGATCCTAAAGTAATTAATGATGATTTTTCAATAAATGTTTATGAAGATTTTATAGATGCAGTTGATTCACAAAAAAGATTTTTAATTAAGTCAGATATTGAATTATTTTCTCAATATAGACTTCTAATAGATGACCAAATAAAATCATCTGATATTACTTTTTTTAACATAGTTTATGAAACACTTCAAACTAGAATGGATGAGGTTGAAAGTTTTTATGAGGAAGTTTTATTCACACCTTTTAATTTTAATTTAGAAGAGGAAATTAACCTTGACTATGAAAATCAGGAGTATGTTAATGGTATTGCTGAGCTCAAAAAATTATGGAGAAAAAGATTAAAGTTGTCTGCTTTAGATGGCTTTGCCTCAAAAAAAGAAATTAATATTGAAGATGAAACAACAAAAACAGACACTGAAATTGAAATTGAATCCAGAAAATCTATTAACGATAATCTAAGAGATTTTTTCCAGTTCAATAGTGAACTTGAAAGGAAAGATTGGTTCTCTATATATTTAAATTCAATAGTCACTCAATATGATCCTCACACAACTTATTTAGCACCTGAAGCAAAAGATGTCTTTGATCAAAATATTTCAGGAAAGTTTCAAGGGATAGGTGCAAGATTATTTAAAAGAAATCAACAAGTTGAAATTTCGGAAGTTATTATAGGTGGTCCAGTCTGGAGAGATAATTTATTGAATGTAGGAGATATAATAATTGCTGTTGCCCAGTCTAAAGAAGAAGAACCACAAGAAATATCTTTGATGAAACTAAGTGATGCAACAGACTTAATAAAAGGAGAAAAAGGAACAAATGTATACTTAACTGTCAAAAGGGTTGATGGTGGTATAGAACAAGTAGAAATAACTAGAGATATAGTTGAGCTTGAAGAGACATATGCTAAATCCTCAATTATAAATGATGAAGAAAATACTTATGGATTAATAAACCTACCAAGATTTTATGTAGATTTTGATGATTACGGTGAGCGTAATGCTGCAAGTGATATAAAGAAAGAAATTATTTCCCTAAAAAATAAAGGGATTGATGGCCTGATTTTAGATTTGAGGAATAATGGGGGTGGGTCTCTTAAAACTGTAGTTGATATTACTGGGTTTTTTATAGAAAAAGGTCCAGTAGTTCAAGTTAAAAGTATAGGCGGAAGAAAAGAGATACTTAGAGACAATGATTCTTCAATATTATGGGATGGACCACTTGTTATAATGGTTAACGAGTTTTCTGCATCTGCCTCAGAAATTTTAGCAGCTGCTTTACAAGATTATAATAGAGCTGTAATACTTGGGAGCAAACAAACCTATGGTAAAGGAACAGTCCAGAATATTATTGACTTAAATAATGTTATTTCTGGAAATACCTATGGAGATTTAGGCTCTTTAAAGATTACAACAGACATGTTTTATCGAGTAAATGGTGGATCTACTCAATTGGAAGGGGTTAAGAGTCTATCAAAGTGCTCAATAATTAATAATGTTTTTAAAATTAGCCTAAAAATTCCTTTATCAATTGGAACGGTAGGTGGAATAACAGACGTTCATCCTATGGTGAAACTATCATTAAAACTTCTAAAGAATCCAACATCAGATGACTTAATGAATATTATTTGTTCTGTTGGTCTGGCACAAAATTTTGCAGCTGTAAAATCATTAGTTACTACAGGGATACAAAAAGGACACATGAAAATGCATTTAATAAATATTCTGATTAAACAAAATGCTTCTAAAGATCAAATTGACAAAGCTGAAGAATATTTTAGAGATAAAGAGATTAATAGTGAATCTGTAAAAGATTTCCTCGACCAAAATTAATTAATTATGGAAATTTATAGTAGTGGAAAAGTCCTTCTTACAGGTGAATATGTTATTCTTGATGGAGCATTATCTTTAGCAAGTCCTACAAAATATGGACAATATTTAAAATTAGAAGAGAATCAATCAAACTTAATTAATTGGAAGAGTATAAATTACGATGGAAAAATTTGGTTTGAATGCACAATAAAAAATGAAAACTTAGAAATTAAATCAACTTCATCAAAAAAAGTTTCAGAAACATTAATTAGAATAGTAAATCTAATTAGAGAATATAATACATCCTTTTTGAAGAATCATGGATCTGATATATTGACTAATCTAACATTTGATAAAGATTGGGGTTTAGGATCTTCATCTACTTTAATATCAAACCTTGCAAAATTATCTGGTGTTGATCCATATGTCTTAAATAAGAAAATTTTTAAGGGGAGTGGATATGATATAGCGTGTGCAAATAGTTTTTCACCAATAGTTTATCAATTAAATAAAGGTCAAAATATAATAGATGAAGTAAGTTTTAAGCCCCCTTTTCATGAAAAAATATATTTTATTTATTTAAACAAAAAGCAAAGTTCAATTTCTGAAATTGAAAATTATAATAATAAAGCTTCTGATTCAATTATTAATGAAATTAATAATATCACTTCTATGATCTTGAAGTGTAACACGATAGAGGTATATAATGAATTGATAGAATCACATGAATTAATTATATCAAAATTAATATCTAAGCCTACTATAAAGGAAACACTTTTTAAAGATTTTAATGGGAGTATAAAGAGTCTTGGAGCATGGGGAGGTGATATGATTATGGTAACAAGTCATATTGACCCAATTACATATTTTAAAAAGAAAGGCTATTCAACTATTTTTAAGTATGAAGAGCTATTAGTTTAGTAATATAAACTTCTGTTGTCAACTATTTCTGCTTTAGACTCAAGAACTTCTGGAATTAAAGTTGAAATTCTCTCAACTTCTCGATCACTCAAAGAATTAGAAATTGCTGCACCTATACTTATATCTTCTGCAATCTCTTTTGATAGAAGTCTTACTAAATAGATACCATTATTACCTTTTAGAATTTTGGATGTTTCATCTTCATCTAAAGAAAATGAAGAACCAATAATATATGGTTCATCACCAGCACCAACAAGAATAGGGTCATTTTGAGTAACAGCAGAGGCTCTCTCTAATACAATATCATAGTCTTGTGAGATTAATTCAATATCATTTGAACTTTTATATTTTTTTACAAAAAATTCAAATTTTTTATCTTTTAAAAGAGTATTTGAAACTTCATCTCTAACTTCATCAACATTTGGCAATGACTTTTTATTAAAGCTTAAAGCCTTAGCTACAAGATATCCTTCATTCAATGTGAATCTTTTAACATTTCCCACTTTAGTTTGATCTTCGTAGATCCATTTAATTACCTGCCTTGAGTTTGTTACACCCGGTAGACCAGAGTCAAATTGATCAAATGAATCAAATGAATCTATAAATAGTGATGAATCGCTATTATTTAATGGTAAATCATTATTTGCATCAAACTCTGCTTGAGAGGCTTTTCTATAGTTGTTATTTGAAGACTCGTTAGATGGAACAACATCTTTTACAACATCAGCAATTAAAACTTTATTTAAATTTCCATCCCTTTTTTTATCAATCATCCTAGAAATTTTTAATGTATTCCCATCTCTGTATGGACCAAATACTTCACCCTCTCTTAAACCAAATAAAATATCAGAGAAATCTCCACCAATTTCTTGTTTAGTTGAATAGATAGAGTCCCAGCTTACATCAGAATATATTTCAATAAACTCTGAATAATCTTTAACATCTTTAAATCCAGTAATTTCTTCAATGGAGTTTGACACAGGGTTCAATTGAGAGAAACCATCTCTTAATTGTTCAAGGTCAGACCTTATACTTGCTTCATCAAGTGAGGATGCAACGTCAGGAATAAAAACATATTCAACTTTTCTATATTCTCCCTTTTCGAAATCATTTCTATTGTTTTTTATATATGATGAAATCTCCGAGTCTTTAATTTGGATAATGGAGTCAGGAATTATATCGTAGGGAATTCTTAAATATTCAATATTTACTTTATCATTTTCAAGATGATATTGGATATTTGACTCAACATCAGTATATATGACACTTGATTTAATCAAATCAAAATAAATTTTTTGTTTGGCTAGTGAAATTATATTTTGTTCTTGAAGCCTCCATTGATTATACATATTTGGATTTGATGTCTTTAATTGTGATATATAATTTGAGAATTTAGTAAAATCAAAAAGGCCAATTTCATTTTGAAAAAGAGGATTCAACACTATAGATTGGTCACCTGAAATTATTTGTTCAAGTTGATCTTTTCCAGCATCTATTCCAAGCTTATCTAACTCTTGAAGAAGTGCTTGGTTCTTTATGCCTTGATTCCATGCTAAATTAACTGCGTTTAATGTATTAAGACCATAAACAGTCTGAGCTTGTTCTACCATCATATTAAAAGTCTCATAATCAATTTCTTCTCCATTAATCTCACCTATTGGTTTATTTGCTCCAAATCCACCATTGGATGTAAAAACACCTGAAATCACAAAGGCAAATAATGCCATCCCAATAACTATTATAAGGAATATCGATCTTTTTCTAATTTGTCCAAGTACTGCCATAATCTAAATAATTTTCGAAATTACAACTTAGTATTAATTTATACTACTCCTGGTGGGTTTTTTTTAAAACCACCTTTTCAATTTTTGATGATGAAGCATGAAGAATTTGAATGGAATATCCATTAATTATAATCTCATCACCAACCTTAGGAATCTCCTCTTTGTTGAAAACAATTAATCCACCAAGTGTATCATAGGACTCAGACTCTGGCAAGTTTAAATCGTATGATTTATTTAGGTATTCTATCTCAAGTCTAGAAGAAAGCTCATAAACACCTTCTGATATCTTTTTCTCATGAAGATCATAATTATCATGTTCATCCTCTATCTCTCCAAATAGTTCTTCAACTATATCTTCAACGGTTATAATTCCAGATGTTCCACCATATTCATCAATTACAACAGCAATACTTTTTCTTTGTCTAGTCAGTTTTTCTAAAACATCATTAACCAGCATAGGCTCTGGAACAAAAACAACTGGTAAAATAAACTCATTAATTTTCTTAGGTTTTTTTAAAAAATCAAATGAGTGAATATATCCTACTATATCATCTATTGATTCTCTATATATAGGAATCTTTGAAAGACCTGTTTCAATTAAAATTTTTTTTGCATTTTCAATATTTGAAGTATTTTCTAAAGCAATAATTTCTGCTCTTGGAACCATTACATCCCTAGCCTTAATTTCAGAAAGCTCAAGGGCATTCTGAAAAATTTCAATTTCTGAATCTAGGTTTTCATCAGACTTATCTATCTCATTCTCAATATAGTTTTCTAATTCTACCTTTGAAAATGAGAATTCAGATTCTTGATTAGTTACCTTAAAAAAAGTCTTTAATATAAAGTCTGAAGTTATTGTTACCAAACTAGTAATAGGATATAAAATTATATAAAAAATAAATGCAGGAATTGAAAAGATTTTCATTGAAAGGTTAGAATAGATTTGAAATAATACTTTTGGAATAAATTCAGCTGCAATTAATATAAGTGAGGTAGAAATTATTGTTTGAAGTAGAAGTATTGTCAATTCGTTCATAGATGGTAAAAACAAAAATGATAAGTTGTCCACAATAAATTGACCCATAAATAATCCATAAATTACCAAAGCAAAACTGTTCCCTATTAACATAGTAGATATGAATCTTGATGGATCCTTAGTAATTATGGATAATAGCTTTGGAATTAAACCTTTTTGTTTTTTTTCAATCTCAAGATTAAGTCTATTAGATGAAACATATGCTATTTCCATTCCTGAAAAGAATGCTGAAGATAGAAGGCTAAGTAAAATTATCATTTAATTTTTCTTTGAATATTTTCTTCTAAAATGTCTTCTAAAAAGAGCCATAAAAACTGAAAGAACTGAAAATCCTAAAAATATATAAGCTCTGTTATCATTTATACCCCAGTTTTCAAAAAAACTGAAAATTGAAATAACAGCAATCACCCAATAAATTATTTCTGAAATTAGATAATGTTTCATTCTTCTGTAATATTAATAGATCCTGTTAGACTACCAGTTACAAGATCGGTAAAGTCTCTATTTGAATCAAGCCTATTAGCAACTATTTTATTTGTGTTATCAATATACTCAAAATCATTTTCAGTAAAAAGCCATTCATTCTCTGTATCATAATATAGCTTATCGGTTGTTAATACTTCTCCATCTGTTGTTGTAATTTTAACATTATTATTAAATTCCATAAATCTAAACGAGTTGTATACAATTGCATACTCTGATCTAATTGTTGAAGTTTTGTTTTCATCATATATGACCAGTTCTACATTTTCAAAAAATTCAGAATAGTTTAAAATATCATTTGTAAAATCATAGTGAATTTTACCTGAAACAAATGATTTAGTAAGCATTGAGTCAGTATATGTCATAGTAAAGTTCTTGGCAATACTAACAGGTACTTTCTCATTAGTGTAATTTAATGAAGTAGATTCGGTATTACATGAGATACACATGACAAAAAGAAAGAATAAAAAATGAGAGTATTTCATTTTAAAGGCTTGGAACCTTTATACTTC
>CABYAF010000017.1 GCA_902516925.1 uncultured Bacteroidota bacterium
CTCAACCTGAGGAGGGAGATCCTTATGAAAGATTTAACTGGGATACTCCTATTTTAGTTAGCCCGCATAATCCTGCAAAAATATATATAGCTTCTTATAGAGTATGGGAATCTGAAAATAGGGGAGATGGTTGGAATGCGATTTCAGGAGACCAAACAAGAAATGAAAATAGAATTGAGCTTCCAATACTCGGAAGAAAACAAAGCTGGGATAATTCTTGGGATGTTAAGGCTATGTCTCAATATAACACAATAACATCATTATCTGAGTCCCCAGTAAAAGAGGGAATAATATGGTCTGGTACCGATGATGGTTTTATCCATGTAACAACTAATGGTGGGGATACATGGAAAGAGATTCCAGTAACTGAGTTGGGTCTGCCTGATAGAACTTTTGTAAATGATATTAAAGCTGATCTTTTTGATGAAAATACAGTTTATGTATCATTAGATAATCATAAAGAAGGAGATTTAAATCCTTATCTATTTAAAAGTGAAGACTTAGGAGAGACTTGGGAATCAATATCTAATAATATTCCTTCAAGGACATTAGTTTGGAGACTAGCTCAAGATCATATTGAAAAAGATCTATTATTTCTTGCAACTGAGTTTGGAGTGTACACTTCTTTGAATGGTGGTGAATATTGGCAAAAACTTCCTGGGACTCCAACAATTTCATTTAGAGACTTAGTAATTCAAGAAAGAGAAAATGATCTTGTAGCAGCTTCTTTTGGAAGAGGTTTCTTTGTACTTGACGACTATTCTGCCTTAAGAGAAATGGTTAATAAAGATAATCTATCTGTTAAGGGTAAACTATTTAAGCCAAGAGATGCTAAGCTATTTAAGCAAAGAAACGCGCTTGGAAATACTGGTGGTCAGTATTACGTTGCTGAAAATCCTACTTTTGGAGCTGTATTTACTTATCATTTAAAAGATGCACCTGAAACAATAAAGTCAAAAAGAAAAAAAGAAGAAGCATCATTAAACAAAGAAAGTAAAGACATCCCTTTCCCTGGATACGAATCCTTAACTGAGGAAATGAGAGAAAAGCCAGCAACTTTAATATTATCAATTAATGACTCAGAGGGTAATCTAATTAGAAATGTAAATAAAAGAGCTTCAAAAGGATCGGGTAGAATAGCATGGGATCTTAAACATAAAAGTTACTATACTATTACAGGAAGATCTGGTTGGAGAGAATCAACTGGACCTTTTGTTACACCAGGAAAATATTATGCAACCCTATATATGAAAAAAGATGGAGAGCTTGAAAAGCTTGATGGTCCTATTGAATTTGGTGTAAAACTTCTTAGAGAGGGAATCCTTAAAGGCGCATCATTTGAAGAATATAATTCTCATGCTTCAGATTTAGCAACTGTCTATAATGAATATTCTGTTTATTCAGATACTTTCTCAAGATTACAGTCAAAATTAAATTTACTAGAAAAGGCGTTAATGTTAACTGAATCATTAAACGAAGATATGTTTACAGAACTTGAAAAAGTTAAAAATGAATATTTGACATTAAGAGACAAATATGGAACAAATCCTGCTAAAAATGATATTGGTGAGTGGGATAAACCTACAATTGGATCCAGATTGTCTATTGCCTCTCAAGGTTTGTCAACTTTCTACGGACCAACTGAAATGAATAAGTATAATCTTGAACTTTCAAAAAAGTTAGTTAGTGATTATAAAAAGGATGTAGAGTTAATTAATTCAAAAGTAAAAGAGATAGAGAAGAAGATTAAAGAATTAAATCATCCACATATATCTGGTTCAGGAATTAATTAGAAATATATTGATTAAGTTCAAAACATTCTAATTTAAAGTATTTAACAGAAGATAAAAGGTGGTCAAAAATATCAGAGGTTAAGGCCTCATATTTTGTCCACTCTTTGTCTTTTGAAAAAGTATATATCTGAATTGGAATACCCTGAGCGGTAGGTTCAAGCTGTCTACACATCATGGTTAGATCATCATTAGTCATTGGATGAGCCTTTAGGTATTCTTCAATATAAGTTCTGAATACTCCAAGGTTAGTCAAGTTTCTCCCATTTAAAAGCATAGCTTTATCAATATTTTCTTTCTTATTATATATTTCAATTTCAGATCTTTTCTGAGTTAAATAACCCTCTATCAATTTTACTTTTTTTAGTTCATCAATTTCTTCATTTTTTAAAAATCGAACAGAGCTTGGTTTGATTAAAAGTGATCTTTTAATTCTTCTCCCTTTTGATTCTTCCATCCCCCTCCAATTTATAAATGAATCTGACACAAGCTTGTAAGTTGGAATAGTTGTAATAGTATTATCAAAATTTTGAACTTTTACTGTGGAAAGATTTACTTCTATCACAGTTCCGTCAGCATCAGAGCCTTTCATAGTAATCCAATCACCTATCCTTACAGTATCATTTACTGTAATTTGAATACTTGATACAAACCCAAGAATGGTATCTCTAAAGACTAATATAATTATAGCTGAAAGAGCTCCTAGTGATGCAAGAAATGTTCCAATTTCTCTTCCAGTAAGTACAGATAGAATTAAAATGATACCAATAAACCAAATAAATATCATTATTACCTGGATATAGCTATCTATTGGTATATGCTTTAAAGAAGAGCTTTGTTTAAAATAATCTTTTACTGTTCCTAGAATAGATTTTATAGTTACTATAAATAATAAAATAGTCAATGCCTCAATAATAATTACAAGATTATCTGTATATGTAGGAACAACTATGTAAAGAAAAAAAAGTGATGGTATAAATGATAAAAGTCTTGGGACCCTATTTTTTATTAAAAGATCATCAAATGTTGATGAAGTTGATTTTGCAATTCTTTTAAAAAAAGATAGGATTATCCTTCTTGTTATGAAATTTATTATAATGACTATTACTGTTATAGATAGTATTATAATACCTGTTGATATAAGGGCTGACACGGATGAACTAATACCATAATTAGATAAAAATTCAATTATTTCCTCTTTATACATGGTACAAAAATAAAAAACCCACCATTAAGGTGGGTCTTTTAATCGTAAAATTTAATAATTAGTTGTGAATTGAAACTAATTCAAGTGTTACAAAGTTTTGATGATCACTTGCTGATTGAACACCTTCTCTTAGCTTTGTTCCCTCAAAAGTATCACCCATAGATTCCCAACCTGTCCTAGGAACATCTGGAACTCCAATGTTAAAAAAGAAATGAGTAGCATTTTTATATGCATTATCTGTTCTTTCATAAACTTTAGCAAGACCCCAATATCTATGTTGTCCCATTAAAATTTCTTTCTCAACCATTGGTTTAATTATTTCAGATTCCCAGCTTTCAAAATCATCAGATTTTGCTATTGTAGATGTAATACTCATTCTATCTCCTGGTTCTAAATCTCCTCCTGCAAGTATTGTCCTTGATACAGCTTCAATGTGGTAGTTTCTCCTTTCATTACTTGAATTATTAGAAGCCTCGAACATTCTTGTAATAGCTCTTCGAGACATCTTTCCCTTATATACTTCTTGAGCATAAGCACCATAGTCTGCAGAGCTATAATTTGCTAATTGCTCTTTACTAGAAAAACTTGTAATTATAAAGTAATCAGCAGGATTATCTCTCTGATCGTTAGTTTGAATAACTTTCCAAACAGCTTGTTGAGTTTGAACCCCATCTTCAATTGCCTTTTTATGAAGTGGCCCCCAAAATTTTTCAGTTTGAAGATAATCATTTTCAGTCCCCTCATTTAGGTCAACAGCACTAATAATTGCATACTGTGCATTAATAGTTGCAGTAAATAATAATATAGTTGTTAGTATTAAATTTTTCATCTTTTAAATTTTAGTTATTAGTTCATAGAATAAACACAGACTAATTCATCTGCTTCACTCATATCTCTCGATGATTCAATTCCTTCCCAAAGCTTGTCCCATTTAAAACCAGACATCATAACGGGTTCTCCTTGATTTTCAGATTGTACATTAAACACTAAATGTGTCCAACCAGAATAAGCATTTTCTGATCTACTGATTGCTTCAACTAAAATCCACTGTCTTAAATTACCAGCAAGAATATTTTTTTCAGCAACTGGTTTCCACACTTGAGTTTCATAATTCTCGAAATCATCAGTTTTCTTATTCATGAAGTTTACCGACATCTTATCACCTTTCTTTATGTCTCCACCTGCAAGTATTGTTGCAGCAACTCCCTTAAGTTGATAAGTTCTTCTTTCTTTACTTTCAGAACCTGTTTGATCTAGCATTCTTTGAATACTTCTTCTAGACATTTTGCCCTTATAAGTTTGAAAAGCTAATTCAGTCCCATTGTAGCCTGCATTCATTTTTTCTTCAGATTCGAATCCATCAAAGATTATGTATTCAGGAGCATTTGCTTCATCTGTTTCTTTGGGTGTTCTTTTCCAGACTGACCATCCATTTTGAGAACCTTGTTTAATTGCTTCTTTATGAATTTCAGACCAGAATGCCTCAAGTTTCAAATAATCTTCTTCAGCCCCTTCATTTAGATCAACTGCATACATAACTGCATATTGAGCATTTAATGAAAATGTGAATGTTATTAATAATGTTAATAGTAATTGTTTCATAGTTTTAGTTTTAATTAATTGTTTAGTGTGATGATATGACCTCTAATTGAATTGCATCTAACATATCTCTAGACGCTGAAAGACCTTCATTTAATTTTTGGTATTGGAATGAGTTAAAAGTCTCAAACGCTTCATCAGACCATTGAGATTCATTCATTTTATTGAATACCATATGAGTTAAGTTTTCGTATGCGTTTTCATTCTTTTCATATATATTTACAAAAGCCCATCCTCCATGATTTCCTTTTAAAACTTCTTTCTGAATTACTGGCATCCAAACTTTTGTTTCATAATTTTCAAAGTCTTCATTTTTTTTAATCATAGGGTTCATTGAAGCTTTATCACCAGGATTCCAATCTCCTCCTATAAATGGTGTTGCTGCAATTAATTCAATATGATAGTTTCTTCTTTCATTGCTGTAATCTCCGACAGAATTCATCATTCTTGATATAGCTCTACTAGACATTTTACCTCTATAAACCCTCCTTGCAAAATTTGTCCAAGCCTCAGTAGACCAACTTTCATTATAAGCATTAAGTTGTTCTTTACTTGAAAATCCTGTTATAATGATATAGTCAGGATAATCTTCATTTTGTCCTTCTGAAGTTACCTTGAAAACAGTTTGGCTATTTTGAACACCTGCTTCAATTGTGGCATCATGAATAGGGCCAAAAAACTCCTCAAGTTTAAGGTACCCTTCATCAGATCCTTCTTTAACGTCAACAGCACTTATAATTGCATACTGTGCATTAATAGTTGCAGTAAATAATAATATTGTTGTTAGTATTAAATTTTTCATCTTTTAAATTTTAGTTAAGTATATATACACAAGTTAATTTTTCGGCATCAAGCATTTCTCTTGATTCCTGAACAAGACCCATCATTTGTGTAGTTTTAAAATCCCAATTAGGAGTTGTGCTCTGTGTTTGAGCAAATGTGTCACCATTCATTATATTAAATGCGATATGAGTAGCATCTCCCTGGAAGTTATCACTTTTATTATCAACCTTAGCAAGTCCCCAAAACTTTCTAGTTCCTTCTATGATTTGGTCTTCTGCAATTGGTTGCCAAACATTTAATTCAAGCTCTTCAAAATTTTCATTTTGTTGAGTCATATAGTGAAAATACATTTTATCCCCAGGTTTGATAGAACTTCCAGCATAAACTGTTCCTCCAACCCATGAAATTTGTAGTGGCCTAGCTTCAGCAATAATACCGCTACCATCCATCATTTTAGAAATTGCTCTCTGACTTTTTCCTAGGGCTTTCTGCATAAAAGGAGCCCATTCTTCTTGACTAAGCTGCTTATCGTCATTATTTCCAACAACAACATAGTATTGTGCCCAGCCATCATCACCATCCTTAGGTGTTCTTTTCCATACAGACCATCCGGTTCTGTATCCAGCATCTATAAGTGCTTTATTAATCGACATCCAGTTTTTTTCAAAAGCAAGATATTCCATGTCTTTCCCTTCTTCAATAACAACAGGAATCCAAGTTGAAGATTGACTGAAGGTGCTTAATGTAACAAACATTAAGAATGTTAGTAGTAAATTTTTCATAATTATAAATTAGTTTGATTATTTTTTCAATTTATAAAAGAAATTGATTGATTAAAAATAAAAGAGGGAAAAAATAAAATTTGTGGAGTCGGCGGGATTCGAACCCGCGTCCAAACAAGTAATTAAATTACCTTCTACAAGCTTATTTATCTTTAAATTTTCGAGAAAATACTTGGTAGATAACAACCAAAATATTTTCCTTATCACTTTAAGTTTTAAGTTTTATTCAGTGACAATAAAACTCTAGATTAACTTAATGGTATCTCATATATAAAAACTGTTAATCAGAGTCTTTATGAGACATCCAGCTTCTCAACCTAGTTGAGATTCGCAATGACTTACTATGATTCAGTCAATTATGCAGCTAGAGCGTAGTTATTTTCGCCATTTAATAGCTGAAAATTAATTTAACGAGTTTATTTCCAAACCTCGACCTGCTAATAAAAAAATCAGTCTTGCTGTCAAAACCTGTCGACCCCAAAATTTCAAAGTACAATAGATTTGCAAAGATATGATAATTGAGATTATAGTTTAGAAGATACCTCTCTTAATTTTAGAAGATTAGATAATAATTTTTCTAGGTTTTTTATGTCTAACATATTTGACCCATCACTCTTTGCTTCAGATGGATTAGTGTGTGTTTCAAGAAATATTCCATCGACACTATTAACTATTCCTGCTTTAGCTAGAGACTCAATATGTTCGGGGCTTCCAGAAGTTATACCTGAACTTTGATTTGGTTTTTGAACAGAATGTGTAACATCTAATATGGTAGGAGCTAATTTCTTTAATTCAGAGATTCCTCTATAGTCTACTATGAGATCGTTGTATCCAAATTGAGTTCCTCTCTCAGTTAACATAATATTATTGTTCCCAGATTGTTTAACCTTATCAACTGCATACTTCATGCTTTCTGCGCTCATGAACTGTCCTTTTTTTATATTAACTGTTTTTCCAGTTTTTGCTGCACTCACAAGTAGATCGGTTTGTCTTGCAAGAAAAGCAGGAATTTGAAGTATATCAACATATTCTGCAGCTAATTCAGCCTCATCCTTTCCATGAATATCAGTAATAACGGGAATATTAAATTTAGTGTTAATTTTCTTTAAAATTTTTAGTGCTTTAAGATCACCAATACCAGTAAAACTATCAAGCCTAGTTCTGTTGGCTTTTCTATAGCTTCCCTTAAATACAAGGGGTATAGATAATTTTGAGGTAATGGATATAAGCTTCTCTGCAATACCAAAAGTAACTTCATCACCTTCAATTGCACATGGACCTGCTATTAATAGAAATTTATCTTTAGGTATTTTGTCTGTAATCATATTTACTTTCTTTTAACTTCAAATATACTTCCATCTTCACATTTATAGACCTGTCCATCTAATTTAAGTATTAAATTATAATCATGTGTTGCAATTATCATCGATGTACCCATAGAGTTAAGTTTTTTAAAAAGAGATATTATTTCAGAACTAGTTTCTGGATCTAAATTACCAGTTGGTTCGTCTGCAATAATTAATTCAGGATCATTTAGCATAGATCTTGCAATAGCAACTCTTTGCTGTTCTCCTCCTGATAACTCATTTGGAAATTTGCTTGTTGGTGAGTCAAATCCGACTAATTCTAGAACTCTATCTATTTGATAGTTAATTTTATCTTTTTCATTCCATCCAGTTGCTCTTAGTACAAAGCTTAAATTATCGTAAATACTTCTGTCTTTTAAAAGCTTAAAATCTTGAAACACAAATCCAATTTTTCTCCTTAAATAAGGAATATCATTATCGCTAATCTTATTTATGTCAAAGTCTAAGACTTTAAATAGACTAGATTTGGAAGGTTTTAAATTTCCAAATATAGAATTTATAAATGTTGTTTTTCCACTTCCAGTTTTTCCAATTAAAAATTTCATTTCTCCTTTAGATAATTCAAAATTTAAATTTTCTAAAACATTTTCCTCATTGATTGAAAGGGTAGTATTTTCTATTTCAACAATATTCATAATTATTTATAGCCAAAGTAATAAATAATTGTAATATGAAATTGTTAATTTTTATTCTGTTTTTTTTTGTTTGATATGATTCATTTGACTTAATTTGTATTTTATTTTTTATGGGTGAAATGGGTAAAAAATTATTAATATTCCAACTTCTTTTATTAACCTCATGTGCTGAAAAGGTTGATCTAATTGTTTATAATGCGGAGGTTTTTACTTCAAATGATTTAAGTCAATTAGCTACTTCTTTTGCTGTAAAAGATGGAAAGTTTGTTTATGTAGGTGATGACTCGGTTATTTCAAGTTACTCTTCATCCAATATTATAAATGCAGAGGGTCTTCCTGTATACCCTGGCTTTATCGATTCTCATGCACACTTTTATGGCCTTGGGTTTTCAAATGCTCAAGTAGACTTAAAGGGCACAAAAAGTTTTTATGAAATAGTTGATCGAGTAATTGAATTCGATAAAAAAAATAATAAAAATTTTATAATAGGTAGAGGCTGGGACCAAAATGATTGGAGTGTTAAATCATTACCAACAAACAAATTATTAAATCAAGCATTTCCTGATAAACCTGTTATCTTAGAGAGAATTGATGGTCACGCATATGTAGTAAATGATTATGCATTAAATCTTGCTGGTATATCTAATTCATCAATGATAGATGGTGGGGAATTTATTAAATCTAGTGGAAGGTTAACAGGAGTTCTAATAGATAACTCTATGCAGTTAATTGATAACATTATTCCTGCGCCTACAAAAGAGGAATCAATAAAGGCATTACTATCTGCACAAGACATGGCATTTGAAAATGGGCTCACTACTGTCTCAGAAGCTGGTATCTCTAGAAAACAAATAGAATTAATTGATAGCTTACAAAAATTGGGAATTCTTAAAATTAAAATTTACGCAATGATTGAAAACGGACCTGATGTTGATTACTACATAAGTCAAGGTCCATACAAAACAGATAGACTAAATGTTAGATCAGTAAAGGTATATGCAGATGGAGCCCTAGGTTCTAGAGGTGCAAGCATGATTAATGAGTATTCTGATAAAAAAGGTTATTTCGGTATTATAAGAACTCCAATTGATTCAATAAAAAGTTTAGCATTTAAACTAGCTGGGACCAAATTCCAGATGAATACCCATGCAATTGGTGATAATGCAAATAGAATTGTTTTAAACGTGTATAGGGACGCTCTGTTTAATTATCGTGATCCAAGGTGGCGTGTTGAGCATGCCCAAGTCTTGAGTGAAGATGATATTGAATTGTTTAATCAAAAAATTATCCCTTCTGTGCAGCCAACTCATGCTACTAGTGATATGTACTGGCTATATGATAGAATAGGTAAAAAAAGAGCTAAACATGCTTATGCATTTCAAGATCTGCTTGAAAAATCAACAGTTATAGCTTTTGGAACTGATTTCCCAGTTGAAGAAATTAGTCCCATGATGACTTTCTATTCTGCAACAGTTAGAAAAGATAAAGACGGATATCCAGAAGATGGATTTCAGACAGAAAATATTATGAACAGAGTTGATGCTCTTAAGGCGATGACAATTTTTGGTGCATTTGCAAACTTTGAAGAAAATGAAAAGGGTAGCATTGAGGTTGGAAAGGATGCTGATTTTATAATTCTTGATAATGATATCCTTAGATCTCCAGAGACTTCAATTCCTAATACTAATATTGTTGCAACCTTTATAAACGGTGAACTAGTATTTAACAGAAGATATAACTAGAATATGTGTGGAATTGTTTGTGCTTTTGATATTAAAAGCAATAGTGATGAAATAAGATCTAATGTCCTGAGGATGGCAAAAAAGGTTAGGCATAGAGGACCTGACTGGAGCGGTATATATTCTAATGAAAAGGCTATTCTTGCTCATGAAAGACTTGCTATAGTTGATCCTACTTCTGGGAAACAGCCAATAATTTCTGATGATGGATTTAAAGTAATAGCTGTAAATGGAGAGATATATAATCATATAGATCTTAAAGAAAAACATACCCCTGACTATAATTTTAAAACAGAATCTGATTGTGAAGTAATTTTAGCATTGTATCAAAAAAAAGGAGTCAACTTCTTAAATGATTTGAATGGAATTTTTGCTTTTGCATTATATGACTCATCCAATGATAAGTATATAATTGCTAGGGATCACATGGGTATTATTCCTCTTTATATAGGATGGGACAAACAAAAAATCTTCTATGTTTCGTCTGAGCTTAAGTCATTAGAAGGTGTATGTGATAAGATAGAGCTATTCCCACCTGGGCATTATCTTGATAGTAGTGATGGTGAATTAACTAAATGGTATGTTCCTAAATGGACTTTATATGATAGTGTTGAGAACTCAGCAACAAAAATTAAGTTAATTCATGATTCTTTGTCAGCTGCAGTTAAGAGACAGCTAATGAGTGATGTACCATATGGAGTTTTGTTGTCTGGTGGATTAGATTCTTCTATAACGTCAGCACTTGCTAAAAAATTTGCATCTAAAAGAATTGAATCGAATGATCAAATTGATGCCTGGTGGCCACAGCTTCATTCTTTTTCTGTAGGACTAGAAGGAGCGCCTGATCTAAAAGCTGCAAAAATTGTTGCTGACCATATAGGAACTATTCACCATGAAATAAACTTTACCGTTCAAGAAGGAATTGATGCTATTAGAGATGTAATATACCACCTTGAAACTTATGATGTTACTACTGTTAGAGCATCTACTCCTATGTATTTAATGGCTAGAGCTATTAAATCACTTGGTATAAAAATGGTCCTTTCAGGTGAAGGAGCTGATGAATTATTTGGTGGCTATCTTTATTTTCACAAAGCCCCAAATGCAAAAGAATTTCATGAGGAAACTGTAAGGAAGCTAGATAAGCTCCATCAATATGACTGTTTAAGGGCTAATAAGTCTCTTGCTGCTTGGGGAATTGAAGGTAGAGTACCTTTTCTAGATAAAGAATTTATTGATATTGCAATGGGAATAAATCCTGAAGATAAGATGATAAAAAATGGTAGAATTGAAAAATGGGTTTTAAGGGAAGCTTTTAAAGACTATCTTCCTGAAAGTGTTCTTTGGAGACAAAAGGAACAATTCTCTGATGGAGTGGGATATTCTTGGATTGATAGTTTAAAAGAACTTGTTTCAGAGGAGGTTTCTGATTCTGACTTTAAAAATGCTTCTAAAATATTTCCTATAAATCCTCCTCAAAATAAGGAAGAGTTTTTTTACAGATCAATTTTCAAAGATCATTTTCCAAGTAATGCAGCAGCAGAATCAGTTCCTTCAGTTCCTTCTGTAGCATGTAGTACTCCACAAGCTCTTGAATGGGATGAGGCATTTAAAAACATGAATGATCCTAGTGGTCGTTCTGTCTCAAATATTCATAATAAATCATATAAATAAAATGTTGATAAGTTTACTATAAATACTGGTATTCTCAGCTTTTTTCCCCCCTCATTTTTTAGTATATTTATTAGTGTATTTTTAAGCTAAAAAATGTCTACAAACAATAAAAAAAATCAATATTCTGCAGATAGTATTCAGGCCCTTGAGGGCATGGAACATGTAAGAAAAAGACCATCAATGTACATAGGTGATGTTGGGTCTCGAGGCCTTCACCATTTAGTCTACGAAGTGGTTGACAACTCAATAGATGAGGCAATGGCTGGATATTGTTCAGTAATATCCATTGAAATTAATAAAGACTCAAGTCTAACTGTTGAAGATAATGGGAGAGGAATCCCTATTGGTATTCACAAAAAAGAAGGTGTATCTGCACTAGAGGTTGTTATGACTAAAATAGGTGCTGGGGGTAAATTTGATAAAGACTCGTATAAGGTTTCAGGTGGACTTCATGGTGTTGGTGTTTCCTGTGTAAATGCATTATCTCAACTACTTGTAGCTAAAGTTTTTAGAGACGGAAAGGAATATGAGCAGTCTTATAGTAAGGGAAAACCTAGTGCGCCTGTTAAAGAAGTGGGAAAGTCGGATAAAACAGGTACTCTTGTGACTTTTACTCCAGATAAAGAGATCTTTAAAGAAGTAACTGAATTTGATTATGAAATTCTTTCTAACAGAATGAGAGAGCTTTCATTTTTAAACAAAGGCTTAACTATATCGATTAAAGATAATAGAAGCAAAGATAAGGATGGTAATCCTGTTTTTGAGACTTTCCACTCCAAAGAAGGTCTAAGTGAATTTATTCAATATCTAGATAAGGGAAGAGTTCCAATCATAAGTAGTATAATTAAAATGGAAGGTGAAAAAAATGGAATCCCTGTTGAGGTTGCTATGGTTTATAATTCCTCCTTTTCAGAAAATCTTCATTCCTATGTTAATAATATTGACACTCATGAAGGAGGCACTCACTTGACAGGATTTAGAAGAGGTTTAACTAATACATTAAAAAAATATGCTGATTCATCAGGTCTAACGGACAAACTAAAATTTGATATATCAAGTGATGACTTTAGAGAAGGATTAACTGCTGTAATTTCAGTAAAGGTTGCAGAGCCGCAATTTGAAGGTCAAACTAAGACAAAGCTGGGAAATAGAGAAGTTAGTTCAGCTGTTTCTCAGTCTGTTTCTCAAATGCTTGAAGATTATCTTGAGGAGAATCCAGATGACTCCAAAATTATTGTTCAGAAAATAATATTAGCTGCTCAAGCTAGAACTGCTGCAAGTAAAGCAAGAGAAATGATTCAAAGAAAGACTGTTATGTCAGGTGGAGGGCTTCCGGGAAAATTATCAGACTGTTCTGAGACTGATCCATCAAAGTGTGAAGTATTTTTAGTTGAGGGTGATTCTGCAGGGGGAACAGCTAAACAAGGAAGAGACAGAGTCTTTCAAGCAATACTTCCATTAAGGGGTAAAATATTAAATGTAGAGAAAGCGCAACAACACAGGGTATTTGAAAATGAGGAAATAAGAAATATATACACTGCACTTGGGGTTTCTGTTGGAACAGAAGAGGATAGTAAAGCTCTTAATTTAGAAAAATTAAGATACCATAAAATAATTGTTATGTGTGATGCTGATGTTGATGGAAGTCATATTTCAACCTTAATCCTAACATTCTTTTTTAATTACATGAGGGAACTAGTTGAGCGAGGTAATATTTACATAGCTACTCCTCCTTTATATCTTGTAAAAAAAGGTAGTAAAAAAATTTATGCATGGAATGATGAAGAGAGAGATAATATTGCCAAAGACTTAGGCTCAGGAGTTTCAATACAGAGATATAAGGGTCTTGGTGAAATGAATGCAGACCAATTATGGGACACTACCATGAATCCAGAATCAAGAACCTTAAGACAAATAACACTTAATAATGACAATGCAAAAGAGGCTCAGGAATGGTTTGCAACACTAATGGGTGACGAAGTTCCTCCTAGAAGAAAATTCATTGAGGATAATGCAATATATGCTAAAATAGATGTTTAAATATGAAGGTTACTATTGTTGGAGCAGGTAATGTTGGTTCATCCTGCGCAGAATACATTTTAATAAAGGAAATTGTAGACGAAATAGTACTACTAGACATAAAAGATGGTTTTGCTGAAGGCAAGGCTCTTGATTTAACTCAAACAACCTCAACATTAGGTTTTAAATCAAAGGTTATAGGAGTCACAAATGATTATAAGAGTTCATCAAACAGTGATATTGTAGTAATTACGTCAGGTATCCCAAGAAAACCTGGTATGACTAGGGAAGAGTTAATTGGAATTAATGCAGGAATTGTAAAATCTGTATCAGAGAACTTATTAATGTACTCTCCTGATGCAATAATAATTGTAGTATCTAATCCTATGGATACAATGACATACCTAGTTAATAAATCATTTGATATTAGTAAAAATAGAGTTATTGGAATGGGTGGTATCCTAGATAGTTCTAGGTTTAAAACTTATATCTCATTAGCAACAAATTTTTCTCAACATGATATTGATGCAATGGTAATAGGTGGGCATGGTGACACAACTATGATTCCTCTTACCTCAATTTCTAAATGTGACAATAAACTATTGTCCGAAATTGTATCTAATGACACACTTCAAAAAATTTCTTCAGATACTATGGTAGGTGGAGCTACTCTGACTAAATTACTAGGTACCTCTGCTTGGTATGCTCCCGGGGCTTCAGTTTCATATTTAGTAAATGCAATTGTAAATGATACAAAAGAAATACTTCCTTGTTCCGTCTATTTGGAGGGTGAGTATAATTCTGAGGACTTGTGTATAGGCGTCCCAGTAATAATTGGCAAGAATGGCTTTGAAGAAGTAGTAAACTTAGATATTAATAAAAACGAAATAGAAATGTTTGAAAAGAGTGTTAAAGCTGTTAAACAAACGAATTTAGCCTTAGATGGTTTAATATAGATAAAGTTGTTTGTTCAATATTCAAATGTTATATTTGCAGGCGTTAAAAATGTATCATGCAAGGAAATTCATTAATTAAGTCTTTTGCGATTTTGTTTGGTATTGTTAGTATTTACCAACTGTCTTTTACTTTTATATCCTCAACTCTTGAAAATAAAGCAAGAAATGCTGCTATTGAAAAAATCTCTGAAGATGAGATTTCTTTTGCAGAAAAGAGAGCTAGTGAAGAAGTAAGATTTCTTGATTCAATAGGTGACCTCCCAGTATTAATGTATTCATCTTACAATGATGCTAAACAAAAAGAATTAAATCAAGGACTAGACCTAAAGGGTGGTATAAATGTTATTCTCCAAATCTCAATAAAAGACTTACTTAAAGGCCTATCTGAAAATTCAGTTAATCAAAAATTTATTGCCTCGCTTGATAATGCTGATGATCTTCAGAAACAATCCGATCAAACTTATTTAGAGTCTTTTTTCGATGCTTTTGATTCAAACCCAGACCCAACTAAATTAACCTCTCCAGAAATTTTTGGCAATAGAACATTAAGCTCAGATGTTTCCTTTGATACATCTGATGATGACTTAAAATCAATTCTTAGAACAAAGGTTGATGAATCAATAATCTCTGCATTTGAAGTCTTAAGAAAACGTATTGATAAATTTGGAGTAACACAACCTAATATCCAAAGGCTTGGTACCTCTGGAAGAATATTAATTGAATTACCTGGTGCTAAAGATGTAGACAGGATACAAAACTTATTGCAAAGTACCGCACAATTAGAATTTTGGGAAACCTTTAAAAATGAAGATTTACTAAACTTTTTAGTATCTGCAGATCGATATTTAGCCTCTATTGAAATACAAACTGAGACTCAGCCTAATGTATCTGACATAGACGATCTTCTTTCTGAAGTAGAACAAACCTCAGATTCTATACAAAATACGTCAAATCCTATCCTAAGCCTAGTTCGAGCTTATAGTTTCCAGGGAGGGCCTATTATCGCTAGATTTTTACCTAGGGATCAAGAAATAGTAAATTCATATCTATCAATTCCTGATGTTAGAAAACTTCTTCCCAGAGAATATAGATATGCTAAATTTCTTTGGGGAAAACAAGATACAGATGGACTTACCAGTCTATATGCTATAAAATCAAATAGAGATGATACACCTCCATTAAGTGGCGGAGTTGTTGTTGATGCTTCTCAAAGCTATGATGCAGTTGGAAATGCAGCTGTCTCAATGCAAATGAATGCTCAAGGTGCAAGAATTTGGGAAGATTTAACAGGTGTCGCATATGCTCAAAATTCAAATATTGCAATCGTATTAGATGACATTATTTACTCTGCTCCAGGAGTAACTAGAGGTGCAATTAGTGGAGGAAGGTCTGAGATTACAGGTGACTTTGATTTAAATGAGGCAATTGACTTAGCAAATGTATTGAGAGCAGGTAAGTTACCTGCATCAGCCACTATTATTCAATCTGAGGTTGTTGGTCCTTCTCTTGGTCAAGAAGCAATCGATAGCGGTATATACTCTTTCCTAATAGCATTAACTTTTGTTTTAATATGGATGATATTTTATTATGGACCTTCTGGTATATTTGCTGATATTGCACTAATACTTAATATTGTTTTAATATTTGGTATTCTTGCTGGTTTAGGAGCTGTACTAACTCTTCCCGGAATTGCTGGTATTGTATTAACTATAGGTATATCGGTTGATGCTAATGTACTTATTTT
>CABYAF010000018.1 GCA_902516925.1 uncultured Bacteroidota bacterium
TAAAGTCCCTCAAGCTGGTCACTGGGTCCATGCAGATAATCCGTCTTTTTTCCTGGATAGAGTAATTAATTTTCTAAATTGAATTATGGAAATTCCCAAAATTAGAAAAGCAAACTACTCAGATGTTAAAGATATAATCAGGTTACTAGTTGAGCTAGCTGTTTTTGAAAAAGAACCTGACGCTGTAAAAGTTACAGAAGAACAGTTAATTAGAGATGGTTTTGGTACTAATCCTAGATATGAATGTCTTTTAGCAGAATTTAATTCTGAGGTTGTAGGCTTAGCATTCTTTACTCCTAGGTACTCAACATGGGTTGGTGACACACTCCATTTAGAAGATTTAGTTGTGACTGAGAAAATGAGAGGTAAAGGCATCGGAACTTTACTTTATAGAGAGTTTTTGATAGTGGCTAAGGACAGGGGTGTAAACAGAGTTGAATGGTCAGTTTTAGATTGGAATAAAACAGCTATTGATTTTTATAAGAAAAGTGGTGCAATAGTTGATGGTTTAGAGCAATGGAAAATTGTTAGAATGGATAAACAAATAATTGAGAAATACCTTTCAACATAACTCTCCTTTGATAAAATCAATAATAAAACTTTTAATTTGGTCTCGGACTTCAATAAACTCAACTCCATAAAGACCATTATTTAATTTAGAAGGATCTTTAAAATCTTTATGAACTTTTTTAACATTATTATTGATAAAAATAGGGCAGGTTTCTTTTGCATTATCACAAACGGTAATTATAAAATCAAATTTTTTATTAATGTATTCATCAACAAGATTAGATTTATAATTTGATATATCTACACCTATTTCAGCCATACATTTGACTGCATTTTTATTTAATTCGTGTTTTTCAACACCTGCACTAAATACTGATACTGAATTATCTGTAAGCTGATCTAAAAAACCATGAGCAATTTGACTTCGACATGAATTACCAGTACAAAGAATAAGTATGATCATTAAAAACCTAATGTAAGTTTAGCTATATAGAAAAATAAGAAAATACCAAATATATCATTTGCTGTAGTAATAAATGGGCCAGTGGCAATAGCAGGATCAATTCCTTGTTTGTCAAGTATTATAGGTACAAAAGTCCCAACTAAAGCAGCGATTATAATTACTCCCATCATAGAACCAGCAATTGTAAGACTCATAAGAAGATCTTGATTTACCACCTGACCAAAAATTACAAGAATTATCGCTAATGCTAAACCATTAATTAGGCTCAATCCCACTTCTTTTATAAGTCTTGAAAAAAGAGAACCCCTAACCAAATCATTAGCTAAACCTTGAACAATAATTGCAGAAGATTGAACTCCTACATTTCCAGCCATAGCTGCAATAAGTGGAGTGTAAAAGAATAGATTTCTAAGGTCAGGTTGACTCATAATTTGTTCAAAATCTTTTAATATAAATACACTTCCAAGGCCACCCAAAAGCCCTAAGAATAACCATGGCAATCGGGCTTTTGTTAATTGAAAAATAGAATCATTAACTTCTACCTCTGAATATATACCAGCAGCTAATTGATAATCTTTGTCTGCCTCATCTTTTATTAAATCAACAATGTCATCAATTGTAATTCTTCCAAGTAAAGTTTTACTTTTATTAGTTACAGGAATAGCCTCAAGATCATATTTAGACATAATCTTTGCGACCTCTTCTCCATCTTGGTCAGAAGTAACATAATCCACTTTAGGTATAAAGATATCTTTAACTTTCGATCTTGACTTTGCAGTTACTACATCTTTAAGAGAAAGCCTTCCTTTTAGTTTATTTTTTGAATCTACCACATATATGGAGTGAACTCTAGTAACATTTTTTGCTTGTCTTCTTATTTCGTCAAGACAATTTGAAATACTTAAATTCTCATTTACCTTGACAAGCTCTTTTGCCATTAAACCTCCTGCAGTGTCTTCTTCATACTTTAATAGCTCCTTAATATCATCTGTTAATTCAGAATCTTTTATTTGAGAGAATACTCTTTCCTGTCTTTCCTCTGGTAACTCTGATATAACATCAGTTGCATCATCAGTATCTAATTCTTCAATTTTTTCTGCAATTTCTTTCTCAGATAGATTCTCTAGAATTATTTCTCTTAAATCTTCATCAATTTCAGCTAATGCATCAGCAATTTTTTCTTTGTCAAATATTTTAACAAGAAATATAACTTCGTTAATTTCAAGTGATTCAAAAGTCTCAGCAAGATCTGCATAGTGAAGTTCTTCAAGATTTGTGACAAGTTTATCCTTATCATCATTACTAATAAGTTTTTTAATCTTATTAATTAATTCATCATTGACTTTAAATTGTCTCATCACTTATCTTTTTAGCTAATTTGACAAATTCTTCAATAGTAAGTTGCTCGGGCCTTAATTCAAATATACTATCTTCTAATATATTTTCCTGTATATCAAGTCTTTTTAGAGAATTTTTTAATTTTTTTCTTCTTTGCTGAAAACTCAATTTAATTACCTTGTCTAATAGGCCTAGATCACAACCAATATTCAAATTCTTTTTTCTAGTTAATAAAATTACTGATGAGTCTATTTTAGGTTTAGGAAAAAAAACATTTGGTGATACATTAAACAAAATTTTAGTGTCATAAAATAGTTGTGTTTTGACAGATAATATTCCATATTGTTTACAATTTTTTTTGCTTATTATCCTCTCAGCAACCTCTTTTTGGAACATTCCAATAAGTCCACTAATTGATTTATGATTATCAATTGATTTAAATAATATTTGAGATGAAATATTATATGGAAAGTTTCCAATAATTAATATGTCTTTTTCCGATGGGTAAGTTGACCCTATATCAAATTTTAAGAAATCTGCTTCAATTATATTAAGATTCTCTTTCTGAAACTCACTATTAAGGAATTCAACTGATTCTTTATCTACCTCAATTAAAGTAAGCATATCTTTAATATGAAGTAAATGTTTTGTAAGAGCTCCTTTTCCAGGCCCAACTTCAATAACCTTTTTAAATTTTTGAAAATTAATAGCCTCAACTATTTTTTTTGAAATATTATCATCAATTAGAAAGTGTTGACCCAGGAATTTTTTTGGATTAACATCTCTTTGCATAATCTAATTGATTAAATCAAATCCAGTATATGGAACTAATGCTTTAGGAATTTTAATCCCTTCATTAGTCTGGTTATTTTCGATAAGTCCTGCCATAACTCTTGGGAGAGCTAAAGAGCTTCCATTTAGAGTATGTAATAATTCGTTTTTACCCTCTTTATTTTTAAACTTAAGGTTCAAACGGTTTGATTGGTATGACTTAAAGTTTGATACGGAGCTTATCTCTAACCATTTCTTTTGTCCTTTTGAAAATATCTCAAAATCATATGTTATGGATGATGTAAATCCAAGATCTCCTGCACACAAATTAAGAATTCTAAAATCTATCTTAAGTTCACTTAAAATTTCTTTTACATGCTCTTTCATATTAAGTAAAGCTTGACTTGAATTATTAGGATGTTCAAGCCTTACTATTTCAACTTTATCAAATTGATGAAGTCTATTTAGGCCTCTTACTTCTGATCCATAACTTCCAGCTTCTCTTCTAAAACATGGTGTATATCCTGTTAGGAGAACCGGTATCTCATCTGCAGATAAAATTTTGTCTCTGTAAATATTTGTAAGAGGTACTTCGGCAGTTGGAATTAAATAAAAGTTATCCTCATTTACATGATACATTTGACCATCTTTATCTGGTAATTGTCCTGTAGCAAAAGCTGAATCAGAGTTTACTAAATGAGGAACTTGGAATTCAGTATATCCTGCAGATGTATTTTTATCTAAAAAATAGTTAATAAGTCCTCTTTGAAGTTTAGCTCCTTTCCCTTTATATAAAGGAAAGCCAGATCCGGTAATTTTACTTCCAAGTTCAAAATCAATTATATCATACTCTTTTGCAAGATCCCAATGTGTTTTTAAACTTTCATCAGATTCTACTTTTTCATTACTTCTATAAATTTCAATATTATCATCAATAGTTAAACCTTCAGGGACTTCTTTATCTGGAAGATTTGGAATAGATGTTAATAATTCAAAAATCTCTGATTTTGTTTTTTCAAGTTGATCAGACAGAGTCTTAGATTTTAATTTTAAATCACTTGATTTTTCTTTCATAACAGAAACACTATTTTCATTATTACCAGATTTAAATATTTCTGAAATTTTCTTTGAGATAATGTTCGATTCAAACAAAATTTGATCCAATTCTTGTTGAACTTTTTTTCGAGAAAGATTAAGATCAATAATCTTATCAATTATTTTTAAATCTTTAAAACCTCTTTTTTTTAAACCTATGAGTGTCTCCTCTTTGTTATTAGAAATTGTGTCAATTGAAAGCATAGGTTATGTTTGAAATCAAAGATAAAACTTATTTGTTTATTAATTTTAGGCAATGTTCTTGATCTTTTGCTAATTGTGTTTTTAAAGCTTCAATTGAAGCAAACTTTTTTTCATCTCTTATTTTCTCAACAACATCAATACTAACGACTCTATCATAGATGTCTGTATTAAAGTTAAATAGGTTTACTTCAATAGACTTTTCTTTTGTTCCAATAGTAGGTCGGTGACCTATATTCATCATACCATTGTATAAATTATTATCAATTGTTGTTTTAATATAGTAGACACCATCTTTTGGAATAATTTTATAGTCTTCTTTAATTGAGATATTAGCAGTAGGATAATCTATTTGCTTGCCTAGCCCATCACCTTTGACAACTTTACCAGTTAAACTAAAAAATCTTCCTAAATATATTTTTGTTGTTTTCAAATCACCCTCATTAATTGAGTTTCTAATCTTTGTAGAACTAATTGCAATTTTTTCTATTTCTTGCGCATCAATCTCATCTAACACAAAATTGAATTCACTTGAATATTTTTTAAGGTCTGTGACTGAGGCTTCTCTTCCTTTTCCAAATCTATGATCATATCCTATAATAATATGTTTTAACTTAAGCTTCTTTAATAGGTACTCTTTTATAAATTGATCAGCAGATAACAACGAAAATTTTTTATCGAATGGATGAATAATAAGATGATCAATTCCAATCTTTTCTAGATGATTTATTTTTTCATCTAAGCTATCTATCATTTTTATATCATTATACTTGTTTAAAATAATTCTAGGATGAGGGAAAAACGTTAGAACTACAGATGATAGATTACTTTGTTTTGACGCATTTAAAACTTTGTTTAAAATCTTTTGGTGACCCTTATGAACACCATCAAATGTTCCAATAGTTACAACAGAACTTTTTGATTCATTATATTCATCAATACTTCTATAAATTTTCATCAATAAAGTTCTTCTTATTATAAAAATTCATAGTTCTTTCTAGTCCAGTTTGTAAAAATGAAAAAATTATCTCAATGGATTTAGTGGTTATTAACGGTATTTTTGACTGTTCTTCTTCTGTCCATTTGCCAAGTACATAATCTGTCATAGAGATACTCTTGTTGTTTGAAATACCAATTCTTATTCTAGAATAATTAGAGTTTCCAAGAAACTCTTCAATATCTTTTAGGCCATTATGTCCACCAGAATTTCCTTTTGATTTAATTTTAATATTTCCAAAATAAAGATTTAGATCATCACAAATTACTAGTATATTATTTGTATTAACCTTCTCTTTTTTCATCCAATAAGACAATGACTTTCCAGAATTATTAACATAGTTATTGGGTTTAATTAAAATTAATTTTTTCCCTTTATACTTTGCCTCTGCTCTGTATGATAATTTAACAGAATCAAAACTAACTTTTAATTCTAGTGCAAGTTTATCTAGGACGTCAAATCCAATATTGTGTCTTGTATTTTCATATTCATGACCAATATTTCCAATACCTAAGATGAGATATTTATTCATATCAGACTTTGAAGAGAACCGTGATACGATTTTATTAAAAAAATACATTGTACTGAAATAATCTTATTAAAGTTAAGATTAATTAAATACAATTATTCTTTTGAGTCTTGAGATTCTTCCTTAGGAGCCACTGATTTTGCATCAGCACCTTCAGCAACATCAGCACCTTCAGCAACATCAGCACCATCAGCACCATCAGCACCCTCTTCACCTTCAACTCCTTCTTCATCTTCAGGTAACGCCATTGATACTCTTGAAGTTCTAACTTGGCAAACTACTGTATTTTCAGGATGAAGTAACTCATAATCATCATTTTCAAGTTCAGAAGTGTAAAATTTATCACCTAGTTCAAGTTCAGATATATTAACATTTAGAGAGTCTGGAAGATTACCTGGAAGAGCTTTAACTCTTAGCTTTCTCTTATTTCTTGTTAATATTCCACCGCTATTAAGTACACCTGGAGCAGAACCACTAAGTTCAACAGGTATATCCATTGTTACTGGTTTGTCATCATGAAGTTCATAGAAGTCAGCATGAAGGATTTTATCAGATACCGGGTGAAACTGAATGTCTTGAAGAATAGCATTTTTCTTTTTATCCCCAAAATCTAAAACAACAGTAAGAGCTGCTGCTGTGTAGACTAGATCTTTGAAACCTATTTCAGTTGCAGTAAAGTGTATAACTTCATTTCCACCATATAATACGCATGGTACATTCCCATCTTTTCTAACAGAATTTGTACTTGTTTTTCCTGTAGCTTCTCTTATTAAGCCTTTAATTTCTATAGATTTCATTTTTTTATTTTATAAATAGTTTATCAATTGATTTGTTATTATGAACATTGTACATGGCTTCAGCAAATATTTTAGAGCATGTAAGGTGTTCAACTTTTTTTGATTTGTTCTTTATCTCAATTGAATCACTAGTGATTAATTTTTTTAATTTTGATTTTTCAATTTTTTCATATGCATCTCCAGAAAGAAGTGCATGAGTACAAATTGCAATTACAGATTCAGCACCTTTCTCAATCATTAAGTCTGCAGCTTTTGTTAATGTACCAGCTGTATCAACCATATCATCAATTAAAATAACATTTTTACCAGTAACATCACCTATTAGTTCCATGTGAGTAATCACATTACCTTTTGATCTCTGTTTGTAACATATTACTACATCTGCATCTAAAAATTTTGAATATGCATAAGCTCTTTTTGAACCACCCATATCAGGTGATGCTATTGTTAAGTTATCAATATTAAGAGATTTTATATATGGTACAAAAATCGATGAGGCATATAGATGATCAACAGGCTTTTCAAAAAACCCTTGAATCTGATCTGCATGTAAATCCATTGTAATAATTCTTGTAGCACCTGCAGACTCAAGAAGTTTAGCAACTAATTTTGCACCTATTGGGACTCTTGGCTTGTCCTTTCTGTCTTGTCTAGCCCAACCAAAATACGGTATAACAGCAGTGATATGTCGCGCTGAAGATCTTTTTGCAGCATCTAACATAAGAAGCATTTCCATTAAATTATCAGATGATGGGTTTGTTGACCCAATGATAAAGACTCTAGACCCTCTAACAGATTCTTCAAATGAAGGTTGAAACTCCCCATCATTATACCTTTGAATATTTACACTACCAAGCTCTTGCCCAAAATGTTTTGCAATTTGGTTAGACAAAGTCATACTTTGAGTACAAGAAAATAATTTAACTTGTGTTTTCACATTCAATTAATTGGAGTGCAAATTTATAAATAATTATTGTTCAGTATAATTTTATTATAAATTATTTAATATACTGGAATTTATTAATTTTGAGCTCTTTAGCTTCGGTGGCGAAACTGGTAGACGCGCTGGATTCAAAATCCAGTTCCTTCTGGAGTGTGGGTTCGATTCCCACCCGAAGTACTATTTATTATGCCCCTTAATAAAAAACATACTGACCTTGATATTGTCTGGTTTAAAAAAGACCTCAGAACCTTAGACAATAAATCTCTTGAATTTGTATCAAAATCAGGTAACCAAACATTATTTGTATACATATTTGAACCATCAATCATAGATTCACCTGATTGTGATAAACGTCATATTAGATTTATTCAAGAGTCAATAGTTGATATTGAAAAGAGACTCAAAAAATTTTCTTTAGATATTAAATGTGTTAATTGTGAGGCTTTAGATTTTTTTGAGGAAATCTCTAAAACTTACATAATAAAAAATGTGTTATCATATCAAGAAATTGGAAATAATCTAAGTTACTCAAGAGATAAAAAAATATCACAATTTTTTCGAAGTAAAAATATAAATTGGATTCAGAATAAAACTAATGGAGTAATAAGAGGCTTAAAAACAAGAAAAAATTGGAAAAAGAAGTGGATTGAAGAGATGAAATCGGAAATTGAAGTCATTGATTTGGATTCCATAAATAAACAAAAAGTAAAAATTCCATCTAAGATTAAACTTTTTAAATCAAAACATAAATTTGATAAAAACTTTCAACCAGGCGGAGAATCTTATGCCTGGATGTATATAGAATCTTTTCAAAAATCTAGACATATTGGTTACACCAAAAATATAAGTAGACCCAATGAGAGTAGGGTGTCTTGTAGTAGACTATCTCCTTACATAACCTATGGTAATTTGTCATCAAAACAAGTTTATCAGTTTTTTAATAAATCATCAAAAAATAGAGATATCAGGAATTTTTTGTCAAGACTTCAATGGAGATGCCATTTTATGCAAAAATTTGATGATGAGCCCTCAATGGAATTTGAAAATATCAATAGAGCTTATGACTCAATTCGTTTAAATCATGATGAAAATTTACTTAAAAAGTGGAGAGATGGTAGCACAGGTATACCTATAGTTGACGCATGTATGCGATGTCTAGATCAAACAGGTTATCTTAATTTTAGAATGAGGGCAATGATAGTATCTTTTGCAGCATTTAATATATGGCAAGATTGGAAATATTTTAGTCATCATTTAGCTAAGAAATTTCTTGATTATGAACCGGGTATTCACTACTCACAAATTCAAATGCAATCAGCTGTTACAGGGATTAATACTGTGAGAATTTACAATCCTGTGAAAAACTCGATTGATTTAGACCCTAAAGGTGATTTTATAAAAAAATGGGTGACAGAACTTAAGTCTTTGCCTTTAGAGTATATTCACGAACCATGGAAAATGACCAAAATCGAACAGGAGATGTATAATTTTAAAATTGGTAAAGATTATCAAAATCCAATCGTAGATATTGACTTAACAAGAAAAGAGGCTTTAAATAAAATATGGAAAATTAAAAAATCTGTTAAGAGTAAGAGTTTTGCAAAAAAGATTTTGAACAAACATGCTAATCTATAGAATTTTATAAATTGCTAGTTAATCTAAATCAATTTAATATGAAAAAGTTTATAACGTTAGCTTTAATTTCTTTAATAACATCAAATCTTAATGCACAGTTTGATGCAACTAATATGACATTCTCTAATGGAGAGCGCTATATAATGAACAAGTGGACTCCAAAAAATGGAATGACCTCTGATTTTATGAAAGCAGCAGGTAAAAAGACCAAAATGTTCAATAACTCTTCTGAAAATGCAATTGTAACATATCAAGTTCTTAATGGAACTGATACTGGTCAATTTTTGAGAATCAATTTATATGCATCAATTGAAAATTTCGTTGGATATAACTCTAATAACTCTGAAGAAAGAGAGTACTGGGAAAAAAATGTTGTACCACTTACTGAATCAAATGATGGGCCAACAATTTGGAGAAGATTATCATCACTAAGTAATAACTGGCCTAACCCTAACGATGGTGTTATTGAGCCTTCAAAGTATATGGTTGTTGATACATATACTGTTTCATCAGAAGGTTACGCAGATCACAGGGAGATAATTGGTAAGATCTATACAATTATTAAAGATCGAGGATCCTCAGCAAAAACTTCACTTTTTAAAGTTGAATCTGGAGGAAATCCTAATACTTACATGAGAGTTAGAATGTTTGATGATCCTAATGAAAGAGCTCAGTGGGCAGATCAGGAAAGAACATTTGAGCAAATGTATAATCAAAGATATGGATACAGGTCTTTCGAGAAGGATAGCCAAATGCTAAATAAATCAATTATGTCTTGGTCTAAAACATCAGAGATTGTAATGTTTGTTCCCTCAATGTCAGCAGGTAATTAATTAATTAAAAAATAGGCTTATTAAAACGATAAGCCTATTTTTTTTAATTTTAAATCAATATCTAAATAATTTTTTATTGTTCCTTTAGCACCAGCACTTATAAGAATTTTATCTGACGAGCTGGACCTTACACCTATTGCATCTATTCCTGAATTAACAGCTCCTTGAAGACCTTCAATTGAATCTTCAAAAATTAAGCAATCTTTTTTGTCTAATTTAAATATTCTTGCAGTTTCATTGAACATTTCTGGATCTGGTTTACCTTTTTTTACTTCATCCCCACATATAATACTTTCAAACTCATTGTATATCTTTAGTTCATTTAATATCATTTTTACATTCTTTCTTATTGCATTGCTTGCAAGTCCAACTAATATTTTTTGTGATTTAATAGATTCCAACATTTGAATAAAACCTTTGATTGGTATAACGTTATTTTTATAGATACTTCTGAAGATGATCTCTTTATCGTCAACCATAGATTCAAGTTCTTTTTTTGAATAATCATTGCCTAATACTGTTATTAGTAAATCAAGAGTTCCACCACCCTTGTAATCTTTTAATTTTTCTGAAAAATTTTCAACTTTATTTTCCTCAAAAAATTTTTCCCAAGCTTTATAATGATATGGTAAGCTATCAACTATAGTCCCATCCATATCAAAAATCACACCTTTTATCATTTTACGACCTAATATTAAAAAAGTATTTAATTATATTTAAAGTTAAGTAACTTAAAAAAAATAAAATTAATTATTATGAATTCAAGAAGAAGCTTCATTAAAAAATCATCACTGATAACACTAGGAACACTTAACTATAATTTTAGCCCAATAATAACTGATATAGATGGTGTTGATGTATCTGTAATTACTTATTCATTTAATACAGGTTCGGAAGAAGCAAATGTTGTAGTCCAAAATTGTTTGGATTCTGGTATAGATAATATTGAATTAATGGGTAATCATATAGAAAAAACATTGGGAATTCCAAGATCTAGAAGATCATATGCTGATTGGAGAGAGAATGTTACAAATAAACAACTCAAGAGTATGAGAAAGTTTTTTAATGACAACGGGGTTAATATTTTTGCCTATAAGCCCAATTGTATTAGTTCAGGAAACACAGACGGTGAGATTGAATATGCTATGAGAGCGACAAAAGCTTTAGGTGCTGACTTTCTAATGAACGAGTTACTTGACAATGAGGATGTTGATAGAGTTAATTACTTTTCTAAAAAACATAAAGTTAAAGTCGGTTATCATACACATAGTAATAATCTTGGCTCAAACAAGATGGCTACTGATCAAGCATGGGATTATGCTCTTAGTTCCTCAAAAAATAACTATATAAATTTAGATATAGGACATTATATAAATGTTAGGGGTAATACAAGAGAATCTCTAATAGAATTTATAAAGAATAATCACAAAAAAATATGCAGTCTTCATTTAAAAGACAGACAATACGGTAAAATTGCAAACCCTGGTGTAAGTGATAATCAAGTATGGGGTTTTGGAGACACACCAATAGATAAAGTTCTAAGGTTAATGAGAGATAACTCATATAAATTTACTGCTACTATAGAACTAGAATATAGGATTCCTGAAGGATCCAATAGAGTTAAAGAAGTTAAAAAATGCCTTGAATATTGTAAAAAAGCTCTAATCTCATAGATGAAGAGACAGTTTTTAACTTTCTGTTTATTTTTAATATCCATACACTTACAATCTCAAAATTTAGGAACCATTTCAGGTAAAGTTTTTAATAATGAGACAGGACTTCTACTTGAAGGGGCAACTATTCAAGTTGAAAATTCTGATTTTTTTGCAATAACTGATAGTGAAGGGTTTTTTGAAATTAATGACGTACCTACCTCAAGTTATAATGTTAAGGCCAGTTTTATAGGTTTTAAATCTCTTACTATATTCAATGTAATAGTTAAATCGGCTGGAAATCAATCTTTGCAATATGGATTAAACACTTCATCTGAAGAACTTGATGAAATAATTGTTATTGAGTCACCATTTAAAACCTCAATAGAAACTCCACTTTCTACTCAAACATTTTCAGCTGTTGAGATAGAAACTTATCCTGGAGGAAATAACGATATTACTAGGGTAATTCAAAGTCTACCAGGAATTTCACCATCAATAGGTGGTTTTAGAAATGATATAATTATAAGAGGTGGTGGTCCCAATGAAACTGTATACTATATTGATGGAATCGAAATACCTAATATAAATCATTTTAGTACTCAAGGAAGCTCAGGTGGCCCAGTTGGCTTAATAAATGTATCGTTTATAAAGGATGTTACTCTTTCAACTTCTTCATTTGGTGCAGAATATGATAATGCTCTATCTGGTGTTCTGTCATTTGATCAAAAAGATGCAAAAATTGATAAAGTTTCAGGAAATTTTAGAGTAGGATCAAGTGAAGCTGGGTTAACTTTTGAAGGTCCACTTAAATTGTTCAGTAATGAAGACACATCTTTTATCTTTTCAATTAGAAGGAGTTATTTGCAATTTATTTTTAAAGCATTTGGTTTCTCTTTTTTACCTGATTATTGGGATTATCAGATGAAAATAACACATAAAATTGATGATTTTAATCATATAAATTTAATAGGTATTGGCTCAATCGATGAGCTCACTATTAATGAAGCTGAAGAATTTAATTTTGAGAATGAATCTCAAATAGAACAACTTCCTATAATTAACCAAAAATCCAGAACATTTGGTGTTTCCTGGAAGAGAATCTATAAAAATAAAAATGGATTTTTTAATCTATCGATTAGTAATAACAGGCTAGAAAATAATTTTGAAAGATTCAAAAATAACATTTCTAAATCGAACCCTTCATTTTCGAATATATCTATTGAAGATGAAACAAAAATTAGATTTATTAGTAATCAAAAAAGTGAAAATTTAAAATTTTCATACGGTGGTAATATACAACTATCAAACTATCAAAATAATACTCAGTTTGAGTTCTATAACATAGATTACAATACTAAAATAGATTTTATAAAATATGGTCTGTTTCTAAAATCAAATAGCTCATTTATTGATGATAAGCTTGGAGTATCTTTGGGTGTAAGATTAGACCAAGATAATTTTACAGAAGAAAATAATATTTTTGAAAATATATCTCCAAGGCTAGCACTTTCACTAATAATATCAGAAGACAAAAAATGGAAATTTAATTTTGCCACAGGTAGATATTTTAAAATTCCAACATACACCTCTTTAGGATTTAGAAACTTTGATAACGTATTTTTAAATAAAAGATCTAAATACACTAGGAGTGATCATATTGTTGGAGGTTTTGAATTTAATTGGACAGAATCTTCAAGATTTACTTTTGAGGCCTTTCATAAAAAATATAATAACTACCCAGTATCAAAAGTTGACGGTGTATCTCTGGCAAACAAGGGAGCTGACTTTGAAGTTCTTGGTAATGAGGAGATCCTAACAATTGGCAAAGGGAAATCATATGGTTTTGAATTTCTTTACCAGCAAAAATTGAAAGACAATTTTTACGGAATACTTTCATATACTTTCTTTTATAGTAAGTTCTCCGGATTAGATAAAATCTATCTTCCGTCTGTTTGGGACAATAGACACTTAATCTCTTTTACTGGAGGGTATAAGCTAAAAAAGAATTGGGAAATAAGTACTAAAATTAAATTTACTGGAAAAACCCCATATTCTCCAGTAGATATAGTATCAAGCACTCAGTCTTATCCAGAGATTATTTTTGATTATTCGCAAATTGGAAATTATTATTTAAATGATTTTACAAAGTTAGATCTTAGAGTTGATAAGAGATGGAATTTTAAATCAACATCCATGAATTTCTACATAGATATTGAGAATCTTTTGATGGACGAGATTCCAGTTCCACCTGAATATGGACTACAAAGAGATGGAAACTTAAATATTATTGACCCTAGGAGTCTAATTGAAGTAATTAGTGATAATAGGAGTTCATTAATACCAAGTATCGGATTTGTATTTGACTTTTAATTAGAATGCATTATGCCCAGTTATATCATGACCTAGTATAAGCAGGTGTATATCATGAGTACCCTCATATGTAATGACTGATTCAAGATTCATCATATGCCTCATTATACTGTATTCACCTGTAATCCCCATTCCACCTAATACTTGTCTCGCCTCCCTTGCAATATTGACTGCCATATCTACATTATTCCTCTTGGCAAGAGAAATTTGTGCTGAGGAAGCTTTATTGTTATTTTTAAGATTTCCCAATTTCCATGATAATAATTGAGCTTTTGTAATTTCAGTCAACATTTCAGCTAACTTTTTTTGTTGAAGTTGTTTAGCTGCAATTGGTTTTCCAAATTGAACTCTTTCCAATGAATACTTTAATGCTGTATTATAACAATCCATTGCAACACCAATAGCTCCCCATGATATTCCATATCTTGCAGAATCAAGACACATAAGTGGAGCTCCAAGCCCAGATTTTCCTGGGAGAATATTTTCTTTTGGCACTTTAACATTATCAAATATTAATTCCCCAGTAGAAGAGGCTCTCAGCGACCATTTATTATGAGTTTCAGGAGTTGAAAAGCCTTCCATGCCTCTTTCAACTATTACACCATGAATTCTTTTATTCTCATCTTTTGCCCATACTACAGCAATATCAGCAAATGGTGAGTTAGAAATCCACATTTTAGATCCATTTAATATTACGTGATCACCATCATCTTTGAAATTAGTTATCATGCCGCCTGGATTAGATCCATGATCAGGCTCTGTAAGTCCAAAACACCCCATCATTTCCCCAGTTGCTAGTTTAGGTAAAAACTTTTCTTTTTGATCTTCACTTCCAAATTTCCATATAGGATACATGACTAATGAAGATTGAACTGATGCTGTAGATCTTATTCCACTATCTCCTCTTTCAATCTCCTGCATCATAATACCATAACTAATTTGATCAAGCCCTGCCCCTCCATATTTTTCTGGTATATATGGGCCAAAAGCACCTATTTCTCCAAGTTCCTTTATAAGATGTTTTGGAAATTCAGCTTTTTGAGCATAATCCTCAATTATAGGAGAAACGGATTTAGATACCCATTGTCTAGTGGATTCTCTTATTAGCTTATGTTCTTCAGAAAGTAGGTCATCTATTTGATAGAAATCTGGAGATGTAAAATTATCATGCATAATTTGGAACTTATACTACAAAAATATGAATTAAATATTCAATTAAATAATTTCTAATAATCCATCGGGAATATCTAAGTGAATAATATTGTTCTCTTTATCAATTTCTTTTATTAGGTCTTTATGAATTGGAACTAGAACTAACCTTGAATCATATTTTATTTCGAAAACAGCTTGAGGTAATTCAGTATTAATATTTTCTATTGTACCAATTTTTTGCGAATCCTTAAATACATTAAAATTTATAAGATCGTTATAAAAGAATCCCGAATCTTTTATTGATTCAATTTTAGTTGAATCTACATAAATGTTTTTATGAATAATTTCATCAACTTCCTTTTCAGAGTTTATCTCTTTTAGTTTTAATATTAAGACATTTTTTGAGAATGATCGCATCTCATTAATCGAAAAAGGAATAAAGCAGCCATCTAATTCGATAAAAAGGTGAGTTAAATCTAGAAAATTGTTTAGATTAAATGGTGATATATTAATTTTAATATCGCCCTTATAACCATGTTTTGAAACGACAGTTCCAATTTTTGCATGATTAACGTTCATAAGAACTACTTGTCTTCTTCAGAATCACTATCCTCTTCAGTAGGAGCTTCATCAGCAGGAGCTTCATCAGCAGGAGCCTCATCAGCAGGAG
>CABYAF010000019.1 GCA_902516925.1 uncultured Bacteroidota bacterium
ATTGTCTTCTAGATCTGGTGCAATTGGAATCAGTACAAAACAATTTTCACAGCCATCTGGTGCCATACTTTTATCTGATAATGATGGGAAATTTAAATAGAAAAGAGGAGACTCAGGCCATTTTGGGTCATCGTATATCTCAGATGCATGTTTATTAAAATCAACATCAAAAAAAAGATTATGATGAGTTAAATTATTTATTTTTCTATCTAAACCGATATAAAATAATAGTGATGAAGGTGCAAAAACCTTTTTTCCCCAAAATGACTCATTATAATTTTTTAGATTGTTTGGAATAAGCGTTTCAGTATGATGATAATCTGCCCCACTAATTACAATATCACTTTGGAATTCTACACCATTTGAAATAACACCTCTAATTCTTTTATTGCTAACTATTATTTCATCAACATTCTGATCTGATTTAAATTTTACTCCTTTTTCTTTTGCAAGTATAATCATTGACTCCACAACTTTATGCATACCTCCTTTTTCTGGGAACCAGGTACCCAGGCCTAGATCGGCATGATTCATTATATTATAAAAAGCAGGAGTGTTTTCTGGTTTTGCACCAAGAAATAAAACAGGAAATTCCATTATTTGACGTAGCTTGTTATTCTTAAAATATCTACTAACCTCAGATTTGATGTTAGTTGTAAAGTATCTTAACCTTTTAATAGTTCCAACAGTAACTAGTTCTAAAATTGATTTACCAGGTTTGTAAACGACCTTTTCCATAGCAACTGAATAATTATTCCTAGCCTCAGTCATATATTTTATAAGGTTTTTTGATGCACCTTTCTCAACTTTCTCAAAAGTTTTACTAATTTTTTCGAGGTTATCTTCAATCTCAATAAAATCATTTTTCCCAAAGTAGACTCTGTAGGCTGGATCCAATTTTTTTAGATTATAATAATCACTAACGGACTTGTCAAAGTCATTAAAATACTTTTCAAATACGTCTGGCATCCAATACCATGAAGGCCCCATGTCAAAAGTGAATCCTTTAGCTTTAAAATTCCTTGCACGTCCGCCAAATGAGCTATTTTTTTCCAGTATTGTCACATCATATCCATTGTCAGCAAGATATGTTGCTGCTGAAATTGATGAAAACCCAGAACCAATAATTATAATTTTTTTAGTCATTTTTGGAAGTCATGTAGTCATAAAAAATAGAACCTAAAACTACAATCATAGAGAGAATAACTATAAATACAACAAACGATTTACTCATATTTAAAATATTGAATGATAAAAGTATAAAATATCGTAGATTTAGTTCAATTATGACAGTCTTTTTAGATAAGAAATATTTATTTATAATAATATTATTTATATCGTGTAATCAAATACCTGAAAATAAGACTGATGACGTCATAGAGACAAAAGAACCTATAGAGGCAATATATGAAGTCCCAATTAAGCTTAAAGAAGATTTTATCTCTAATTATAATCTAGATGATTGGTCTGAATTTAAATTCTTAGAGTCATATATTTTTGTCCTTGCTAATTCAATTTCTGGATACCTTGAAAATGATGCTACTTATTTAGATGAAACCTTAAATTCACTTAGTAGATATTCATCAGATATCTCAAAGTCAGAATTCCAGCTTTATAACAATAGACCGGAAATAAAGGGAAGATTTAAGTTGCTAAATATCCAGATTCAAAAGACAAAATTTAATTTAAATAACTGGAGTAAAGAGAAAGGGTTAGAGGAATTAAATAAAATATTTATTTTTTTTAATTATTCAATTAATACAATTAAATCAATTTTAGAGGATAGTATAATTAATTGACACCTTTATCAAGTTTACTTTTTTGAAACTCAATCTCAGAGTCTTCGATTCTTCTAAATAACATCTCTTTATTATTTATTTTAAAATCAAAATCTATTCGATCCTTAAGATTATCTAGATCTTTCCAATCAACTTCTTTCAACCCAATCATATCCTTTAGTTTTTCAGAAGTAAAAGGAATAAATGGTTCGGATATAATAGCTAAATATGAAACAATTACAAAGGAGACATTAAGAATTTCTTCCACTCTTTTAGGATTATCACTTTTAATTTTCCAAGGTTCATTATCTGCAAGATATTTGTTACCTAGTCTTGCAATATTCATAAGATTCTTAAGTGCTTCTCTAAATTTAAAATTATCTAATGAGATCATTAATTGATTCTTAAAACTTATAACCTCATTTAAAACTTCTTGATCAGATATGTCTGTTGAGTTAGATTTTGGAATATTTCCATCATAATATTTATCTATTAATGATAAGACTCTGTTTGTAAAGTTTCCATAAATAGAGACTAATTCACTATTATTTCTTGTCTGAAACTCTTTCCAGGTAAAGTCATTATCCTTTGTCTCAGGACAAGTAGCTGTTAAAACATATCTTAAAACATCTTGCATATCTGGAAACTCTACTAAATATTCATGTAACCAAACTGCCCAGTTTTTTGATGTAGATATCTTATCTCCTTCTAGATTAAGAAATTCATTAGCTGGAACATTTTTAGGCAAAATAAAATCCCCAAACATTTTTAACATAATTGGAAAAATTATACAGTGAAAGACGATATTATCTTTACCTATAAAATGAATTAGATTTGAATCAGGATTTTTCCAATAATGTTCCCAATCTTTATTATTTTTCAGTGCCCATTCCTTGGTAGATGATATATAGCCAATAGGTGCTTCAAACCAAACATATAGAACTTTACCATCATCACCATCAACCTGAATTGGAATACCCCAGTCTAAATCTCTAGTTACAGCTCTTGGCTTAAGTCCATTATCTAGCCATGATTTAACTTGTCCGATAACATTAGCTTTCCAAATGTCTTTATTATCTAAAGTTATCCATCCTCTTAAGAAATCTTCAAACTCATTTAGCTTTATATAATAGTGTTTTGTATTTCTTAAAATAGGTATAGAATCGGAGATTGTAGATTTAGGATTCTTCAACTCTTCCGGACTTAATGCTGAACCACATTTCTCACATTGGTCACCATAAGCTCCTTCTGAATCACACACAGGACAATCCCCCGTAATATATCTATCAGCCAAAAATTGATTTTCATTTACATCAAAAAATTGCTCAGACTCTATTAATGAAAACAAATTCTTTTCTTTTAATAAATTAAATAAATCTATTGATGTTTCATGATGAATTTCTTTTGACGTCCTTGAATAATTATCAAATGAAATACCAAATTCTTGGAAAGATGATTTAATCATTTCATCATATTTATCAATTAATTCTTTTGGGCTTATGGATGCTTTTTTTGAAGCTAATGATATAGCTACACCATGCTCGTCACTTCCACAAATAAATGCAACATCATTTTCAGTCAGTCTCTTATATCTTGCATATATATCAGCAGGTATATATACACCAGCTAAATGTCCAATATGAATAGGTCCATTTGCATATGGTAAAGCAGCAGTAATCGTAAAAGTTTCCTTACTTTTTTTCATTAAAACTATTAATAACTATTCAAAACCAATCCAAGATAAAATATTAAATTAGTAATTGAAACTATTCCTAAATGTTTTTAATTTTTGATACTGAAACTACCGGTTTACCAAAAAAATGGAGTGCTCCATTAACTGATTTTGATAATTGGCCAAGAGCAATTCAAGTTGCGTGGCAGGTTCATGATTTGTCTGGAAAATGTATTTCTAATCAAAGTTATATTGTTTATCCTGATGGGTTCTCAATTCCATATGACTCAGAAAAAATTCATGGAATTTCAACACAACTAGGAAAAAAGATTGGAGTAGAAATTAGTTTTGTTCTGGATAAATTTCATGAAGACTTAGAAAGGTCAGAATTTATATGTGGTCATAACCTAAACTTTGATGAAAAAATTCTAGGTTCCGAATACTTAAGATCCAAAGGAACTAACCCTCTTCAAGACTTCCCAAAAATTGACACATGTACCGAAGAAACAGCTGGAATATGTATGCTAACTGGAGGACGAGGAAGGAAATTTAAGTTACCCACCCTTATGGAACTTTACAAGCATCTATTTAATGAAATATTTGAGTCTGCTCATAATGCATCTGCTGATGTTGAAGCAACAGCATTATGTTTATTCAAATTATTAAAAGAGAAAAAAATTCATCCAAGTTCTCTTGTAAATAATAATGAAATTTTAGATGAGTTAACCAAACTTGATCTCTCAAAAGTAATCGTTCCAGATATTGATCATATTGACTTATTTAACGAGTCTAGAAAATTAAAAATAGATCAAAATATTGAAAAGAATGAAGAACATGTAAAAGCTGAAATAAATAAACAGGAATTTAAATTTGGTCATCTTCATTCATATACTCAATTTTCGGTACTTCAATCAACATCAAAAATATCAGATTTATTAAAATACTCAATTGAGTATTCTCATGATGCAATAGCTATTACAGACAAATCCAACCTGATGGGTGCTTTTCATTTTATCAAAACGCTAAAAAACTATAATGAGAATCTGAGTGATAAACAAAAATATATTAAGCCAATAGTTGGCTGTGAATTAAACATTTGTGATAATCATCTTGATAAATCCAATAGAGACGATGGGTATCAAATTATTTTTTTAGCGAAAAATAAGAATGGTTTTAGAAATTTGTCAAAGCTAAGTTCTATAGCGAATATTGATGGATTTTATTACTTACCTAGAATTGATAAAAAAATCCTTGAAAAATATTCTGAGGATATTATAGTACTATCGGGTGGATTAAGAGGAGAGATATCATCTAAAATTCTAAACCAAGGGGAAGAAAAAGCAGAAGAGTCATTAAGTTGGTGGAAGGATACATTTGGATCAGATTTTTATCTAGAGATTCAAAGACATAATCAAGAGAATGAAGACTATATAATACCAATTATTAAAGAGTTTAGCTCCAAATACAACATAAAGATTATAGCTACTAATAATACTTTTTACACCACAAAGACAGAAGCCAATGCCCATGATATTTTACTATGTGTTAGAGATGGTGAAAAGCAGTCAGTGCCAATTGGAAAAGGAAGAGGTTTCAGATACGGATTACCTAATGAGGAATATTGGTATAAGTCTAAAGATAAAATGTTTGAATTATTCAAAGATATCCCTGATAGCATCTATAATATATCAGAGATAATAGACAAAGTAGAACCATTTGAACTAGCAAGGGAAGTACTGCTTCCAGACTTTAAAATTCCCAAAAAATTTATTCAAAATAATGACTTTGATAACCAGAAGGGTCAAAATCTTTATTTGAGACATTTAACCCTCGAGGGAATAAAATCAAAATATAAAGAAATAGATAAAGATCTAGAAGAAAGAATTGATTTTGAACTTGATGTAATCTCTAAAACAGGTTATCCAGGATATTTTTTAATTGTTCAGGACTTTATTAGTGCTGCAAGAGAGATGGGAGTATCTGTTGGACCAGGAAGAGGATCAGCAGCTGGTTCAGTTGTTGCATATGCTCTAGGTATAACGAGTATTGACCCAATAAAGTATAACCTCCTTTTTGAGAGATTTTTAAATCCTGATAGAGTTAGTTTGCCTGATATTGATATAGATTTTGATGATGAAGGAAGAAATAAAGTAATAGAATATGTTGTCAATAAATATGGTTCTCAACAAGTTGCTCAAATAATAACATATGGTAAGATGGCTGCTAAGTCATCAATCAGAGATACAGGAAGAGTACTTGATCTATCATTATCTGAAGTTGATAGGATCTCTAAGCTAGTTCCAAATATGAAGTTAGGTGAAATTTTTTCAAAAAAAGAGGCTGAATTAAAGTCAGAGCTCAGAACCGATGAGTTTAGCAGAGTAAGTGAATTAAAAAAATTATATAATTCCGAAGATTTATCTGCACAGACTCTAAAACAAGCAAGCCTCTTAGAGGGTTCTTTAAGGAATACAGGGATTCATGCATGTGGAGTAATTATTACACCAAGTGATATTTCAGAATTTGTGCCAATTACTAAAGCGAAAGATTCAGATTTTTTTGTTACTCAATTTGATAATTCAGTTGTTGAAGATGCAGGACTACTTAAAATGGATTTCTTGGGTTTAAAGACACTAACCATTATCAAAGATACTGTTAAGCTCATAAAATATAAGTATGATAAACAGTTATACCCAGAAGATTTTCCTTTAGATGATAAAAAAACATATGAACTCTTTCAAAGAGGTGAGACAGTTGGAATTTTTCAATATGAATCTCTAGGAATGCAAAAGTATTTAAAAGACTTAAAGCCCTCTAACTTTAATGATTTAATAGCTATGAATGCTTTATACAGGCCTGGCCCTCTAGAGTATATTCCATCATTTATATCCAGAAAAAATGGCTCTGAAGCAATCGCATATGATATACCAGAGATGGAGGAATTTTTAAATGAAACCTATGGAATCACTGTTTATCAAGAGCAGGTTATGTCACTTTCTCAAAAAATATCAGGTTTCTCAAAAGGTGAAGCTGACTTATTAAGAAAAGCTATGGGAAAAAAAATATTTTCTTTAATTGAAAAATTGAAGCCCAAATTCATGACAGGTGGACAGGAAAATGGTCATAGTATTGAAATACTTGAAAAAATATGGAAAGACTGGGAGGCATTTGCATCTTATGCATTTAATAAATCACATTCAACATGTTACGCACTAATAGGATATCAAACAGCTTATCTTAAAGCCAATTATCCTTCTGAATATATGGCCGCTGTTCTATCAAATAACATGAATGATATAAAACAAGTTACTTTTTTCATGGAAGAATGTAAAAGAATGGGAGTTAGAGTATTAGGTCCTGATATAAACGAATCATTCTATAAATTCAATGTTAATGAAGATAAGGCAATTAGGTTTGGGATGGGAGCAATTAAAGGTGTAGGTAAAGGCGCGGTTGAAACTATTGTTAAAAATAGAAAAGATGGATCATATAAAAATATATACGATTTTGCTAAAAGGATTGACCTTAGGCTAGCAAATAAAAAAACTTTTGAAAATCTTGTATTAGCAGGTGGTTTGGACTCATTTAATAATAAAAGAGCACAATATTTTCATATGGATAATGATGGTTTAACTTTTCTAGAAAAAGCTATTAAACATGGAGCAAAACATCAAGAATTACTAAATTCATCTCAGATTAGTATGTTTGAGGATGATGCAATTGATAGCCAATCAGATATGACTATGCCTGATTGTGATGAATGGATTAATCTCGAAAGATTAAAAAAAGAGAGAGAAGTTGTAGGTATATATATATCTGCACACCCCCTAGATGATTATATAAGAGAGATAAACAATTTCACTTCTACTGGACTCTCATCTTTAAATGATTTAAACCTTATAATAAACAAGGACCTATATGTAGGTGGAATTATAAATGAAGTTGAACATCTAGTATCAAAAACAGGAAATGGATTTGCTGTTTTCTCGTTTGAAGACTTTAATGATCAATATCAATTTAGAATTTTTGGAGAGGATTATCTAAAGTATAAGCACCTCTTAGTTGAGAATAAGATATTAAGACTCAGAATTTCAATTAGGGAAGGATGGGTTAATCGAGAAACAGGGAGAGTAGGTGATCCAAGAATTCAATTTTTAAATATGGAATTATTAGATGGAATTATTGATTCAAGTTCAAAAAAAATAACGCTTAAAATAGATTCTACTTCTTTAAATCTAGATGAAGTTAAAAAGCTTAAAAAAACATTATCTAAACATAAAGGTTCAAAGCCAGTCTACTTTGATATTTTTGATCCAAAAAATGAATTTAAGTTAAATATGATATCAGAAAAGACAAAAGTTTCAATTAATAAAGACTTATTGACCTCTCTCGAAAAAGATGAGTTTATTTATAAGCTTAATTAATATTTTCACAAGATTCATAAATTGAATTTAAACTGCTATTTTCTATTAAATATTGTTCAGCTTCTTGTTTACTTTCAAATTTGTTAAGTAAAACTCTTAAGGTACAACCACAATATATATTTGACTGGTTTAGATTTAATTCATTAAAGTCTAATGAATAATTTACACACTCTTTAAATATTAATTCTTTTTCTTCTTGAGTCCAATTTGATTTTTTTACCTGATTTGTATTACAGGAGATAAAACAAATTATTGAAAGAATTGAAAGTATAATTTTCATTGGTCTAAATTAATTTAAAAATTTTAAATTTTCTTTTTTAAAAAAATGAGTGTTGAAATAAATTATATTAAATTTGAAGTGTAAAAACTTATAATATGGCACTAGAATTAAATGATTCAATTTTTGAAGAAAAAGTATTAAAATCTAATAAGCCTGTTCTTGTTGATTTTTGGGCAGAGTGGTGTGGACCATGTAGGATGGTAGGTCCAATTATTGATGAACTTAGTAAAGACTTTGAGGGTAAAGCAGTAGTTGGTAAAATTGATGTTGATGCAAACCAAGAGTTTGCAGCAAAGTATGGAGTTAGGAATATACCAACCGTTCTATTATTCAAGGATGGAGAGCTTGTATCTAGACAAGTTGGCGTAGCTCCAAAAAAAACATATGAAGATGCAATTAATGCAGCTTTATAATTCAAAATAATTATATTTGCAACCGATTTTGGTCTGGTAGTTCAGTTGGTTAGAATATCTGCCTGTCACGCAGGGGGTCGCGGGTTCGAGTCCCGTCCAGACCGCAGTATATAAACCCTTGTTATCAAGGGTTTATGTTTTTAGTATTAAAACTATCCTATGAAAGAATTAATACAACCAATAACTCTTTTTTTTATAATCATTTTTGTTAATGCACAGGACAAGTCTGTTCCATTTTTTATAGATGGTGAAGCTCAAGTTGTGGAGTCATTTAAAGATCAAAGTAAGTGGATACGTCATGATCTTTGGGTTGAAACTTCTTTTGACTCCGACAATGATGGAAGAATGGATCGAATGCATGTTAGTGTAACTAGACCTTCGCAAACTGATAATGGATTAAAACTTCCAGTGGTTTATGAAACAAGTCCTTATTACGCTGGTACTGCAGGGCTAGCAGCAGGATTATTTTGGGATGTAAGACATGAGTTAGGTGAGAAGCCAAAACCAAGAAAACATTTAGAGGTGACTAGAACAGGGAAACGTCCAATAATATCAAATTCCCAAATAAAAACTTGGGTTCCCAGAGGATATATAGTTGTTCACTCATCATCCCCAGGTACAGGTCTATCAGATGGTGCGCCGACTGTTGGAGGAAAAAATGAATCAATGGCCCCAAAGGCTGTAATAGATTGGTTGAATGGAAAAGCCAAGGGATACAGTTTGAGAGAAGGTGGTGAAGAAGAAATTGCATTCTGGTCCACTGGAAAAGTAGGAATGATTGGAACTTCTTATAATGGAACTCTACCATTAGCTGCAGCAACTACTGGAGTAGAAGGATTGGAAGCAATTATCCCAATAGCCCCAAATACATCATATTATCATTATTATAGATCCAATGGTTTGGTTCGATCACCGGGAGGTTATTTAGGTGAAGATATAGATGTTTTATACGATTATATTCACAGTGGAAAAGAGGAAAATAGAGCTCGGAATAATAAGGTGGTTAGAGATACTGAAATGATTAATGGAATGGATAGAATTAAAGGAGATTACAACGAATTTTGGGAGCGAAGAGATTACTTAAACCAAATGAAGCCCATGAAAGCAGCATTATTAATGGCTCATGGATTTAATGATTGGAACGTTATGCCAGAACATAGTTATCGCATTTATAAAAAAGCAATGGAAATGGGAATTCCAACACAAATATATTATCACCAAGACGGACATGGTGGTCCACCACCCTTAAAAATGATGAATAGATGGTTTACTCGTTACTTATTTGGTATAGAAAATAAAGTCGAAGAAGACCCTAATGCCTGGATAGTTAGAGAAAATGATTCTCAAAAAAATCCAACACCTTACAAGTCATATCCTAATCCAGATGCCTCTTTGGTTAGTTTGTCGCTTCAACCTGGAGGTCAAGAAAAAGGAGGTTTATCTTTAAAGAAGAATAAAATAAAAAAATTGGAAAGATTAACAGATGATTATTCGTACGACGGAGCAACTTTAGCCAAGGCAAAAAAATCAAAACACAGACTGTTGTATTTAAGCCCAGTTCTTAAAAAAGACATTCATATATCTGGACTATCAACACTAACAATCAAAGTAGCTAGTAGTAAAAAAGCTGCAAATTTATCAGTTTGGCTAGTTTCACTTCCTTGGAACGCTGAACGAAAAGCTAAAATTACAGAAAATATAATAACAAGAGGTTGGGCAGATATTCAAAATTATAAATCTTTGAATGAAAGTTTTGATTTAATCCCTGATAAATTTTATACCATGAGTTTTGATTTACAACCTGATGATCAAGTTATAAAAAAAGGTCAGCAAATAGGGTTAATGATTTTTTCTAGTGATCGGGAATTCACCTTACATCCTAAACCAGGTACAATTCTAACTGTGGATTTAAATTCCACCTTGTTAAAGCTTCCGGTTGTTGGGGGAAGTAAATCTTTTAATAAGGCTATTAGATAATATAATCTGATATTTAAACCTCTATCAAGAGGGTCTTGTTTTTTATTATATTGTCAGAGTGAAAAAAGCTTTAATTCTAATATTCATATGTACAAATACTTACTCTCAAATTTCGAGTAAAAAGATTGACAGGTGGGTTTCTAAAAATGAAAATTTAAAAAATTCAGTTGTTTCAATTGCAATTAAAGAGCTGAATAAGAATAAAAAGATAAGAGGCATTAACATAAATACCTTTATGACTCCTGCATCTAATCTTAAGATATTGAGTGTTCTTGGGTCAATCTATGTAGGAGATACTATACCTGTCATTAAGTATAATTTTTCTAATGATACACTAAGAATATCACCTACAGGATATCCATTATTATTTCATCCAAAATATCAAAATAAAGAGTTGGAGAAATTTGTTCATTCCTTTAATCACATTGAGTATAATTTATCAAATACTGATCTTATTAAATATGGTCCTGCATGGGCATGGGATGATCTAACTTATTATTTCCAAGCTGAGAGATCATCTATGCCAATCTTTGGAAATGTAGTTCAAATTATTAAAAAAGAAAACAGTGATTTGATATTGACTCCTAATAATTTTAAAATTAATCTAGATTATAATCAGAAAGAGAAAATTAATAGAGCCTCAGATGAAAATGTTTTTACAGTTAATCCCTCGTTGATAAAATTAGGAGATACAATCTACCATCCTTTTATCTCATCAAATAAAGTCATAGTTGATTTACTTCGTAATTCTTTAAAAACTTCTGTGAGCCTTTCAAATAATAAACTAGATAATTATCAAGTTTTAAATAGCGATGATGTAGATGAAATTTATTCAATTATTCTAAAGAAGTCTGATAATCTAATCTCGGAAAGTTTAGCTGCTAACATTTCATTTAGAATTAATGATACAATTTCTGTTAATAAGGGCTTAGATATAATAGAAAATTCTTTTAAAAAAAGTATATCTAATCAAATGGAACTATTTGATGGATCTGGATTATCAAGATATAATTTAATAACACCAGAAGCATTAGTTACTTCTCTGGAAAGAATATACTTATCAATTGGTCTAGAAAGAGTTAAAAGAATATTTCCAAAAAATTTTATAATTGAAGATGATGAAGACTTTGTTTGGGGAAAGTCAGGGACTTTAAAAAATAATTATAACTATTCAGGCTATATAATCACTAATAAAGGAAAACAATATGTTTTTAGTATTATGATTAATCATTTTACAGAAGATTTGGATAATATCAAGAGTGCTATCGTGGACTTTTTAATCTTCTTAAAGACAAGTTGATAAAAATCATTACATTTGTACGTTGTGTGTTGCTAAGGCAACTAAATAAGCTTTCCAATTGGAGGGCTTTTTTTTTAGTCTTCAATCAAAGGTTTTTCTAGACTTTCAGTCTCAATACCAATACTAGTTCTATTTGAGGTTAGCTTAGTGATATCTTTATCAATCTTTTTAAACTCTTTATTACTAACATTATAATGATTGACTACAGTACTGAGACTATTACCCAACTTTTCATGATAAGTTAAATATGCTTTTAAATGATTCCCTAATTTTTCAATATTCATCTGAATCTCTTGAATAGACTCTTCAACTTTCATGTTATTTAATGCTTTACTAGTAACTTGAAGCATTGGGAATAAACTCATTGGAGATACTATCATTACCTTTTTTTGATATGCATATGAAACAAGGTCTCTTTGATTAATTTTTAATGATCCAACTTTGTTATTTAGTAAGTCTTGATATAGCCCATCAGCAGGAATAAACATATAAGCATAATCTACTGTACCCTCATTAGGCCTAATATATTTTGATGTTTCATCAATCCTGTTTTTTATATCATTTTTAAATTTTTTCTCAAGATCATTCAACTTATCCGTATCTGTTTCGTCACCTTCAATCATTTTATTATAATTATCCAAAGAGAATTTCGCATCAATAGGAATGATAAACTCACCAACTTTAATTATAGCATCAACAGCTTCATTATTACTAAATGAATATTGCATCTGAAACAATTCTGGAGGCAAAACATTTGCTAGTAAGTTTTCTAATTGAATCTCACCTAATATTCCCCTTTGTTTTTGATTTCCTAGAATTTTTTCAAGGGTTTTCATTTGATTTGCAAATGTTAAAACTTGCTCATTAGTTCCTTTAATTTTTTCAAGTTCTTTAGTAACTTTCTCTAAAGTATCAGACATGTTTTTTTGATCTTGCTTTGAATCTTTGATTTGATCTGCTAAATTTTTTGCAGACTCTAGCTTAAACGCTTCGACCAAATTATCTAGCTTAGACTCAATCTCTTTGTTCCTCTCCTCAGAGTTAGACTCAATCTGTTTTTTAATAAAAAAATAAAGTCCAAAAAGAGAACTAATTAGTACTATTATAATTAGTAAATATTCCATTAATTAAATTTAATCAAAACACAGTTATTTCATAGATAATTATAAAAAAACCCTCAAAATATGAGGGTTTTTTTTAATTGTATATTAATTTATCTAGGAGCAGATTCTGGTTGATAATCATAATAACCTGCCATAGGATACATTACATGTGCATAGATAGTGCCTTCAAACATTACATAAGGAGCACCTGATGTAAAGTCAGTAGTCATTCCATCTAATGTGGAAGGATCAGCAGGCATTCTCATTAAATGTGGTCCTGACTCTATCCATTGACCCTCTGCTGAATCTTCTTTCATCATTACTCCAGCCATAGTATTGTCTTCTCCCATGTCTCCGTGAAGCATCCAAGCATATCCGTCTTTATCCATTAGTGGAGTTTCTCCAGCAAAGTACGCACCGATCCATTTAAATACTTCTGAATCACCACATAAAGGCATAGCTTCATGTGCATCAACCCATCCATTCTCAGGGTCAGACTGTCCTCTTGGGTTAGCTGGTAAACAAGTCCATCCATTTGAGCCTTCCCTTAAAAGATTACCCCCCATGTCTGGTGGACCATCAAATACAGTTGCATCAGCAGCTATATAATCTGGAGCAGCTGTTGAATAAGCCCAGATTTGCCACTCTGCAGATGTGTGTGAACCTTCAGGCTCTCCATTATTTGTTTGATTTTCAGCTGGCATATTACAGCTTGTAATTAAAGCCAGTGATAAAATTGTATATATATATTTCATGATAGATTAATTTATTATAAATCTAAAGAAAAAGCGCTAACATCCCAAAAAATAAAAAATGAACGATTAAAATATTCGTAGATACTATGAATTCTTTATTAGTATTAGACTGATATATTAAATGGAAAAAAATTGAGAAAACAAACCACCATAAATAATTTGATAATGGAACAGGGTGAGTTGTAAACTCCCAATAATCAAGCTTAGGAGCACTAATTTCAATTAGGAGATCTAACAAAATCATTAGAATTGAACCAAATAATACCTTACTTATTTTTGACTTTGGAAATAATTTATGAGCAAAGTTACCTGTTAAAATTATTAATAGGACCCAATTAAAACCTATTACCAGAGGTACTCCAAAAAATTTTATACCAAGATTATTTCCGTATTGATACTCACCAAAAAAAAACGAATAATTTACCCCGATAATTTCAACAATTAACCCTAACATGAAAATAAGAGCCAGCTTTATTAAAAACTTTTTATCAGAGTTGTTATTTACTATTAATAATAAGAGCGTCAGAGTTAAAACGTATGGAGAAGATGAAAGGAAAAAATCTTTCTCATCAGATAAGATTCCGAAAAAACCACTAATATTTATAAGCCAAATAATAAAAATTGAAATATTCTTCAATTCGTTATTATCAAGTAGTTTTAACATATTAGTTTATTAGTTCTGAAACAATTTTCGCTGAATTTAAGCAAAGTGGAATTCCTCCTCCCGGATGAACACTACCACCACAAAAGTACAAGTTATTTATATTTTTTGAAAAATTGGGATGCCTAACAAAAGCAGATTGTAAAGAATTACTTGAGCTCCCATATAATGATCCAAATTTGGAAAGTGTTTCAGTCTCAATATCAACTGGAGTTAATATCCTCTCTTTGATTATATTATTTTCAATATCTACTTTTAAAGTCGAATTTATCTTTTTTATAATATTTTTTCTAAGTTCTTTTTTAA
>CABYAF010000020.1 GCA_902516925.1 uncultured Bacteroidota bacterium
CCCATCTTTCTTTTAGTTTTTTAATCATCCTAGTATATCTTTAATTTTATCTGCTAACTCAACACCAATCCTATCTTGTGCTTCACCTGTTGCAGCTCCTATATGAGGGGTAAGTGAAATATTTGAATTCATTAAAATTTTCATGCTAGGATTAGGCTCTCCTTCAAATGTGTCAATTCCTGCAAAAGAAATTTTTCCAGACTCAATATTTTTAATTAATTCTTCTTCGTTTATTATACCTCCCCTTGATAGATTTAAAAGCCCTACACCGTTTTTCATTTTAGCAAATTGGTCAGAGTCAATAATATATTCTTTAGATGCAGGAATATGGACTGTTATGTAGTCTGAATTATTTAATAGCTCCTCAAAAGTTGAAGATTTTAATTTGAAAGAAAGGTTTTGCCCGTCAAAGAAATCTAGTTTAATGTCTGCATTTTCGTTGAATTTATCATAAAAAATCACTTTCATTCCAACTCCAATAGCAATTTTAGCTACTTCCTGCCCAATTCTTCCAAATCCAATAATCCCTAGTGTTTTTTCAGATAACTCAGTTCCACCAGCGTATGATTTTTTTAGTTCTTTAAATTTAGTATCTCCTTCCAGAGGCATTGACCTATTTGATTCATGAAGAAATCTAACACATCCAAATAGATGAGAAAATACTAATTCAGCAACTGATTTTGAAGAAGCAGCAGGTGTATTGATAACACTGACACCCTTAGACTTAGCATATTCAACATCAATATTATCCATACCTACACCACCTCTTCCTATTATTTTAATAGATGGGCAATTATCAATAATATCTGCTCTTACTTGTGTTGCACTTCTTACAAGTATGGTTGAAATCTCATTCTCATTTATATAACTAACAAGTTGTTCCTGAGAAACTTTTGTAAGGTCTACTTTAAAGCCGTATTCTTCAAGTTTATTTTTACCTGATTCTGATATACCATCATTTGCTAAAATTTTCATAAAACTAATTTAAATTTGAAAAAATAGTAGGAGAAAGAAACACTTGTTCAATTTCTCTCACAATTGGACCGTTTTTCCTGCTCTCCTCAAAAACACTAATCCATTCAGGATCATTAATAAACCTATCCCATGACTCATCTCTTGTATCCATATCTTTGAATGACACTATATATACTAGTGCTTCTTTTCCATCATTTTGAAAAATAAATTTGTCAGCAAATGATAAAGAGTCTTTCTTTAAAGTTGTCCAATACCCAACATTATTAAAGCCATGTTTATCAAATAATTTAGTTGTATGGTTCTCAAATCGAGAGATAATATCATCAAATTTTCCCTCATAAGTATAATAGACTCTCATCTCATAAACACCATGATCAATGTCGTTAACAGATTTTTGATCATTTTCACTACAAGAAATTATTATTAACCCTATTAAAAATAGAAGTATTATTCTCTTCATTTATTATTGATTTAATTCAAACTCTTTCATTGAGTCAACTAAAATATTTAAGCTTTCTAAAGGAAGAGCGTTATAAATTGAAGCTCTATACCCTCCAACTGATCTATGTCCATTAAGTCCTGAAATATTATTTTTCAAACATATTCTATTAAATATTTCACCATCAAAACCTTCATTTAGATTAAATGTTGCGTTCATTTGACTTCTGTCTGAAACATCTGAGAAACCAGAAAAACATTTATTTCTATCAATTTCACTATATATTGAATCTGATTTAATTTTATTTTTCTTACTTATACTGTCTAAGCCCTCTTCTTTAATTAATCTTAAATTTAAAAGGATACAATAAATTGGAAATACAGGTGGAGTGTTAAATGAGCTATCTTTGTCGATATGGACCTTGTAGCTCATCATTGAGGGTATATCTCTCTTAACTTGGTCTAACAAACTGTCTTTTATTAGAACCATAGTTGCTCCTGCTGGTCCAAGATTCTTTTGAGCACCCGCATAAATTAAGTCAAACTCAGAAAAATCAATCTTCCTCGAGAAGATATCAGAACTCATATCAGCAATCAGAGGACAGTTAGATTTTGGAAATGAATGAAATTGAGTTCCAAATATTGTATTATTCGTAGTTATATGTAGATAATCATAATCTTCATTAATAATTACATCTTTTGGTATGTAATTAAAATTTTTATCAGAAGAAGATGCTATTTCAGTCACATTTCCAAATAGTTTAGCCTCTTTTATTGCTTTTGTAGACCAACTTCCTGTGTTTATGTATCCAGCCTTTTTATTAAGAAAATTATATGCGGTCATCAAAAATTGCATACTAGCTCCTCCTTGAAGAAATAAACAAGAATATATATTCTTATCAAGACCTGCAATCTCAATAGCTAATGATCTAGCTTCTTCGAGAACATCAACAAAATCTTTACTTCTATGAGATATTTCTAGTATAGATAATCCCTTGCCATTAAAATTATTTATAGATGAGGATGCTTGTTCAAAGACTTTTTTTGGAAGAATAGAAGGGCCAGCACTGAAATTGTGTACTTTTTTATTCATAAATATTTGCAAATATCTAAACTTACAATTAATAATTAGTAACGGTTATTTTAAAATATGTAAAAATTGTTAACAAAGATTAAACAATACATACTATTTTTGCACATAATACTATGGCAATAATCATAACAGACGAATGTATTAATTGTGGAGCCTGCGAACCAGAGTGTCCAAATAATGCTATCTACGAAGGTCAAGAGAAATGGAATTATAGCAAGGGAACAAATCTTAAGGGAGACGTTGTCCTTCCTAATGGTAATAAGGTTAATTCTGATTTAGACAATACCCCTATTTCTGATGAATTCTTTTTTATTGTTCCTGATAAGTGTACGGAGTGTATGGGATTTCATGAAGAACCTCAATGTGCTGCAGTATGTCCAGTTGATTGTTGTGTTCCTGATGATAATAATGTTGAGACAGAAAATGAGCTTTTGTCAAAGCAAAAATTTATGCATGATTAATAAATGAAAGTAGGTATCGTAGGATTGCCAAATGTTGGTAAATCAACTCTTTTTAATTGTCTTTCTCAGAGTAAAGCTCAGAGTGAAAACTACCCATTCTGTACAATTGACCCTAATGTTAGCATAGTTAATGTTCCAGACTTAAGACTAGACAAATTAAACACGATTATTAATCCAGAAAAATTAATTCCAACAACCGTAAAAATTGTTGATATAGCTGGTCTTGTTAAAGGAGCAAGTAAAGGAGAAGGTTTAGGTAATAAATTCTTATCAAATATAAGGGAAACCGACGCCATAATTCATGTTTTAAGATGTTTTGATGATTCTAATATTGTCCATGTTGATGGTAAAATTAACCCGCTCTCAGATAAGGAAGTTGTAGAGTATGAATTAGTACTCAAGGATATTGAAATTATTGAAAAGAGACTCGATAAGATTAAAAAAACTCTAAGATCAGGAAGCAATGAATCAAAAAAAGAAATTGAGATTCTAGAAAAAGTATTATTTCAGCTTGAAAATATGAATGTAAGTAAAGTTGATTTCTCAGATGATCAATTTGAAGATTATATTAAACCATTGGAATTGATATCATATAAACCCATACTTTATGTTTGTAATGTTGGAGAAAGTGATATTATTGTTGGCAATAGTTATGTTGAAGATGTAAAAAATGAACTTGCTGGTAAAGACTCAGAAATTATAATTATTTCTGCAAAAATTGAATCTGAGATAAATGAACTAGATTCATTTGAAGAGAAAAAGATATTCCTTGATGATCTAGGTCTTCAAGAATCAGGCTCAAATAAATTGATTAGAGCCTCTTATAAGCTTTTAAATTTACATAGCTATTTCACAGCAGGAGAAAAAGAAGTTAGAGGGTGGACTATAAAAATTGGTGATTCAGCATATGATGCAGCTGGACAAATTCATACCGATTTTCAAAAAGGTTTTATCTGTGCAGAGGTTATTAATTATGAAGATTATATTCAATACGGATCTGAATTAAAAGTAAAAGAGGCAGGTAAAATGAGACTTGAAGGAAAAGATTACATTGTCTCTGATGGAGATATAATGCACTTTAGGTTTAACATTTAGTATATTTATAAAAATGGCAAACACTTCAAATTATACTGAGGAAAACATTAAATCCCTAGACTGGAGAGAGCATATTAGATTAAGACCTGGTATGTACATTGGTAAATCTGGAGACGGTTCTTCTCCAGACGATGGCATTTACGTTCTACTTAAGGAAATAATTGATAATTGTGTAGATGAGTTTGTAATGGGTGAGGGTAGGGTTATAGATATTGTGATAAATGACGATTTTGTATCTGTTCGAGACTTTGGAAGAGGTATACCAATTGGGAAGGTTGTAGATGTAGTTTCTAAAATGAATACTGGTGGTAAATATGATACAAGAGCTTTTAAAAAGTCTGTTGGATTAAATGGTGTTGGAACTAAAGCTGTTAATGCATTGTCTTCTAGTTTTACTGTAGAATCTACTAGAGATGGTAAAACAAAATCTGCTGAATTTAAGCTTGGAGTACTTTCTGATGAAAAGCTTTACAATACTGAAGATAAAAATGGAACATATGTAAGGTTTACACCTGATCAATATATTTTTAAAAACTATAGGTATAGAGTAGAATATGTTGAAAAAATGATTAAGTTCTATGTCTATCTTAATCCAGGGTTAACAATTAAATTAAATGGTAATAAGTTTAAGTCTGAATTTGGTCTTAAGGATTTAATTGAGGATCAGTCTAATGTCCAGGACTTCCTCTATCCAATTATTCATCTTACTGGAGAAGACATCGAGTTAGCGATAACCCACTCTAGAACTCAATACAGTGAGGAGTACTATTCTTTTGTAAATGGCCAATATACAGTACAGGGAGGGACCCATCAATCAGCATTTAGAGAAGCTTTTGTTAAAACAATTAGAGAGTTTTTTGGCAAAAACTATGAAACATCTGATATAAGAAAATCAATTATTTCAGCAATAAGTATTAAAGTTATGGAGCCTGTTTTTGAATCTCAAACTAAGACTAAATTAGGTTCAACAGATATGGGCAAGGGCTTGAAATCAGTTAGGGTATTTATAAATGACTTTATAAAAAAACAACTTGATAATTATCTACATAAAAATTCAGAGGTTGCTAAATCAATTCAAAATAAAATTATACAAGCTGAAAAAGAAAGAAAGGAATTATCTGGTATAAGAAAATTAGCTAGAGAAAGAGCTAAGAAAGCTAGCCTTCACAATAAAAAGTTAAGAGATTGTAGAGTTCACTTAAATGAATTAAAAAAAGATAAGAGACTTGATTCAACAATTTTTATTACGGAGGGTGATTCTGCTAGTGGTTCTATAACAAAGTCAAGAGATGTTAATACACAAGCTGTCTTTAGTTTAAGAGGGAAACCACTAAATTCATTTGGAATGTCTAAAAAGATAGTTTATGAAAATGAAGAATTTAATTTACTTCAAGCTGCACTCAATATAGAAAACAGCATGGAAGACTTGAGGTATAATAATATTGTAATTGCTACAGATGCAGATGTTGATGGGATGCATATAAGACTTCTTATCATAACCTTCTTTCTTCAATTCTATCCTGAGTTAATAAAAAATGGACACTTATATATTTTACAGACTCCAATTTTTAGAGTTAGAAATAAGGATAAAACACATTATTGTTACAGCGAGGCAGAAAAGAATGATATAATAAATAGCTCTAAGGCTAAATTTGAAATTACTAGATTTAAAGGTTTAGGTGAAATTTCTCCAAATGAGTTTAAAAATTTTATAGGTAACGATATTAAATTAGACCCAGTAATAATTGATAAATCTATTACAGTAGAGGAACTACTAACATTCTATATGGGTAAGAATACTCCTGATAGACAACAATTTATAATAGATAATCTTAAAGTTGAACTAGATCTGATAAACGAAAATCTAAATGATTGAAAGTGATGAAAATATAGATTCTGATCACGCTAATACTCTTACTAGAGTAGGAGGAATGTATAAAGAATGGTTTCTAGACTATGCCTCATATGTAATTCTTGAAAGGGCAGTTCCAGATTTAATGGACGGTTTAAAGCCTGTACAGAGAAGGATTTTACATTCAATGTTTGATCTAGAGGATGGTAGATACAACAAAGTTGCTAATGTAGTAGGCCACACAATGCAATATCACCCTCATGGAGATGCTAGTATATCTGATGCTATGGTGCAAATTGGTCAAAAAGAGCTATTAATTGACATGCAAGGTAACTGGGGTAACATATATACGGGGGATAAAGCTGCTGCATCAAGATATATTGAAGCAAGATTATCAAAATTTGCACTAGAGGTTGTATTTAACCCAAAAACTACCAATTGGCAACTTTCTTATGATGGACGTAAAAAAGAGCCTATTCATCTTCCTGTTAAATTCCCATTATTATTAGCTCAAGGAGCAGAGGGTATAGCGGTTGGTTTATCAACTAAAATCTTACCGCATAATTTTAATGAGTTAATTGATGGAAGTATAAAATATCTTAAGGGAAGAAGCTTTAAACTATATCCGGATTTCCAAACTGGAGGTAGTATAGATATTAAGAATTATAATGATGGAAATAGAGGTGGAAGAGTAAAGGTAAGAGCTAAAGTTGAGAAATATGAAAAGAATGTAATTATAATCAAAGAAATACCATATGGAACAACAACAGCTTCTTTAATTGAGTCTATTATTAAAGCTTCTGAGAAAGGAAAATTAAAAATTAAAAAAATTGAAGACAATACTTCCTCTGATGTAGAAGTTCTTGTATATCTACCTTCTGGATCTTCAATTCAGAAAAGCATAGATTCATTATATGCATTCACACAATGTGAAGTTTCTATATCACCATTATGCTGTATTATTTCACAGAATAAACCACAGTTTCTGGGCGTAAGGGAAATACTAAAAATTTCTGCCGATAATACAAAAGATCTATTAAAAAAAGAATTAGATATCCAACTTACTGAACTTGAAAATCAATGGCATACTATTTCACTTGAGAGAATATTTATTGAAAACAGGATATATAGAGATATTGAGGATAAGACTACATGGGACAATGTTATTTCAACAATTGAAAATGGACTTGAACCATTCAAAAATAGATTAAAGAGAGAGATAACGGTTGATGATATTAAGAAACTTACTGAAATTCCTATTAGGAAGATATCAAGGTTTGACCTTGATAAGGTTAAAGAAAAATTAGCTGGTATAGAAGCTAACATAGAGGAGGTGAAAAATAATCTTAAACACCTTGTAGAATACACAATTCAATATTTCACTCATTTAAAAAAACATTATGGCAAAGACAAGAAGAGAAAAACTCTTATTGAGGAATTTGATGATTTAGATAAAAAGAAAATTTCAATAAAGAATCAAAGACTATATGTAAATAGAGAAGAAGGTTTCGTTGGTACTTCAATGAAAAAAGATGAATTGGTTTGTGAGTGTTCTGATCTAGACGATATAATTATTTTTACTGAAGAAGGAATAATGAAAGTAATTAAGGTTGACTCAAAGGTATTTATTGGAAAGAATATTAAGCATATTTCGTTATTTAATTCAGATAGTAAAAATAAAATTTACAATCTAATATATAGAGATGGAAAGAATGGAACATCGTTCATGAAAAGATTTAAAGTCTCAGGTGTCATAAGAGATAAAGAATATGTTTTAACTCAAGGAAAAGATTTATCCAAAGTTCTTTACTTTAGTGTAAATAATTTAGATGAGGCTGATCTAGTAACGGTTTATCTAAGAAAGAAAGCATCTTTAAGAAAAGATAGATTTGAACAAGACTTTGGTGATCTAATTATAAAGGGTAGGGATTCAAAAGGAAATATTGTAACCAAAGACTCTATTAGAAAGGTTTCTTATAAATCAAGAGGCTCTATTTCAAAAAAAGATAATGAGGTTGAAAATATCGAGGTCAAAGATGAACAACAGGTATCAAACGAAAATGATGAAAGCCAGACTAAGCTGAACTTTTAGCTTGAATAATCTAAAGATTTGAAATTCTTTTAACAGTCCCTCTACTTATTATTTGTGGATCATTAACTTGTGAAAATTCAAAATCATATTTATCCCCATAAGTTCTTAAAATCTTAATTCTAATTGGACGTCTTTCTTGATTAGTTCTAGGGTTTAATTTAGTTAATAGAAACTCACATTTATTAACCCAATTAATGGTTGATGAATCTTTAATGCCATTATATAACTCGATTTCAAATTCATTGGTTCTCGTAAAAGAAGAGGTAACAAGAGAGTCATTAACTTCTGTTGAAAACTCAAATACACCCGTTTTGAAATCAACACAATTTCTTTCAACGTTGTAGCATGACATGAATAAAAAAGCAAAAATTAATATTTTTTTCATCTAAAGCTTATCAATTTGCTCAAATTTATTGTTTTCGTAGATAATAATGATTGATTTAACCCTATTATTAGATTCTTTAACAGAATCTTGACTATTATCTTCATCATGTGAAGAGAAAAGATCCTCAGAAGCCTTGATTTCATCTTTTTTTGATAAAGTGCTTCCAAAAATTAGATAATCTGTAGTTATATCATGAAATTCTTCAGAGATCTTAGTTATTATATCTAAACTAGCTTTATTTCTTTTTGAGAGTAGGTGAGAGATAGATGATTTAGGAACTCCTATTTTTTCAGCAAATTCTGAGTTTGTTAGATCATTATCTTTTATAATCTTTTTTATTCTATCTAGCACTGTTATTTTATTCATGTTTTACTTTTAATATAATTTATAAATTACTGATTTACAATACTTATATATTTAATAGTTTACAATTGTAAACATAGAAAACATTTGTAAAATGGACAAATATAATCGCAAAAAAAACAGGGTATATTCAAATTTGTTGAATTAAATTCAATGAAAAGGTATTAATCGATGTAAAAAATTTAATATTTTAGCATATAAACCAATAAAAATGCAAAAATTAGACGACGTCGATAGAAAAATCCTTGATATTTTAATTGACAATACAAGAACGCCTTTTACAGATATTGCTAAGAGACTTCTTATTTCACCTGGTACCGTTCATGTTAGAGTTAAAAAGATGGAAGATCTAGGTATCATAAAAGGTTCATCCCTAACTTTAGATTATAAAATGCTCGGATATAATTTTATAGCTTATGTAGGTGTCCTAATTGATAGATCAAGGAGAACTTATGAAATAATTGAAGAGCTTAAGAAAAAACCTTATGTAACAGTTGCTCATATAACAACAGGAAAGTATAATATATTTTGTAAAATTAGAGCAAAAGGGACTGAGCACGCTAGAGAAATTATTTTTTCTATAGATGATGTAGAAGGGGTTCTCAGAACAGAGACAATGATATCATTGGAAGAAAGTATAAATGATAAGAAGAGGTTGATGAAGAATATCTTTCAGGAGCTATAATAAATTATTATAAAAAAGAAACGACTCTTTAAAAATTTCACTGTTTACAGATTGATCTAATATTGGCTCTCCAATTCCCTTAAGTAAAACGAAGTTAATTTTATTGCTTGAGTTTTTTTTATCATAAATCATAAGCTCATATATCTGATTTATATCAACATCTGAAAAAGAGATTAGGTCAAAGTGCTTATCAAGATGATACTTAATAGCCATTAAATCCTTCATTGGGAAATTAAGTTTTTTGTGGGATATATAAAGTTCAGTTATCAATCCTATTACAATAGCTTCGCCATGTTTTAAGTCATTAATTTTTTCAGATATATGTGAATAAGATTCAACAGCGTGACCAATTGTATGACCAAGATTAAGAACCTTTCTAACATTAGATTCATGTCTATCTGATTCTACAATCTCATTTTTTACCTGTGAGTAACTATGAATTATATGCTCTGAATCTTTGAATAAATCTAACTTTATTAAACTTTTAAAGTTTAAGGTTGATTTATCTGTCAGAAGACTATGTTTTACAACCTCAGCATATCCATTAACATACTCCTCTTTTGATAGAGTCTTTAAATACTCATTATCTAATAAGACTTCTAGTGGTTCATTAAAAACACCTATTTGATTTTTCAGAAGTTTAAAATCTATACCTGTCTTACCTCCATGGGCAGCATCAACCATACCAAGAAGAGTTGTTGGGATATTAATAAACCTAATTCCTCTTAAATATGTAGATGCAGCAAAACCTCCAATATCTGTTAAAACTCCACCACCTAAATTAATTAATAAAGATTTTCTATCTGCTTTAAAAGAATTTAATTGATCCCAGATTGAAATACACGATTCAATATTTTTGTTGCTCTCACCAGATAAAATATTTATTTGATTAAATGATTTAATTTTACTTTTTCGTAAAAAAACATCTAGACAATACTTTTCTGTATTCTCATCTACTAAAATAAAAATTGATGAAAAATCTCCTGAATTAAT
>CABYAF010000021.1 GCA_902516925.1 uncultured Bacteroidota bacterium
GAATGAAAACGATAATTACCTTCAACTAATTTTAAAAAATGGTAATAGATATGAAGATATTATTGCTTCAACTGCAGCTGAAAAACAAAAGTACCCTCATACCAGGGCATCCTTTGAAGAATATATACTAAACATTGATATATCAGAGTTCAATAATGTAGATCTAGAAGAAGAGACTTACAGGTCTACTTATAAAATGCAAAAAATTAATCAGCTTAAAAAGAGCTCAGACACTTTGTTTACAAAATTTGAGGAAGATAAAAATATTTTTGCTAAAAGTTTTATTGTTGGCCATACACTTAAAAAATTACCTAATTTAAATCCAAATCAGGTTGAATTAGAAGATAATTATATTAATCAATCTTTACTGAAACTTTTAAATAATCCTCAAACATATGAGGTTAATAGTGTTTTATCAATGGCAAATGATGAAGTTGATATGTATTTAAGACAGCTTTCCAATAAGAAAAAAACTTTTTTCTTACAACAAAAACTAATTAATCTTCATAAACTAACAATTAATGAAAGGTATAGTCTGATATTTGCTTGCATTTTTTTATTTCTTATCGGTGCCTCTTTAGGTGCAATAATTCGAAAAGGTGGTCTAGGTCTTCCCTTAGTTTTATCAATTGTTATCTTTCTAACATATCACTACATAGGAGTATTTGGAAAAAATGCTGCTGAAGATAGTTCAATTAGCCCATTTATTGGTAGCTGGATTTCTACATTTACAATAGCTCCTTTTGCAATTTATTTGACAATGTTAGTGTCAACAGATAGAGTAATTAGGTTCTCTCTATTTGATAAGGCAATTGAACTTTTTAATAAAATCAAAACAGAAAATGACTGAAATAAAATTAGATAAAATTGAGGATGCTATTGAATCAATAAAAAAAGGTGAAATAATAATTGTCGTTGATGATGAAGATAGAGAAAATGAAGGTGATTTTGTTTCAGCAGCTGAAACGATTGACTCCTCAAAAATTAATTTTATGGCCAAAAATGGTAGAGGTCTAATTTGTGTACCTATGTCAGAGAGACTTTGCTCAGATCTAAATCTAGAAAAAATGGTTCCAAATAATACAGATCCATTAGAAACAGCATTCACAGTGTCAGTTGATTTAAAAGGTAATGGTGTAACATCAGGTATATCAGCCTCTGATAGAGCAAAAACTGTCCAGGCTTTGGTTGACAAGAATACAAAACCAAACGATCTTCAAAAACCAGGCCATGTTTTTCCTCTTATTGCTAAAGATGGTGGTGTACTAAGAAGAACAGGACATACAGAAGCAGCAATCGATTTTGCTAGATTAGCTGGATTTAAATCAGCTGGAGTTATTGTTGAGATCATGAATGATGACGGTTCGATGTCCAGACTGCCAGAATTGATGAAAGTTGCTCATAAATTTAATCTTAAAATCGTATCAATTGAGGACCTAGTTGCTTATAGAATGAAAAATGATAGTCTAATTAATAAAATTATTGATGAAAATGTTGTCACACAGTATGGAAACTATAGACTTAGAGGATACAGGCAAACAAACAACGATCAAATCCATGTGGCATTAACTACAGGGGAATTTAGTAAAACTGATTCGGTCTTAACAAGAATAAATTCTTCAGTTATTGACAATGATGTTACTAAAATTTTATCTGGAACAAATGAAAAAAGGTATGATAATATATTTGAAAAGATCAATAAAGAAGGAAAGGGAGCAGTTATATTTATAAATCAAAATCAATCACCTGATGATATTATAAAAAAATTAAAATCTTTTAATAATAAAGAAGATAGACCAAAAATTGATTTTAAGGATTATGGAATAGGTGCACAAATACTTCACGATTTAGGTATCTCAAATATAAATTTACTTAGCAATTCTGAGCAGATAAATCGTGTAGGACTATCTGGCTATGGACTTAGCATAAAAAAACATACTAGCTACTAAAAGTATCCATCCATAGTTTTACAGCCATATATGAGACCATAATTAATAGTGTAATCCTTATTGCTCTTTCTCCTCCTTTTCTAACTGACCATATACTCGAAAACCATGCCCCAATAATTGATCCAAGGACCATCCAAAGGCCAACAATCCAATCTACTTTTCCTTCTAGAGCAAAAATTAATAGTGCTGCAAGAGAATAGAAAAATACTGCAAATGCTTTTATTGCATTTGTTCTAATTAAATTTACTCTATTTACAGTAGTCAATAAAAGCATAATTACAATCCCAACACCAGCATTTAAAAACCCACCATATATTCCTATAAAGAAAAAACCCAATAGTGCATATAATAAATATTTACCATTTAATCTTTCAGCAAGCTCATTAGATGAAATTGATTTTGTATTAAAGACAATTATTAAGCCAATAGCAATCATAATTATCGCAAGAAATCTTTTAAAAGTATCTCCATCAATATCAACTGCAATACTTGCACCAATAATAGCACCGATAAGAGCTGAAAAGCCAAGGTAGATACCATATGGGTATGTTTTAATTCCTTTAGTTGTATATCCATAATTGGCAACAAATGCAGAAAAAATTATCATTAACCTATTAGTACCGTTAGCAGTTACTTCGTCCATTCCAAGAAATAAAATTAATACAGGTAATGTTACTAAAGAACCTCCACCAGCTAATGTATTTACAACTCCTGCAAAAAGACCAATACCGACTAGGATTAAAATTGAATTTACATCTAATAGCATTAATGACAAGATAATTCTTTTTTTATAATAGACTTTATTAATACAGTAAAGTCATTTTAAATTATATTTGATTGAATTAAAAGAGAAATATGAATATATCAATTTTAGGATATGGAAACCTCGGAAGAAGTATCGCAAAAGGTCTAAAATCATATGATAGTTTGAACAAATTATATGTTACCAAAAAAGATGTTAAAAATTTAAGACATAACATTGAAGATAAAAAATGTATTTTATCAAGTGATAATCTAAATGCAGTATCAAACAGTAGTATAATTTTTTTAACTGTACAGCCTAAACAATTTAAGGGATTAGCTCAGGAAATTAAAAGCCATATAAACTCAGATCAAATTATTATATCGCCCATAACAGGTATTTCAATTAAGGATTTAGAGGACGAATTTGGTAATGATAAAAAAATAATTAGGTGTATGACTAATACGGCTGTTGCTGTTAAGCATGCAGTTACATGTATCTGCTCTAACAAAACTGGAAAAAATGGTATTGAAATAGTTGAAAATATTTTTAAAAAATTAGGACATACAATGATAATTGAGGAAAAAAATATGCAAGCTGCAACAGTAATTTCTGCAAGTGGAATTGCTTTTTGGATGAGACTTATTAGAGCTACAGCACAAGGTGGGGTTCAGTTAGGCTTTGAATCTAACCAAGCACTTGAAATCTCTTTAATGACATCATTAGGAGCTGCCAAATTATTAGAGGAAAATCAATCCCACCCTGAAGATGAAATAGATAAAGTTACAACACCAAATGGTTGTACTATTGAAGGCTTAATTGAGATGGAGCATCAAGGTTTAAGCTCAGCTCTAATTAAGGGCATTGAAAAGTCTTTTAATAAAATTAATTTAATGAAAAAAGAATAATTAATTTCTCCTCGGAAGATCTAAAATCGTTTATATTTGCAAAGCTATTGGAGAAATGGCAGAGTGGTCGAATGCGGCAGTCTTGAAAACTGTTGAGGGTCATACCTCCGGGGGTTCGAATCCCTCTTTCTCCGCAAAACCCTGATTTTTTTCAGGGTTTTTTTATAGGTCGGTCAAAATTTTAGAGCCTATATCAATTAAGTATTTTTCTCCGTTCACAATTGAGTCATTAATTGAATCAGCTATCTCTAAAACAGAGTAGACTTTATTTAATCCTAATTTTACAGATACACCTTCTTCTTTATCACCACAAACTGCTATAATAGGTTTTTTATATTTTTTTGCTAGATTACAAACACCACTTACAACTTTACCTTTTTCAGTTTGGAAATCTATTTTACCCTCTCCAGTAATAATTAAATCAGAATTTTTGATAAGTGATTCTAATTTAGTAGTCTCTATTAAATTTTTTATTCCTGAAATTAATTTTGCTCCAAGCAATGCAACCATACCACCTCCTACACCTCCAGCAGCACCTGCTCCCGGAATATTTGCAATATTTAGAAAACCATATTTAATTAACTTTGACTGAAGGTTAACTAATCCTTTATCTAACTGTTCTATTTCAAGTGAGTTTGCTCCTTTTTGTCTAGCATAAACATAAGCTGCACCATTTTTACCATGAAATGGATTATTAACATCACATATTACATTAATATCAACTTTATTGAAATTGAACTTAACTTCACTAGTATTAATGGAATCAATTAATCTAAGATTTTTTCCTATTGGAGATAACAGTTTTTTTGACTTATCATAGAATTGAAATCCTAATGCTGAAGCTATACCTATTCCACCATCATTTGTTGCACTACCTCCAACGTATAAATTGATAGTTTTAAAACCTTTAGAAATTGCTTCTTTAATTAATTCACCTGTTCCAAAAGAAGACGTATTCATACAATTTTGATCTTCTTTTTTAAGTAGAGATAAACCAGATGCAAAGGACATCTCAATATAAGCTGTTGAATCTGAAAAATAATAAGTAGATTTTATTGGACGAAATAAAGGATCATTAACAATCAATTCTACAGGCTTAATAGTTAAATAATTATTTATTATGTCGATTGACCCTTCTCCTCCATCAGCCATTGGACATAAAATTATTTCATGCTTAGATTTATTAATTTTTATCCCTTTAGAAATTCCATTACATACTTGGGAAGCACTTAAGGAACCTTTAAATTTATCAGGAGCAATTAAAATTTTCACAGCTAAACAGTTTTTCTATCAATTATAAACAAAAATAGATTATTTTTAGAATCAGAATATGATCATCAATTCAAAAAATATAGGCTTAATTTCTGGGCCTTTAGCTTTTCTAGCGGTATTATTTTTCTTTAATCCTGAAGGTTTAAACCCTAGAGCTAATGCTATACTTGCATCTACTGTTTGGATAGCAATCTGGTGGATTACAGAAGCTATACCTATAGCTGTGACTGCTTTATTACCAATTATATTGTTTCCTCTTACCGGTGGATTAGGATTAACTGAGACAACTGCCTCATTTGGTCATAAATACGTCTTTCTTTATATAGGTGGTTTTATAATTGCAATCGCAATTGAGAAATGGAATTTGCATAAGCGAATAGCATTAAATATTATTAATCTAATTGGAACTAACATTGTAAATATTATTCTTGGTTTTATGATTGCGACTGCTGTTATGTCAATGTGGATATCAAATACAGCGACTGCTGTTATGATGTTACCAATTGCAATAGCAATTGTTACTCAATTAAAAGATAACCCAGATACTATTGAAAACGAGAATTTAAATTTTGGAAAAGCTCTTATGTTAGCTATTGCCTACAGTGCATCAATTGGTGGTGTAGCTACTTTAATTGGAACACCTCCTAACCTGGTATTAGCTGGTGTTGTAGAAGAAACTTTCGGATATGAGATAACTTTTGCTAAATGGTTCCAATTTGGATTTCCGATATCAATTATTCTTTTATTTATATGCTGGAAATACATAACAAGTATTGCTTTTAAGTTTAAACAGAAAACTTTTCCTGGTGGAAGAGAAGAAATTTATAAACAATTAAATGCTCTAGGAAAGATAAGCTATGAAGAGAAATTAGTTGCTGGAGTTTTTGCATTTACTGCATTTGCCTGGATAAGCCGTTCTTATTTACTTGAATCAATTATACCTGGGATTGATGACACGATTATTGCAATGACAGGAGCTATTATTATATTTTTGTTACCAACAAAAAATAAGGAAAGAAAAATTTTAAAATGGGATGAGGCTGTTAAGTTACCATGGGGAATTTTATTATTATTTGGTGGCGGTATGGCTCTAGCAGCAGGATTTAAAGACAGTGGCCTTGCATTATGGATAGGGAATCAAATGACTTTATTAGATGGTGTTTCATTGATATTATTAGTATTTGTACTAATTGCATCTGTTAATTTTTTAACTGAAATTACTTCTAATCTTGCAACAACTGCAATGCTTCTTCCTATTCTTTATCCAATGTCTATTACAATTGACGTACATCCATTTATTTTGATGGTATCTGCAACAGTTGCAGCCTCATGTGCATTTATGCTTCCTGTTGCTACTCCTCCAAATGCTATAGTTTTTGGATCAGGTTATCTTCGAATTCCTGATATGGTAAGAGTTGGGATTTGGATGAATTTACTTTCAATTATATTATTGACACTATTCGTTTTCTTTCTACTTCCCTATTTATGGGATTTTGATCCCTTAATTTTTATAGTTCCACAATAGTATTAATAGTTTTTTTAATTTTGAATGTGAGATTTATTGTACCATTTTTCTTATTGATATTATTTTCAAGTAATTACCTAATTGCTCAAGAAGGTTCTAAAATAGATCTTAAAAATGTGAATGTAGGAACAGAAAGACTCCCAACAATTTTTTTATTTGGAGAAGAATATACAGCTAGAGAAAGAGATGAGTTATTAAGAGGTCTTTTAAAGTCTAAGTTTTACAGACCAGATCTAGGAATTATAATTAATCTTCAAGAATTTATTTCAAAAAGGGTTTTTAGTTTCAGACATAAAGGGCCAATTGATATTATCATTGATGGAAAAACATTAAAAAATGAAAATAGATATAATAATAGCACAATTTATCAAGCAGGTGGAGATAATCAGGTACTTAAGCTATTAAATGAGGTTAAAAATGTTAGAATTGACAGTAATTTAAATGGAATTCTAGGAAGAAGAGTTTTAAAAAAAGAGATTATGTCTATCGATAAAGAAATCGAAGAACTTTTGGAAGATATTAAAGCAGAGGTTAAGTTAGATACAATAGTTATTCCAGATAAAACTAGTAAAAAGAGAGAAAGAGAATTAAATAAATTATACAGAATAAAAAATAGGCAGGAGAATAGATATAATGAAACCAAATTAATTGAGATAAACATTATTACGAATTAATCAGACTAAATTTAATTTTTTCATTAGATTTTATTTGTGATAAATGATTTAATGAACTTTTGCTAAGTTGGAGAATTCTTGGATATCCCCCTGTAGTTTGACAATCTCTGTGAAGTATAATGATTTTTCCAGATGGAGTTAATTGAACTGTACCTGGCATTACGGGTGATGAGATAATTGATTTAACTTCAATCTGAACCTTTTCCTCAAGATTATATGCCATCCTGCTATTAGTTCTAATAGTAAATTCATTTTTAAATAACATCTTTTTTACTTTAGTATTTAATAAATCAAATTCAGGACCTTTGAAAACATTCATAGATTTATTCAATTTAAATTTTAATTTATTTTTCTTTAAAATTTTACTCTTAGAATTATGAGAAATTTTAATCTCGTCACCTTTTCTTAAATAATATGATTCTGATATATTACTATAGAATGACTTACTTCCGAATATGGATTTAACATCTATTCCCCCAGATATAGCTAAATAACATCTAGCACCATTTTTTGTATTATTAATTTTTAATGTATCTCCTAACTTAACATTAATTGGTTGATACATTTTGACAGGCAATTCATTAATCAAGGGATTAAAATCACCACCTGTAATTGATATAACATAGTTACCATTAAAAATTAGGGTTGGTCCAGTTAATGTAATCTCAAAAAGACATTCTTCCCTATCATTATCAACAATTTTATTAGCAGCCCATGCATTTTCTTGATCCATAAAACCAGATGTAGGTATACCAATATTTCTATACCCATATCTTCCGCCATCCTGTATTGTTGTGAAAAGACCTGTTTGAATAACTTTAATCATTTATTTTGATATTGGCTTTAATGACTTTTCTTTTTTCATTTTTTGATATTGTTTACTAGATATTTCGATAAACTCAATTTTATCGCCAGGTTTTGAAAAGCATGGTGTTTTTGATCTTAAATCAAAAAAATCAATAGGAGAAATACCTATAATATGCCAACCACCAGGACTATCTTGAGGATATATACATGTTTGATTTAATGCTAATCCAATAGACCCCTTTTTTATGTCCAAAGAGGGAGTATGTTTTCTTTCACAATGAAGATGTTCATGAGTAAAACCTAAATACATAAAACCAGGGAGAAACCCCATAGACAAAACATCATATACTTTTGATTTGTGAATATCAATAATCTCTGATGGAGATAATTGTATATCATTTGCTAAGTTTTCAAGATCAACGGCATATTTAATATCATAACAAACTGGTATTTGCCAAATTTTATTTGATTTCAAATAGTCAATCTCTGTATTTTTAATTTTTTTTAACTCTGAAATTAGCTCATTCGTTGAAATTTTTTCTTTATCAAAAATTATTAGTAAAGAATTAATAGACTGAATAATTTCAATTATACAACCTTTAATATGTTTTTCAATATTGATTTTATGATTAGAGATAGTATATACTAATTCAGAATCTACTTGATTATCATATGATATAAGAATAGAGTTTTCATTGAAAATGAAATACCTTTTTAAGCTAGCTTTCACCAAATTCTTGATTTATTTTTTTTAATATCTCAATTGAGTTATTTGTAT
>CABYAF010000022.1 GCA_902516925.1 uncultured Bacteroidota bacterium
TAGTTATAGACTCAGAAGAGTTTACTGAACTAGGCAGTGATGGACCCTATCTTTATGGTGAAATCTATCAAGGTAGAAAAGGATATACTACATATTATCCTGGAAATATTCCAGTCATACTCAGTATCCCTCATGGTGGTGATATCTCTCCATCTGAAATTTCTAATAGGACATATGGTGTGACAGTTACTGATTCAAATACTATTGAGTTAGGTATTGCAATTAGAAACTATTTCTATTCTAATCATAATATAAGACCTTATGTCATAATCAATAATCTCAAAAGAACAAAACTAGATGCTAATAGAGATAAAGTTGAAGCAGCACAAAATAATATCTATGCTGAAAGGGCATTTGATGAATTCCACTTTTATATAGGAAAGGCAAGAGAAGATATAATATCAAAATTTAGTACAGGTATCTTATTTGACATTCACGGTCATGGAATTAATCCAGATGGTTTCAATGACTTAAGGACTTGGATTGGTTATCTGTTAACTGCTGATGAATTAGATAATTCCAATAATTATATTGATCAAAACATATCTATAAATGATGTCAGCATATATAGTCTACTAAACTCTTCAGGTCAAACTTTATCACAATTACTAAGTGGTCCAAATAGTCTTGGAGCATTATTTGAAAAAAATAATTATACAGCTTTGCCTAGTCCAGAGAGTAGAAGTCCTGAGGGAATGAGATATTTTAGCGGTGGATATAATACATATAGATATGGAACAAATAGAGAATTTAATTTTAACTCAATTCAGCTTGAATTTCCTTTTAAGGGTCTAAGAGATACACCACAGTCTAGAACTCAATTCTCATCTATATTTGTTGATTTAGCTCATGAATATTTTCTTATCAATCTTGATATAGATCTTTTCTCCTTATGATTATATTTGCAAAAAAAACCAATGGACTATAAAGAGATATTTACTGCAAGTATGATATTGTTCGCTGTAATTGATATTATAGGGGCAACTCCAATTGTAATATCACTTAGAGAGAAAGTAGGAAAAATTCAATCAGAGAAAGCAACGCTTGTTGCTATGGCAATTATGATTGGTTTTCTTTTTGTCGGGGAAGAAATATTAAATTTAATTGGTATTGATATAAATTCGTTTGCAGTTGCGGGTGCTATAGTTATTTTCTTTATAGCACTAGAGATGGTTCTAGGTGTGACAATCTTTCAAGGTGAGGAGCCAGAAACTGCCTCTATTGTTCCTATTGCTTTCCCCATAATCGCAGGTGCTGGTACTCTAACAACCTTGCTTTCTTTGAGAGCAGAATACCAATTAATAAATGTTATAATTGCTATTATAATAAACTCCTTATTTGTATACATAATACTCAAATCATCAAATACAATTGAAAAAATTCTAGGTAAAAATGGTATTGGAATAATTAGAAGAGTTTTTGGAATTATCCTTTTATCAATCTCCGTTAAACTTTTTTCAACAAATATTAACCTAATTGTTTGATGAAGTATTTTAAGTTATTTACTATATACTTTATGTCAATTGCTTATACGTATGTTGGTTTTAGACACTTTATTGATCCAGATTTTTTTTTGGCAATAATGCCAAACTATCTTTCAATGCATTTGTTCTTTGTATACTTAACTGGGATAATGGAATTTGTCTTTGGTATTTTATTAGCTTTTAAGAAGACTAGAACATTCGCATCGTATGGAATAATAGTATTGCTAATTTCTGTATTCCCTGCAAATCTTCATTTAGTTGAAAGTGAGTTATCTCAATCAATTTTAGATGTTACAAAAGAACAATCTATTATAAGACTTCCATTTCAAGGCTTATTTCTTCTTCTAGCATATTGGCACTCAAAAAATAATTAATTTTAAGTATGAACAGTTTCTTTAAATGGCACGATAAGATGATATGGAAAATTTCAAAAGAATTTAACTTAAGTAAATATCAGGTATTAATACTAACGTGGCTTGAGGGAATTCTGATTGGTGTTATATTCTGTAAGTTTATATTTTAATTTCAATAACTCCTTCAAAGACTAGCTTTGCAGGACCAGTTATACTAATTTCTTTATAATCCTTTTCAGATGAATTAAATTGAACACTTAAATTACCACCTTTACATTGCATAGTAATATTACTGCTATTTGTCTTCCCTAGGAAATTCATGCATATAGCAGATGCAGTAGAACCAGTTCCACATGCTAGCGTTTCATTCTCAACTCCTCTTTCGTATGTTCTAATTTTAAACTGATTATCAGAAATCTTTTCAACAAAATTTACATTTACACCTTCTTCTTTATAAAAATCACTATACCTTATCAATCTTCCCTCATTATTCACATCTAACTCATCAGTATCATTCTTTTCAACTACTAGATGAGGAGAACCAGTGTCAAGCCATGTTCCATATGAATTACTGACGATATCAGAGTTTACTTTCATTTCCATTTTAATAAGCCCATTACCTAAGATTTCGGCGTTATGAATACCATCAAAAGCATGAAATACAGTATTTCTACTAATAATATCTTTATTGAATGCAAATAGTACAGCACATCTTGAGCCATTTCCACATAATGATCCTAAATTTCCATCAGAAGTATAATGAAGAATCTCAAAATCAGAATTACTGGACTCTTTTAGAATGATTAGACCATCTGCTCCAATTCCAAAATGTCTATCACATAAGTAGCTTATTAATGACTTATTATCATTAATTAGATTTTCTCTATCATCTATTAAGATAAAATCATTTCCTGCACCATTGTATTTACTGAAGTTAATTTTCATAAAGGCGCAAATCTAAATAAATAAACTTATAATTTGAGTCTAAAGCTCTTATTTTCCGTTTTGAATAGGTTCTGTGTCAGGCATCAACTTGTTAAGTATGAAATATACTGGACAAAACTTTGTAAAAGGACTTATAATTTGAAGAAAACCAACACCTACAGCTAAATAAATAAGATTAGCATTAACAAACATTGATCCTGCAACAGAAATAAGGTATGTCAGCCCTACTATTGCATCGTGAGCTCTAACTTTTGAAATATTTTTTTCCATGTTTTAAATTTTTTTTAATTAAATATTACCTCTTTTAGCCCCGTATAATAAAATACCCATGGTTAATAAATTTGCAATAATTACAGGAATAGGGGCAGTAGGTTTTCCTGATATTCCGAAGATTAAATCTGGAAGAGCCAGAAATCCCATTATAACAAATAGAAGAAATGACAGTCTTCTAAGTGCGGATAAATCTCTAATTGATAATGAGCCTAGAATAAGACATATGATACCAATTATAACTGAGCTCAAAACAAAAGCAAAAGTTTCGAACATTAATACAGCATCTCTACTTACTTCTGAACCAAATGTATCTGCTATCAGCATAGTTTTAATATCAACAGAAAAAAGTGATAGAATTAATGGTGCTACTTGAAAAATAAGAAGTATACTTACAATAATAAATATAGTTTTAATCCTCATATCTAAATTTACCTAAAATATATCTAAATTTACCTAAAATGTAAATCAAAATGTTGAATTTCAATCATATACAACATCTTTTATCTCTCCCCATGTTACAAGTTTTATATCATTGTCTTTCAATACTTTCTTGAACTCATCTGAATTAAATACATCAAAATCTAACTGTCTCCAAAGAGAACCATATTCTGGATGATCAACAGTCACTGCTCTAAGCTCTTCATTATCATAACCTAGGTGAAGTAAAAAAACATTTAATCCGGGTGTTAATGACTTTACTTTAGTGGAATACAGATTAAAAAAATCATCATACTCATATACATCGTTAACAATTAAAGTGTTGGCAATATCCTCACCAGCTACAATTTCTAAAGATGTTCGGTCAGCTTCAGGATATAGCATGTATATATCATTTACAGGTACAATATAGTCAGGAACAGGGAAGTCCTCGTCAAACAAGTTTAAGATTCTAGATTTCCAAGCCATGGATACTAATTTATTTTTGTGTCCAACTTCTATGAAAACTCTCCATAAATCTTTATTTACAGCAATTGCTCCCATATGTGAATCAATATGTGATGGATTTATTCCTAGAGATCTTGCATAATCAATTTGAGCTTGGAGTTCTTTTCTAACCTCTTCAGGGTTGGCATTTATATTGACATCACTTATGTTATCATAAAATTCATTATCATCATTAAGAAGAGATTGAATTTCATTTGAAGATGAAATACCACCCCATTTATAATTTTTCCACTCAGCAGTTAGGGTAAGATGAACTCCAATATCATATTTGGGATATTTATTATGAAATTCGGCAAACTCCTTAACCCAAGGAGATATCATCATGACTGATCCAGAGTTAATGGCATTGTTTTTATACGCATCAAATGATGCAATATTAACTGAGTGTGCAATACCAATGTCATCAGCATGAATAATTAATAGTTTTGCATCACTATCATAACCAAGTCTTTCAGCTATATTGTTAATCTGAGAATTAATATTAATTGAATAAAAAATCGATAGAAAAAGGATTAAATATTTCATAAGTGACTAGTTTTTTGATATAATATAAGTATATTTTAAATAAATTCATTAAGATGAAAAAACATATAATTTCATTTATTCTACTTCTAATCTGTTCTTGTCAATCAAGTGAATCAGAAAATAATATTGCTATTGTTATTCATGGTGGAGCGGGGACAATACTCAAGGAAAATATGACACCAGAATTAGAGGCTGCCTATACATCTAAATTAGAGGAGGCAGTTATGACTGGGTATGATATACTAAAAGCAGGAGGATCAAGTCAATCAGCAGTTAAAGAAACAATAAAAATAATGGAGGACTCACCGTTATTTAATGCAGGGATTGGAGCAGCCCTAACTAATGAAGAAACAGCAAGTCTAGATGCTTCTTTTATGGAAGGGAAAAACCTTAATGCTGGAGCTATAGCTGGATCAAAATATATCAAGAACCCAATAAAAGCTGCAATATCTGTAATGGAAGATTCACCTCATGTTTTACTTTCTTCTAATGGAGCAGATGAATTTGCAATCAAAATGGGTTTAGATACAGTCCCTAACTCATACTTTATAACGGAGAGACGATTAAATTCAGTTAGAAAAGCAAAAAAAGATGACATGGTCTCATTTGAAGATAGTTTTATTAACGATTCAAAATATGGAACAGTTGGTTGTGTTGCAATTGACAAAATGGGAAATATAGCATCCGGTACTTCAACTGGTGGTACAACAAATAAAAAATGGGGTAGGATAGGGGATGTCCCAATAATAGGTGCTGGAACATATGCCAATAATGATTGTTGTGGTATTTCAGCTACAGGATGGGGAGAGCATTTTATAAGAAATGTTGTAGCATACGATATAGCTGCACAGATTATTTATGATAACAAAAACATCGAAGAAGCATCAATTAAATCATTAGATAAAGTGATGGAAACAGGTGGTGACGGTGGTGTAATTGGTCTTGATAATAAAGGTAATATATCAATGGAGTTTAATACAGCAGGAATGTACAGAGCATCTGTAGATATAAATGGAAAGGTGACAATCAAAATTTACTCTGATTGATCTGACGGTCTATATATCTTTCTATCACTAAGATTCATTAACACTTTGTTTTTTGAGTAAAGAAGTGGGAAAAAGTTGTCATTTGCCCAATCCTCATATAAGTTTTTATAAAATTTACTCTTAGGATCACCGCTTTGTCCAGGTGAATTAGTTGCAAAACTATTATCCCATTCTTTTGTATTTATTACAACTCTAAAACTTCCACCAGATCTTTGATTTAATTCATTTGATGTAGAACCTGGAGTATAGCCATCTCCCCCTCTTGGATAAGTATCTAATCCAATTATCTCTTTAATAGAGTCATTAACAACTTTTTGTAGTGGGTGATATATCTTTACATGCTTATAGTCTGGTTGTCCATATACCCATTTACTGCTCTCGTCACCATACTTTTTAATTAAACTCTTTATTGTTAAATCAAAAGTCTTATTAAGAAATTTAGTCTTTTCTTGATCACTCATTTTTGAAATACCTTCAATAATTTTATATATCTGAACATCTATATACTTTTGAACTGACTCTGGAACATGCTTTTTCATAAACTCATAATAAATCTGAGTTTGCCATTCAATATATATACCTGCTTCTATTGAATTTTTGTCAAGTATATTATTCCACTCAATAAGTTTATTAAGGTATTCAAGATTATTTGTAATATGATCTTTAGACATGTCAATTATTTGCTTTGACGGAATAGAATAATAGTCAATTTGAAGATTAATCATATCTTCCATATTAAATTTATCCTTACTCTCTAAAAAACTGTTAACTCTATCACCTCTATATGGATCAGCCCAGTCGTATCCAATCACATCCCATCTATCATAATCCTCTGGGGTTACATTTTGATTAGCAGTTGCTATATATCCTTTTTCAGGATTAAAAAGATTAGGTTTTTCAATTATCTCTATATAGTTCTCCCATTCAAAATTACCGTCTCCTCTAACAGGAACAAGACCGCTATGAGTTTTTCGAATAGGAGCGATTCCTACAGCTTGCCAACCTATATCTCCAAACTTGTCAGCCCAAACCATATTTTCTCCAGGAATGTTAAAATAATTAGAAGCTTCTCTGTATTCTTCCCAATTTTTTGCTTGATCCATTCTAAGTGATGCTAAATAAGGAGATCCTCCAACCTCAGACCAACCATTTTTAACGGCATATGCTTTTTTTCTTTTTTTATCTATGAATGTTACGGGTCCGTGAACTGAGTAGAATAGCTCAATATTAACATCTTCTTTATCTTTTACAGCAATAGATTCATTTATTATTTCAAAGTTCTTCCACTCACCTTTATGCATGTACTGTGAATTGTTATTTGGATTTATATTATAAACATATAAATCTTCAGCATCTGTCCTAAAAACAGTCAATCCCCATGCTCCAATTCCGTTATGTCCAATTGATATTCCAGGAATCTCAGGTTCTCCTCCTCCAATCACATTCCATCCAGGTGCAACTAAATGGGCCATATATCTCAAAGATGGATTTGAAAGAGACCTATGAGGGTCATTTGCTAGTATAGGATATCCATTAAATGATTTATCTCCGGAGATTGCCCAATTATTACTCCCGATTGAATACTCATCATTAATATGAATATTAGATTTACTAAAAGCAATATCATCTTCAGATTGATACTTCTCTAAAATATAGTTTTTCTTAAACTCAATTGGTTCTCTATATGCATTATAGAGTCTTAAGATATCTTGTTTTAAATCCTCATATGTTAGATTATTATCTAAGGTTATATCTGGATCTTTTGGGTGGAACCACATAAGTTCTTTGACTTTCTCTTCTCCAATTAGTGAAACAGCTCTCCCTATATTTAGTTCCTGTTCAATATTTCCTAAAAGTCCTTGATGGCGTGAAATCACATCTTCATTAGTCCATTTCTCAGGCTTTATATCTAATAACTTAAATTCAATTGGAAGTTGCAATGGAGTCTTGTTTATTTCTTCAATATATTTATTAATTCCAGAGACAAATGATGAAACAATTTCAAAACCATCTTCATGATAGTGATTAAGTTCATCTTTCATATTACCTCTAAACTTAAAAAGTCTAGTTCCTATATCTCTATCTAATTCTTCCTCTCCAAAGATTTCTGAAACAGTCCCGGTTGCCTGCCTTCTCCATATTTCAAATTGAAAAAGTCTATCTTTTGCAGCCAGATATCCTTGCATAAAGAATAAATCATTTTGGTTATTTGCATATATGTGATTTATGCCATACTTATCTCTAAGAACCTCAACCTCATCTGAAAGCCCATCCAATTGAGATATGTTAGTACAGGAGTTAAAGAGAATTGCTGAAATTATTAAAACAAATTTTTTCATAGGAATAGAGTTAAATCAATTTATTAAAAAAATATTTCCTGAGCTAATCTAAAAGTATTTGAATGAGCTTCAATTATATTTTTTAAAACAATTGAATAACCTCCGCCCATCGACACTTGAACAGGTATTGAATTCTTTTTACACATATCCAAAATAAATCTATCTCTTTCTTTGCATCCATTAATAGTCAATGACAACCTCCCTAGTTTGTCATTCTCAAGTACATCAACACCAGATAGATAAAAGATAAAATCAGGGTTAAATTCATCCATGGCTTTTGGGATAGTCTCCTTTAAAATTTTTAGATACTTTTCGTCATTTGTATTATCATCAAATTCTATATCAAGATCACTCTTTTCTTTTCTAAATGGATAGTTTTTTTTACCATGAAACGAAAGTGTAAATACATTACTTTTAGATCTAAACAAAGATGCTGTGCCATTACCTTGATGTACATCTAGATCAATTATTAGTATTCTTTTGGATAAACCTTTATTTATCAGATAGTTTGCAGCTATTGCTTGATCATTTAGCATGCAAAATGCTTCTCCGCGATCATAGAATGCATGATGAGTCCCTCCAGCAATAT
>CABYAF010000023.1 GCA_902516925.1 uncultured Bacteroidota bacterium
TATCATAATGTTCAATTTCACCTTTCAAAACGAAGCTACAAATCTCAAACCCCCTGTGAGGATGAAGTCCTATAACACTATCTTCTTTAGGAGCCCATGCATGAGCCCAATAGAATAAATTTGAGTATGGTTTTAGCTGACCACTGTCCTGTGGAAAACCAATTGGTTTTTTTTCAAGAATTTCTCCATTATTAAAATTACCATTTGCTTGGTCATCTTTTTTAAAAATATTTATTGACATCTAAATTCTTTGGAATTATTGTTTTTTAACAGGGAAATTCACAGCTTGACTCTCCCAATAAAGTACTTTTTCTCCTTCAATATGAAATTTTATATATTTTTTTGTAGTTTTTATTCTATGTTGGGGTGCTCCTTCGTTTTCAATCAGATTATATAAAGAGTCACTTTCAGAGACTGTTGAAATCTGTTGAGAAAAATAGTTAAGTCTTTCAGTAAAAAATCCAAAATCATAATAATATTCATCATATTCTCCACCTTCAATTATATCAGTAGGTGATCCAAATCTTTCAAGTACAAGATCTTTTGAAACCAACATTGACATTGCGTCATTATGATTATAAAGTATGTTTGAGCAGGATAAAATGAAAATTAATAAGAATATGTATTTTATATATTTCATATTTAAATTTAACTCATATTGTTTATAAAGCAAAAAAGTTTAATGATCATCTTTTAATTTTACATAACCAGAGGCCTTTTGTTTAAATCTATTAAATCTTGGAATAGAAACATTTTGAACATATGGATTATAGGGGTTTTTCTTATCATAATCTTGATGATACTCCTCCGCATAATAGAACTTGTCAATTTTTTTAACCTCTGTTATAATTTCTTTACCAAATATTGAACTTGTTGAAAGTAAGCTTACATAATTATTAATTTTATCTTTTTCCTTTTGATTATTATAAAAAGCAATTGATCTATACTGAGTACCGTAGTCAGGTCCTTGTCTGTTTGGAGTTGTAGGGTTATGTGAATCAAAGAAAACTTTCAAAAGAGTATCAAAAGAAACTTTATTGCTATCATATATAATTTCAATAGCTTCGGCATGGCCAGTTTTACCAGACATAACTTGATAATAGTTTGGATTAATAGTAGTTCCACCTGCATATCCTGAGTAAACTTCTTCTACACCATCCAGACTCTCATATATCGTTTCAACACACCAGAAACATCCAGACGCGAAGTATGCTTTACTCATATTTTCAAACTTTTGATTATCTACAGAATAAACTGGACTAATATTATCAACTGGTTTAGAAGTGCTGATATCACACGATAAACTAAAAACTAATAGAGTTAAAAAAAGTTTTTTCATGAAAGCAATTTTAACAAATATAAGGTTTAGCAAATTGTTAGTTTGATGGATAATAGTTAATATTAATTTAAAAACTTGCTGATTTTGTCGATATCCTCTTTAAATGTTAAGTCAGGAACATGCTCGCATAAAGAAAAAACAGTCATAGATTTTTCATTATCCCCTATCATGTTTTGTATAGCTGTTGCAATCTCTTTTTCTCCTCTTTTTTGGCTTATTGGACATTCTTCAAAATATTTATAGACCATTTCTCCTTTAAAGGAAAATATATTCATGCTAACAAATTTCTTAGAAAAGCTTTTTATGATTTCCGAATCTGGTTTCTCAATAATTTTCTCTAAAAATTTTCCTTTAATTTTTAAAATAGATAATGATGCTAGTCTTTCCTCTGAAAATTTCAGACAATTAAAGTTATATGCGATCATTGAGTTGTAATCATGCTCAGATAATAATAGCTTAATAGCGTGAGAAGAATATAGATTATCTGAGTTACATACTATAAATCTTGTATTCTTAAGTTCGTTGTACTGATTCATTAGTTGAAATATAGCATCAGCTGTTCCCATTGGTTTAGATTTACCATAAAAGTCTTGAAATCCAAACTTTATTTGAATTGATAATTTAATCTCTAGTTTTTTTAGATAATTCTGAAATTGATCTGAATTATCAGATAAAATAATGTAGAAGTTATTTATACCTGCACTTATACAATTTTTTATGATGTAAAAAATAATTGGTTCATTTCCTTCACCTGCTTGAATAAAACCTTTAACTCTATGATTAGACTGATTGATTAAATTTTGTGATATTTCTTTTGGCACAGAAGAATTCTTCATCCTAGATGATACACCTGCAGCCATTATAATCATTGGAATTTTATTCATAGTAAATAGTTGGACCTCTGCCTTTTCTAGCAATAAATGTATCTTTAACTCCTATACTTTTTAATTCAGATACTATCCTATTTGATGTATTTGAGTTAGTTGAAAGAGAAACTATTGAACCACCTCCCCCAGACCCAACAATTTTAGAGCCAATTGCTCCATTTTCAATAGATACATCTATCATATTATCTATTTCAGGTGTTGTAATTTTCAAGTCTTTCTTAAGGTAATTATGGTGAGAATTCATTAATTCCGAAATCTTATATATGTCAAGTTTAGAATTTAAAAATTCCTTTTTTGCATCCATAGTAATTTTATAATTTCCAACTGCAGCTTTGAAGTAAGGTTTTAAATAATCTTCTAAAAAATCTAAATATGAAATAATATTAATGTTTTCTTCATAGTATAAATTGAAGTCAGTCACTCTATCTTTAACAGTGTCAATTGACTTTAGAGCATTCTCTTTTAATTTCCTCAATAAACCTTGAGTATCTTTTGGTTTGTTTGAAACTCCAATTATCATATCACAGAGATTATGATCGAAAGATTCCATCTCATTTGATTTAGTGTCTAAGAAAATTGTTTTACCACTAGCAATTGTGTATTGATCCATTTTACCACCTGAACCATTCATTTCAAGAACCTCAATTTCATATGACAAATCAGCAAGAAGTCTAGGAGATATGGATTTATCTGAAAATGTAGATAAAAGGAAGTTTACCCATGCTACAATTAACGCAGATGAACTTGATAGACCCGAATTTATTGGTATTTCACTTTTTATTTCTATGTCATAACCTTCATTAGGTACACAATTATATTTTTTCAAAACTCGTATTGCTATCCTTAGAAAATCCTTTTCATCAGAGCTTATATTTTGATTAAGACTAATGGTGTCATGTATATCTAGATCTTTTTTGAAGATTTTAAACTCTTGCGAATTATTTTTTATTGCTTCGATAGTTATTTCCTTATCTATTGTGGTAGCAATTATTGGAAGCCCAAGGTAATCCTGATGATCTCCAAATAGACAGACTCTTCCAGGTGCCTTTGAAATTATTTTATTTTGCATTAAGGGATTATATCAAAAGTGTTAGTATTTACCCAATTTCCTCTGGTAAAATCTGGGAAATCCTGTGGTTGACCATTATTATTAACAGAGTTTGAAGTTAATTCTATCAATGAACTCCACGCACATCCCTCATAAACATTCTGATCAAGAGGTTCACCTTTCCTTAAACATTCAATTATTCTATATACCATCATTCCATCCATTCCTCCATGACCCGAGTCTTGAGTAATTTTATTGAGTCGTTTATACATCGGATGATCATATTTTTCATAAAGAGCATCAATACCTTCACCAATAATCCATTCCTCTGCATCTTTAGTATATCCTTCAAATCCATTATCAAAAGCAGCTCTAGTTGGACCTCCAGCTAGAGTTCCCTTTGTTCCCTGAATTAAGTTTAATCTGGTGTAAGGCCTAGGACTTGTCTCATCCCATTGAACCATAATAGTTCTTCCTAAATAAGTTTTAATAACTGAAGTATTGAGGTCACCATTTTGATAATTTAATTTATTCCATTTATGATTTTCTTTAAAATTTTCTCTTGCAAATTTTTTTCTACCTAATGCTGGAGATGAAAATGATATCAATGATTTAAAAGTATCTTCAGTTCTAAGAAGATTCATATATTGAGAAACAGGACCTAATCCGTGGGTTGGATATAGATTTCCTTTTTTCTTTTCATATTGTAATGTTCTCCATGAGCCTGTTCCTATTTCTTCTTCATACATCTGAAATCTTAAATCATGTATATAGGCTGCTTCGCCATGGTATAATTCCCCTAATAACCCTTTCCTACATATATTTAAAAACATCAATTCTTCCCTACCATAGTTGACATTTTCCATCATCATACAATGTTTTTGAAATTTTTCAGATGTGTTTACAATTTCCCAAAGATCTTTAATTGTATTTGCTAAAGGAACCTCAACAAATGCGTGCATATTATTTTTCATAGTCTCAATAGCCATAATTCCATGTGTATCCCAATCAGTTGAAATTATAACTATGTCTGCATCGGTTTCTTTTAGCATTAATCTCCATTTATTTTCATTACCTGAGTAAGTTTTAGGATTACTATGTGACTTTGATGTTTTCAGTCCATCTATTATAGATAAACTCTTTGATATATTAGTTTCATGTAAATCACTTATTGCTACTATTTGAGTATTTGGAAATGAACCAAATCTCTTAATATGCCCTTGCCCTCTATAACCGACACCAATTAATGCTATTTTGATTTTATCTAGCTTTGGTGCTGCAAAACCCCCCATATATTTTTGGTCAGATGATCTTAATTTATTAGAGAATAAATTTGAAGAAGATGCAAATGCTGCTGAAAGTGAAGTTGTTTTTATAAATTTCCTTCTATCAAAGTTTTTCATGTGTAATAATTTAGACTATTAATTTACATGATTTTTTTATCTTTAAAAGAACAACTGAAAAAGAAAAAAACTAGTTTAAAAAAGAATTATGACCCCTGATAATGAACACAAAGATATTCCCGGTAATCCATCAACAGCTAAAAGCAGTATACAAAAATTAAGAATTTCTGCATCTAAAGATACCTTGAGGGTTTTGACAATGGATCAATGGAATTTTTGGATAGAAAATGGTTATATAGTTGTCAAAAATGCTGTTTCAAGAAAACAAGCATTGAAAACTGCTGAATTTATTTGGGAATTTGATGATAAAGATCCTTTTGACCCTTCAACATGGTATGCTGAAGCAAGGGCTGAAATGGAGATGAAAGAATTAGCGGGAACTGGAATGGTTGAAGTTTATAATAATCAACACTTATGGAATAATAGACAGACTCAAAGGGTCTATGACTCTTTTGTAGATATATGGGGTACAGAAAAACTTTGGACAACAATTGATAGAGCTAATTTAAATTTTCCTATTAGACCCGGTTTTGAATATAATGGTTTCATTCATTGGGACTATGATCCTGACACAAGACCTCAAAATGTTCAAGGAGTTTTAGCTTTAGGTGATCAGACTGATCAAGAAATGGGAGGGTTCCAATGTATTCCTTGGCTCTATAAAAATTATGATACTTGGAAATTATCTCAACCTGAAGACAGAAATAAATTTCAACCTGATATTTCCAATTTAGAAAATAAAATAGTTAAGGTTTCACTTGAAGCTGGAGACCTATTAATCTTTAACAGTACTCAACCACATGGTATTAGACCTAATAATTCAAAAGATAAAGTAAGGATTGCTCAATATATATCTATGATGCCTGCACAAGAAGATGATACTAATCTTGTAAATTGGAGGATTAATTCATGGAAAAAAAGAATAGCTCCAGAGGGTTACGCTTTTCCAGGAGATCCAAGAAACTGGGAACAAGAAAAATATAAAACAGCAAAACTTTCAAAACTTGGTGAGAAAATTTTAGGTTTACAGAAGTGGTAGACTCAATCAATAATTTTAAATGAATTTAAACTTAAAAGATAAAAAGGTTTTTATATCAGGATCTACAAAAGGTATTGGTTTTGAGACAGCTAGACTCTTTCTAGAAGAGGGAGCTAAAGTGATAATAAATGGACGGACTAATAAAAGTGTTCAAGACGCATTAAGTTTATTAAACAATGATAATGTGTCAGGACTAGTAGCTGACTTTATTGATGACCATCAAGTAAAAAATTTAATTGATAGTATTCCTAATGATATTGATATCCTTGTAAACAATGTGGGCATCTTTCAAGGTAAAGATTTTAATGATGAGACTGTTGAAGATTGGAATGATCATTTCAAAGTTAATCTAATGAGTGGTGTTCAACTCTCTAAACATTTTTTACCAAAAATGATAAAAAGGGATTGGGGCAGAATCATTTTTATTTCTTCAGAATGTGCTACTCTTGTTCCGAGTGATCTTTTAAGCTATAGTGTTTCTAAGGCTTCAATAAATGTTTTTTCAAGTGGCCTAGCTAAACTAACAAAAGGAACAAACGTTACAGTAAATACTATAGTTCCAGGTTCAACTCTATCTGAAGGTTCAAAAAAATTCCTTGAAGAAACAGCATTAAGAGAAAATAAAACTAAAGATCAGGTTGAAAAAAAATTTTTTAATGATGTAAGAGATTCTTCTTTAATTTCAAGATTTCTTACTGTTACTGAAGTTGCAAATACTATTCTATACTTCTCGAGTCCACTAGCATCTGGAACAAATGGTGCATCTGTAAGGGTTGACGGTGGTAGCATGGGATCAATTATATAAAAAAACCCACCTTATTTTATTTCGAGTGGGTTTTTTTAATTAGTATTTATTAATTATTCATTTGGAGGTCTACTATATTGAACAACTCTAGCAATTTGATCTTGTTCATCTATGTATAACCTTTCATAAAATATAATTGTTTCAGTTGAACCATCCTTAATATATCGAGTTTCTGTAAAAGCAGTAGTTACAAGTCTACCATCTGAATCTTCCATATTAAGTGGCATTATAAAGATATAATCTCGTGATATAGAATCCCAATTAGATTGTCTTTCAACAATAAAATCAGTATTAGTCATGTCTACATCAAAAACTCCTCCAATATCAGCAGGATGAAATTTAACAATATCAGCAGATAAATCTACCATTAACTGAGCATCCATATTTTCATATGCATCCATAAACTTTTTACCGAGATCAGAATCTTTTTGGTCTCCAATCATATATCCTTTTCCAAGACGAGAACCTTCAATTAACCATTCACCACCAATTTTTTCTGCTTCAACAGAGGTTTCACATGATGATAGTGAAAAAGTTAATAAGGATAATAAAATTATTTTTTTCATAACATTTTATTTACTGATAACTTATTCAGAACCCGAAGCTGCTTGAGCTGCACTTAATTCTGTTAAGAAATCTTTTCCATCAATATGAACGTTGTGAAACATTATTTTACCCTCATCATTCCATCCATAGTTTAAATGAATAAATTGTGTGACTTGATTACCTGTAAATTTACCTGTACCTGTCCATGTACCCCAGTAATGAGTCCAAGTTCCAAATTCATCGTAATAATTGGTGTGTAATCCTCCACCAGTATCATCCTCTGAACCAGGCATCCACATTGAAATATTATCAAATAAAGCATGATGTTGTGAATCAGTTTCTAGAAAGGAATCTTTATTAATCTCAAGTCCTGGTATAGAATTATTTCCTTGAAGATCATCAGAAATTATAGATTGATCATAATCAGAATCATAAGTATCAGTACCATAGGCCATGTAGTTCTCAAACATTTTTTGTATTGCTTGAGTTTTATCGTCATCAACTTTTACTGATGCAATTGAATCAGTAGGTTGTTGACAAGCTACAAATAAAATCGTTGTAAATAATAAAATAAATTTTTTCATGTTTTTAAATTTTAAATTGATTTATAATTTGAATATAAAAAAACCTCTTCATTTTTCAATGAAAAGGTTTGTTTTATTTAAGGAATTTAGTTATTCCTGATCTGGTGCAACAGCCATAACTAGACCAGTTGCATCACCAAAGTCACCACCATTTATGATTTTTCCATTTTCATCAAATGTTAAATAGTGATACCATAAGTCTCTGAAACTTTTACCTGAAACACTGTGAGTCCCAGACCAGTAACCATATGTCCTAACACTTCCATTTGGCAAACCAGTTTCAGGATCAGCACCAGGTAACCATTGCTCAGCTTCCCAAGCTATATTTTCCATATTATCTTGCCAACCTTGAAGATATTGTATAGTTTCCTCTCTATTCATAGTCGGAGCACCATAAAATGCACTTTGATATTCAACTTCATCAGCATAGAAGGCAGCAGTTGCATCCATATCTTCAGTTACAAATACTTCAAACCACTCTTTTGCGATTTCGAGATTCTTCTCATAATCTGGATGTTGAACATTTGAACATGATATAAATAGTCCTAATGTTAATAATAATAGTATTTTTTTCATAATTGATTTGTTATTGTTTTTATAAAACTATGAATTTTTCATAAGACAAAATCAAATAATCAATTTTTTATGGATTCAATCTATCGTGATCTTGGGCCCATCTCTTAACTTTTTGAACTAAACCAGGAGAAGCACCAACAAGTTTAGCTGTTCTTCTAATACTTTCACCTCTCTTTAAGTGCCTTAAAATATTTATATTTTTGGGCTTT
>CABYAF010000024.1 GCA_902516925.1 uncultured Bacteroidota bacterium
ATTATTTTTAATGGTTTGAAGAGAATAACACCAGACTCAGGTTATGTCCAAAAGTCAATAATAAAGGCTGTAAAGAATAATATATCTATATATGCTATTCACACCTCACTTGACAATCATCCAGAAGGAATTAGTTATTTTCTATCAAAAAAAATAGGATTAACTAATCTTTCAACACTTATTCCAAAAGAAACTAAACTTAAAAATATAAATACTGGAATGGGAGTTATTGGTAAATTAAATAAGTCTTTAGATGAAGATACCTTTTTTGACTTATTAAAGGACAGGCTAAACCTAAAGTATATAAGACATACTAAAAAACTTAATAGAAAAATATCAAAAGTCTCAATCGTTGTTGGCTCTGGAAGTTTTGCAATTAAAAACTCATTGGATTCTAATATTGATGCGTTTATCACATCAGATTTAAAGTATCATAATTTTTTTGAAGCAGACAACAAGGCTATTTTGGTTGATATTGGTCATTATGAGAGTGAAAACCATATAAAATTGGTAATAAAAGAATTTCTTAATAAAAAATTACCTAATTTTACGCTCCTTTTATCTGAGGAAAATGTTAACCCAGTAAAGTATTATTAAAATGGCAAAAAAAGTTGAAACATCAGTTGAAGAAAAATTAAGAGCTCTTTTTGATCTTCAATTAATAGACTCAAGAATTGATCAAATTAGAAGTATCAGAGGAGAACTTCCTTTAGAAGTTGAGGACCTTGAAAATGAAATTGAAGGACTAAACAAAAGACTTGAAGGATTTGAGAATGAAATCAAAGAAAGTCAGGATGGTATTAAGTTTGAAGAAAATTCAATTAAAACTTCAAAAGAAAATCACAAAAAATATGAAGGTGATCTTAAAAAGGTAAGAAACAATAGAGAGTATAATGCAATTGTTAAAGAACAAGAGTTTCAAGAATTAGAAATTAAGCTATCCGAAAAAAAGATAGCTCAATATAAGGAGACAATAGAGAGTAAGACTGTTGTTATTGACGAACTTAAAGACAAAATTAAGGATAGAAATTCCCATTTAAAAAGTAAAAATTCAGAGCTAGGAGAGATTCTTAAAGAAACCGAGAAAGAAGAAAAAACATTATTAGAGAAATCTAAACAATTTGAAAAAAAAATTGAAGATCACCTTATTGCTGCCTATAAAAGAATTAGATCCAATGTTAGAAATGGTCTTGCGATAGTCCCTATTGAAAGAAATGCATCTGGGGGTTCATACTTTACTATACCTCCTCAAGTGCAAATGGAAATTGCTTCAAGACAAAAAATTATTACTGATGAATATAGTGGGAGAATATTAGTAGATCCAAAGTTAGCTGAGGAAGAAATGGATAAGATGAAGTCTATATTTTCAACCTAGAAGGCAGATTCAGTAATTTTCTCTTTGTTCTCTCCTTTAAAATAATCCATATATGTAAATCCGGGTTCAATACTATAAGATCCAACTTCACCATTTTTGTTCATTGCTATATATGCAACTTGAAATTTATTTTCTTGAGAATTTGATAATACAATCCTTTTTACTGCAGTCTCACATGCCTCTTGAGGAGACTTACCTTGCCTCATTAACTCAACAACTAGAAAAGATCCAACTGTCTTAACTACTTCTTCTCCAAGGCCTGTAGCTACAGCTCCACCTATCTTATTATCAATAAATAGTCCTGAGCCTATTATTGGAGAGTCACCTACCCTTCCTTTCATCTTATATGCTAGTCCACTAGTTGTACATGCTCCAGAAATATTATTATTCATATCTAGGCATAGCATTCCAATAGTATCATGATTTTCAATATTAATAATTGGTCTGTATTCCTCCCTTTCAAGCCATTTTTTCCAATCCTCTTTTGACTTTTCTGTTAATAGATCTGTTCGCTTATATCCTTCAGAAATAGCAAAATCCTCTGCACCCTTTCCAGCTAGCATTACATGGGGTGTTTTTTCCATAACATCTTTAGCTAGTCTAGCAACATTAACAATATTTTCAACAGCAACAACTGAACCACAATCTCCAAGATGGTTCATTACACACGCATCTAGTGTTACTATTCCTGTTCTATCTGGGGCTCCACCATATCCAACAGTTGTATTTTTAGGGTTTTCTTCCTCAACAGCAACACCTTCAACAGCTGCAGTTAGTCCATCGATTCCATTATCTAGCAATAAACCTGCTTTAAGATTTGCTTCTGTTGTCTTCCATGTTGAAATAGATCTAACCATAGGAGTAAAATTAAAATTTTTAGCCTTTAGTCTTGTTGATAATGATGACATTAAACTAATACTAAATATATCAAAAATAAAATTTCGTCTTTTCATATTTTAATTTAAAGCTTTTAATCTTTGAATAAGAGGAGGATGAGAATAATGGAAGAATACATAAAGTGGATGAGGATATATATTAGAAAGACTATCAACTGATAGTTTTTTTAATGCTAAGGATAAGTCCTCTCCATTAAATGTTTCCTTTGCGTAAGCATCAGCTTCAAACTCATTTTTTCGACTTATATAATTCATTAAAATACCTGATAAGATTGATATTGGTGAGAAAATAATACTAAATCCAATAAGCCCAAGATGAAAGCTAGCTTCTGAGCCTCCAAGTGCAAGAGAAATCTCTGGTAGTTTAAGACATAATTCAAAGAAGAAGGTCATAACACCAATCTGTATAATTGACATAATTAATCCAGAGAAAATATGTTTTTTCTTAAAATGGCCAACCTCATGAGCAAGAACAGCAACCAACTCATCTTCTGAATGTTTTTCAATTAAAGTATCATATAATGCGATAGTTTTTCTCGGCCCCAAACCGCTAAAAAAGGCATTTGCTTTTGTAGATCTTTTTGATCCATCAATTACATATATATTTTTCAAAAGGTATCCTACTTCTTTTGAATACTTTTCAATTTTTTGTCTTAACTCACCATCCTCTAATGGTTTAAGTTTATTAAAAATTGGGACAATTAAATCTGCATAGAACATGTTTATAAAAATCATTAAAAAAGAGAGTCCAATCCATAGCCATAGCCAGAATCCATCATTTAAATTATCATATAAGTATAATGCTAAAAAAAGAAGAGCACCACCAATAAAAATTGAGAGTAGAGATGACTTTAATATATCAAGAAAAAATGTAGATTTTGTTGTCTTATTGAAACCAAATTTTTCTTCAATTATAAAAGTATTGTAATATGAGAAAGGAATAGAAATAATAGAATTTAATATAAATAAGGTTAAAAAGAACAATCCAGATTGAGCAAAACTTGAATTAAAATCAAAAGGCAAAAAAGATTTTAAAATATTTGAAGAGACTACTTGATCAATGAATCCATATCCATTAAAAACTAAAAGAGTGAAAATGAATAAAAAACTTATTGAACTTGAAAATAATCCAATTTTATTTTTACTCATAGCATAATCTTTTGCTGTTTTATATTTTTCCTTATTGTAAAAATCTTTTAATTCATCTGGTATTTCATCTTTCCAGTTTCTATGATTTACAAAATCTAGAATATTTGAAAAGAAATAGTTGAAAACTACTAATGATAAAATTATAAAAAACCACAATTGAGTTGTCATAAATTGAATTTAATTATTTTAGTTTTAAATGTAATAAAAGATGATTAATAAGTATACAATTATAGGAACTTTAGGTATTTTAATTTTTAGCTCTGGGCTATGCATATTTGGTGAAGCAATTATAAGAAAATCTCAAAACTTAGATTTTTTTTTAATAGGAACACTATCATTAATCTTAATAAATGCTGGTGTATGTATTATGATTAAGACAAGGGAATTATCTACTTAGATTGATGCGTATCATATAAATAAAATGGAAGGGCTAAAGAAAAGCCAATGAAAAACGGTAAAATGTACCTAAATATTTTTTTTGGATTAGACCAATATGTATAAATTATATATATTAGAAATGTAAGTGCTGCAAAACTAAGATCATATGAAATCATTGAAACAGCATAATTCTCATACAGAAGACTCCAGAAGCCATCCATTGCCCAATTATTCAATTTTAAAAACATGTACAAATTATAATAAGGGAATATTGTTCCTAGTACACATAAAATAAGATAAATTTTTTTCATGATAATTTATATAAAGTTCTATAAGATTTAAATTTTATTTTAAAAATTATTATCTAATTTAATAAGAATAATTTAAGTAAGATTAACTAAAAAATTATCAATACTCACAATGAGTAATTCAATATATAGAAAAGATGGAACAGCTCAAGGTGTTGCAAAACAACGATTGATTGAATCTCTAGCTAAACCTAACAAACGTATTATATATGACCCATATGCCGATAAATTTGTGCTTGGAGCAAGTATAATAAAACTTATGGGACATAAGTTTAGTGTATGGTTAGGAGATAAAATTATACCCGGAATGCATGAACATCTAATTTCTAGAACACGATTTATAGATGATCTAATTGAGGAAAGCACCCATAATAATACAAATCAATATGTTATACTAGGAGCCGGTTACGATTCAAGAGCTCATCGTCTCAAACTTCCATCCAAACTAAAAATATTTGAGGTTGATCAGCCTGAAGTTCAAGAAAGAAAACTTTCAAGAATTTCTGATAAGACATCTAATATGGAAAATGTGACTTATGTTAGTATTGATTTTAATCACCAGTCTCTTTCAGAACAACTTTTAAATGCAGGATTTGATCGAAATAGAGCAACAATATATACACTTGAAGGAGTATCTCAATATATTGAAAAGGAAGCACTTAAATCGACTTTAAAAGAACTGGCTAAATTAAACCCTAATTCAAATTCAAAAATTTTTATTTCTTATGTAAATAAACTTTTAAAAAAAGACCCAAAGGCCTGTTTTGGTATGGGTTATTCAAAACCTGAAAAAGCAATCAAATTTATAACAGATCAAGCAGCTAATGTTGGTGAACCATGGATATCATTTTACTCCCCAAGAGAAATTGAGGATATACTATTTCAAAATAATTTTACCTTAATAGAGGATAAAACATTAGCTGATCTAAATTCTAAATATTTTACTCCAGTTGGGAGGACCATACCTGAAAGTCATATTTTTAAGCTTGAACACTTTATAGTAGCAGAGAGGAAGGTATAGCCCACGTTGCTTATTTATTAACTCTTTCTGGATAATCAGTAATAATTGCATCTACTCCCATTAATTTCATTCTCTTTATATTCTTTGGGGCATTAATTGTATATGGAAAAACTTTAATATTATTAGATTGTATTTTATTAACGATTTTCTTTGTAATAAACTTATTATTTGGGGTTAAAGCAATAGCATTAATTTCCTTAGCCAATTTAATTGCATTATCAATTTTATACAATGAGTCTACTAGAATTGCAATTGGAATATACCTGTTTAAATCTCTAAACTTTTTTAACTCATCCCATCTGAAACTAGATATTATAAATTTTGAAGGAGGAAGATTAAACTCTCTCAAATATTCTATTATAATCTCATTAGTCTCGAGGGCTGTATTACTCCCTTTAAGCTCAATATTTAAAAAAATTTTTTCCGGAACTACATCAATTACTTCTTTTAGAGTAGGAATAGATAATCCCCCATTTAATTCTACATTTTTAATTGAGTCTAATGAAATTTGTTCAATAAATGCGTTGGAATTTGATAACCGACTTAAAAATGGGTCATGGTAAACAACTATTTCTCCATTTTTTGATTTAAATACATCGATTTCAATTCCATCAACATTTAATTCTATTGCTTTTTTGACAGACTCAATTGTATTCTCTAGAGCGTGACCCATTGCTCCTCTATGACCAACAACTATTATATCTTTATTGGAAACACACGAACCTATAAATAAGATAAGTAATAGTAATAAAATGTTTTTAGACACTATTTTCTGTTTAAAACAGTTGAAGATGCTTGAGATTTTGCAAGTACTGTGATATCACTGATATTTACATTTTCAGGACAATTAATAACATAAGAGATTACTTTAGCAATATCCTCTCCAACTAATGGGTTTAGCCCTGAATAGACTAAATTAGATCTTTTTTGATCATCTTTAAATCTAACCATCGAAAAGTTAGTTTCAACTAGCCCTGG
>CABYAF010000025.1 GCA_902516925.1 uncultured Bacteroidota bacterium
GCTCAAGGGGTACCCTTTGCAAGAGATTATGGAGGACTTCTTGATAATCGTTCTTTTGGTGGGGTTCAAGTTTCAAGAACATTCTATGCTAAAGGACAAACAGGTCAACAATTACTTTTAGGTGCTTATTCAGCAATGAACAGGCAAATTGCCCGTGGTAAAATAGAGATGTTCAGCAGACATGAGATGATGGATCTTGTTAAAATAGATGGCAAGGCAAGAGGAATAATAGCAAGGAATCATGTCACAGGTAAACTTGAAAGATTTTCAGCTCATGCAGTTGTAATTGCTTCTGGTGGATATGGAAATATTTTTTATTTATCTACAAACGCTATGGGAAGTAACGTGACTGCATCATGGAAGATTCATAAAAAGGGAGCTTACTTTGCTAATCCTTGTTTTACTCAAATTCATCCAACCTGTATTCCAGTATCGGGTGATTATCAGTCAAAATTAACTCTAATGTCTGAATCATTAAGAAATGATGGAAGAATATGGGTGCCAAAAGATTTAACCGATGCTAAGCTTGTTCAGGAAGGTAAGTTATCCCCTCTTGATATAAAAGAAGAAGATAGAGACTATTACCTTGAAAGAAGGTATCCTGCATTTGGGAATCTTGTTCCAAGGGATATTGCTTCAAGAGCTGCTAAGGAAAGATGTGATAATGGTTTTGGAGTTAATAAAACCGGCGAGGCTGTATACTTAGATTTCTCTCATGCAATTATTAGATATGGTAAAGAGAAAGCATTGATTAATGGTCAAGATGATAATAATATTGAGATAGTAAAAAAATTAGGTAGAGAAATTATAAAACAAAAATATGGAAACCTTTTCCAGATGTATGAAAAAATAGTAGATGAAGATCCCTATGTTATGCCAATGAAAATTTATCCAGCTGTTCATTATACAATGGGTGGTGTCTGGGTAGATTATAACTTAATGACTACAATTCCTGGATGTTTTGCAATAGGGGAAGCAAATTTTTCAGATCATGGAGCAAATAGGCTAGGTGCTTCTGCTTTAATGCAGGGATTAGCAGATGGGTATTTTGTTCTTCCTTATACAATTGGAGACTATTTATCTGATGATATAAGTACAGGTAAAATCAGCACTGATAGCAAAGAATTTGAAGAAAGTGAAAAAGGAGTTCAAGACTTGCTTTCAAAGCTAATATCTAATAAAGGGAAAAACTCAGTTGATTATTATCACAAAAAATTAGGAAAGATTATGTGGAATAAATGTGGTATGTCAAGAAATCAAAATGATTTAGTCGATGCAATTAATGAAATTAAAAAATTAAGAAAGGATTTCTATAAAAATGTGAACGTAACTGGTAAGGTTGGTGAATATAATGAGGAGCTTGCTAAAGCAGTTAGAGTTGCAGATTTCCTTGAACTAGGTGAGTTATTTGCAAAAGATGCATTAGAAAGAAACGAATCCTGTGGTGGTCATTTTAGAGAAGAGTATCAAACTAAAGATGGAGAAGCTATCAGAGATGATAAGGATTTCAAATTTGTCTCAGCATGGGAGTATGTTGGCGAACCATCAGATGCAAAACTCCATAAAGAAGATCTTAAATATGAAGAAATAGAAGTTAAAACTAGATCTTATAAATAATTAATCCTATGAAAAAATTACTTCTATTATTTATTTTGTCAATTTCTTTCTCTTATTCACAAAACAACATTTCTAATAGACAGATTCCATCTGATACAAAGGTTATAACGAACCATTCAACTAATATCCTTGGAAAAAAAGTAAATTATATGGCTCAAATTGGTACTCAGCCAATCTGGGATACAAGTGGAGAAGTTATAGCTACTCTTCATTATACTTATTATAAAAGAACTGATATTAATGATAATACAAATCGTCCATTAGTTTTTTCATTTAATGGAGGGCCAGGCTCTGCATCAATATGGATGCATATGGGATATACAGGACCATATAGTTTAATAATAGATGATGAAGGCTATCCTATTCAGCCATACGGCTACAAATCAAACCCATACTCAATTTTAGATGTTGCAGATATAGTTTTTGTTAATCCAATTAATATTGGTTATTCAAGAATTTTAAAAGAGATGACAAAGAAAGAAGCTTCAGATAAGTTTTTTGGAGTTAACCAAGATGCAGAGTATTTAGCTGAGTGGATTAGTACATTTGTTACAAGATCTGAAAGATGGAAATCACCTAAATATCTTGTTGGAGAAAGCTATGGTGGTATTAGAGTCATGGCCTTAGCTCATGAGCTTCAGCAAGATCAATGGATGTATCTTAATGGTGTGGTACTTGTCTCTCCTGCTGACTACGAACTTAGATACGAATCGGGAGGAATAATTTTACCTGTTGTAGACTTTCCATATTTAACTGCTACTGCATGGTATCACAAAAGGCTTAATAACGAAATGCAATCTTCAAGCTTGGGAGATGTAATTAAAGCTTCAGAAGAGTTTGCATATGATAAGTTGCTTCCTGCTTTAGCTAAAGGAGGATCATTAGGTAATGATGAAAAGACTCTCTTAGCTGAAAGTATTTCCTCTCTAACTGGAATAGATGTTAAAGAAATTTTGGATAATAATCTTATTATTTCAACAAACTTTTTTTGGAAAGAATTACTTAGAGATGAAGGCTATACAATAGGAAGACTTGATTCTAGGTATAAAGGTATTGACAGTAAAGACTCTGGAACTTATCCTGAGTATCCTCAAGAATTAAGTTCATGGGATCATGCATTTACCCCCGCTGTAAATTCATACATTAATGAAATCCTAAACTTTAAAACTGATGTAAAGTATAATACTTGGGCAAGAGGTGATCTTTCAGTCAGACCATGGAATTCAGATAATTTAAGAGTTAGAAGGAACTTTAGAGAGGCTATTGCAGAAAACCCATTTTTAAATGTTTTAATTCAATCTGGATATTACGACGGAGCAACAACTTTTTCTGCTGCAAAATATACTGTTCAACAAGTTGATCCTTCAGGAAAACTTAGTGACAGATTCACTTTCAAAGGATATGAGAGTGGTCATATGATGTATTTAAGACGAGAGGATCTACAAAAATCAAATCAAGACCTTAGAGATTTTATTCTAAGTACTATAACTAATAACACCCCAGCTAAATATTAATATGAAACTTAACCTTAAAATTTGGAGACAGCAAGATAACGAATCAAAAGGTAGCTTTGTCAAATATGAGATTGATGATATTACTCCAGATATGTCTTTTCTGGAAATGATGGATGTACTTAATCAAAAACTAATTTATGAAAATATTGACCCAATTGCTTTTGATCATGATTGTCGAGAAGGAATATGTGGTAGTTGTTCATTATTTATAAATGGTAGAGCACATGGTCCTGATAAGGGTATTACTACATGTCAGCTTCACATGAGAAAATTTAAAGATGGTGACTCAATTGTAATTGAACCCTTTAGAGCTGCCTCTTTCCCAATAATAAAAGATCTAGTTGTTGACAGATCAGCTTTTGATAGGATTCAACATACGGGGGGATATATTAGTGTTAATACCTCTGGAAACACACAAGATGCAAATACTACTCCAATAAGAAAAGAAGATGCAGATAATGCATTTGATGCTGCTACTTGTATTGGATGTGGAGCATGTGTTGCAACTTGTAAAAATGCTTCTGCTATGCTTTATGTATCTGCAAAAGTTTCACAATTTTCTTACTTGCCTCAAGGGAAAGTTGAAGCTAAGGAGAGAGTGCTTAATATGGTTAAACAAATGGATGATGAAGGTTTTGGAAACTGTACAAATACTGGTGCCTGTGAGGTAGAATGTCCAAAAGGAATTTCTATAAAAAATATAGCAAGAATGAATAGAGAGTTTTACAAAGCAAAAATCTAAATTATTTAGAATCTAAAACCATCTTTATAAACGTGCTTTCTGTTTGACTACCAAACCATCTTCCAACAATAACCATATTTTCATCTGGAATAATAATCACTTTATTTCCACCAAAACCACTTCCGTAAAAAATATTTGAAGGAATATTTTTCCAATCAGTTGTCTGATAATCTTCACCTAGTTTAGAATTAATCCACCACATGTATCCATACTCAGGGTTTGTCTCTGAGGGTGAAATAGATTTCTCTATCCATTCCTCTGAAATAATTCTTTTACCATCCCACATTCCTTTATTCAAAAATAGTAGTCCAAACCTTGCATGATCCTCAGAGCTAATAAATATCCCCCCACCATTATGTCCTCCTCCGGATACAGACTGAGTTTTTATTCCATCTATGTTTACCCATGAATTTTCATACCCATACCATCTCCATGTATCTGATGCATCAATGGGGTCCATGATTGTCTTTTTCAAAACCTTTGGCAATGATTCTCTAAAAACTTGAAGAAGTGAATATGATAAAACATTTACTCTTACATCATTATATTTATAATGTGTTCCAGATTCTTTTTGAGGTTCTGATCTCCACTCATCTATACTTTTGTTAATATCTGGCCTATCCTCCCAATGGTTTATTCCAAATAAATTTCCAAACCAATCTGAAGACTGGTTTAGCAGATGCTCCCATGTAATAACACTATTCTTTTCTCCATCAAATGTTTTATCCCAAACATAATTAGAAACAAAATCTTTTTCTGATCTAATAAGGTTTTTGTCAACTGCAATTCCTGTTACAGCTGAGAGATAACTTTTTGTAACACTAAAAGTCATGTCAACCCTTTTAGTGTCACCCCATGAGGCTATTATATATCCATCTTTTATAATTAAGCCATTTGTTTCTCCTCTTTTTGGACTTTCAAATTTAACTTTTCAATATGGTCTTCAATTAATACATCAGCTCTATACCTTTTTTTTGAATCCTTATTATCAATTAAAGGATCATTAAAAGCATCCACATGTCCTGAAGCAACCCATGTTTTAGGATGCATAAATATTGCCGAGTCAATTCCAACGATATTTTCATTTAATTGAACCATCGACTTCCACCAATAGTCTCTTATATTGTTCTTTAGAAGAGTACCATTATGAGCATAATCGTAAATAGCATTAAGACCTTCATATATTTCACTTGAAGGGAATATAAATCCATATTCTTTTGAGTGTGATATTATTTTTTTTAGTGAGTCTTTGTCCATTAGTATATTGTAAAAATAGTTCTTTTTACTATTTTAAATACGTTAATTTGTAATTGAATTGATGTAATGAGAAAAATTATATACACGATTTTATCATTAGCTATAATAAGCGGATGTGCAAAGAGAGGTAGTCCTAGTGGAGGTCCAATCGACAGCATACCTCCAGTTCTTGTTAATGCTAACCCTAAACTCAATTCTACAAATTTTGACTCAGAGGAAATTAGACTAACTTTTGATGAATTTGTTAAATTAGATAAAGTTCAAGATCAATTAATAATATCTCCTCCTCTTGAAAAAAGCAGCTATGAAATT
>CABYAF010000026.1 GCA_902516925.1 uncultured Bacteroidota bacterium
CCTCATTTTGAAGAAACCTAAGGTGAAGTTTAATTTCAGAATATTCATCGTTAGGATTAGTTTGGAATCTAATACCCATCCATCCATGACCTTTAAATTTTTTGACAAAATCAATAGTAGCAACTGTGTTGGCGTATACAAAGAAAAATTTATCAGGGTTCTTGTCTCTTGAAATTCTTTTTTCAAGAAGATTCATTTCATGATCAAGCATCTTATCAAGACGATTTTGTGTTACATATCTTCCATTTTCTTCTTTACCATAAATACTATCACTAAAACTTTTATCATATGCACTCATTGACTTAGCAATTGTTCCGGAGGCAGCACCAACTCTATAAAAGTTTCTAGCAACTTCTTGACCAGCTCCTATTTCTACAAAAGTCCCGTAAATATTCTCGTTGAGGTTAATCCTTAATGACTTTCTTTGTACTGAAGGTCTTGATTCATAATCTTTATCTCCAGGAAGAATTATATTCATCAAATTTTTTTATAAAATTACAAAGATTGTTTAATAAATAAGAATAATTTATCATAGATTTATGCGTGATTAAAATTACATTTTTAGGAACCGGGACTTCACAAGGAATACCTGTTATTGGAAGCGACCATCCAGTTTCGTTTAGTAAAGATTTAAAAGATAAAAGGCTTAGATCATCAATATTAGTTGAATATAATAATCTTAATTTTACAATTGATTGTGGTCCTGATTTTAGACAACAAATGTTAAGAGCTAATTGTAAAAAATTAGATGGAATAATCTTTACTCATGAGCATGCTGATCATACAACTGGAATAGATGATGTTAGACCGTTCTTTTTTAGACAAGGAAAAATTCCAATATTCTTAAATAAAAGAGTATTAGAATCATTAAATAATAGATTTGCATACATATTTGATCCAAGTCAAAAATATCCAGGTGCACCGGATTTTGAGGTAAATATTATTAATAAGGATGAAAAATTCAAAATATCAGATCTAACAATCACACCAGTTGAATCTCTGCATTTAAGGTTACCCGTGCTTGGTTTTAGAATTAAAAATTTTGCTTATTTAACTGATGTTAAAACAATTTCAGATCAAGAACTTGAAAAATTAAATGGATTAGATACCCTTGTTATAAACGCTCTTAGGTTTGAACCTCATCCCTCACATTTGAACATAGCTGAGGCATTGGGAATAATCAATAAAATAAATCCAAAAAAAACTTTGTTTACCCACATAAGTCATAATATGGGATTTCATGAAGAAGTCTGTCAAGAACTCCCAGACTCAGTTACTTTAGCTTACGATGGTCTAGTACTAGAGGTAAATTAAATTTTAGTCTCTTCTATCCAATTTATAAGGCTGATAAGATTCCTTTGTGATATAGTATGACCAGATTCAAATTTCTCAAATATTAATTTATTCTTTTTACTTAATGATTTAATGTAATCTTCAACAAGATTGATTGGTATTACCTCATCTTGAGTGCCATGTGAGCTATAGATAAGTAATTCTCTGTAGTAGTCTAAATCTTCATTTAGATATGATGGATGAATAAATGAACTTATTGGAATTACCCTTCTAAATCTTTCACTATAATCAAGACCTAATTTCCAACATATACTTCCACCTTGGCTAAATCCCAGTAAAGTAATATCATCTTTATTTAAATTTTCATTTTCAATATGTATGTCTATATTGTTAAGAAGACTCTCTATACTTTCATTAATTTCTTTATATCTCTTGTCTAAATTATTTTCAATTACGTCGGAATAATCAATATCAAACCAAGAAAAACCACCGAAAGGTAATCTAAGTGGTGCCTCTAAAGAAATAATGGTCTGTGATGATGGTAAATATTGTTCTAATGAAAATAAATCTTCTTTATTACTTCCATATCCATGAAACATGAAGATACAACCTGCTTTTTCATTTGATTTATCTCCTCTTCTAATTAGAAAGTCTAAGTCCATACTTTATTAAGTGTAAATTTATCTCCATTAACAGATCCATAAACTATACCTTTTAATTTATTACCTATATAAGCGCAATTCTTAGAGGATGAAAGAATGTGGTCATTTGAAAACTCGTAATTTTTATCTGGATTAAATAATGTTAAATTAGCTTTAGATCCAACCTCTATAGAATGATCATCAATTTCAAAAATCATTTTCCTTCTAGTTAAAATATCAATTGATTTTTCAAGCGTAAATTGATTGCACATTAGTCCAAATATTGACTCTAATCCTATTGAGCCTGGTGAAGCATCATCAAAAACAACTCTTTTGTGATCTATATCATATGGCTCATGCATACTTGTTAGATAATCAATAGTTCCATCAATTAAACCTTCTTTTAGAGAATTACAATCAGATTCAGATCTTATGGGTGGGATTATTTTAAAGTTAGTATTAAAGTCTGGAATGTCATTTTCAGAATATGTAATATGAGCAATGCCAACACTGGCTGTAACATCAAGATTATTTTTTTTGGCTTCTCTAATCAACTCAACTCCCTTTGATGTAGTTACATATGGTATATGAATCCTGCCACCTGTATAATTTAAAATCTCAATATCTCTATATAAATTAATTGATTCTGATATATTTGGTATTCCCTTTAAGCCTAATTCAGTGCTAACAATACTCTCATTCAAAACACCTTTTTTAGACAAAAATTCATCTTGACAAAAAGAAATTACTCTTCCACCAAAAGATTTGGTATACTCAAGTGCAATTTTTAGTATTGAAGAATCAGTAATAGATTTTTTATAATCTCCAAATCCAATTGCTCCGGCAAGTTTCATATCATAAAGAGAAGCTAAATCATAACCATTTGAGTTATTAGTTAGATTTGCAATGGGATATATATCTGTTGTTGTATTTAATGATTTCTTTTTCAAGAATTCAACTGATGAATGGTTATCAACAAGTGGATTACAATCAGGATTGAGTAATATTGATGTAAATCCAGACGATGCAGCGGTTAATAATCCATTTGAAATACTCTCTCTTTCTTCATACCCAGGTTCTCCAAAGCTAACAGAAGTATCCAGCCAGCCTCTAGATACATGAAGGTTATCAAGAATGATATTGCTTTCAGATTTAGCTTTAATATTATCAGCTATATCAGCAATAAACCCGTCCTTAATTAGAATATCTTTTTTCTTAAAATTTAAATTACTCTTACTATCAACTAATATTGCGGATTTTATGAGTATACTCATTTAAAAAAGAATTTAATAAAATTAACCAAACTTATTTAATTCTAATATTATAATTTGATTAAAATTTTTCATAGACACCTAAACCAAATAGTGCATAATCATATTTAACTGGATCAAGAGGATCCATTTCTCGGAGCTTTACATCAATTTCTTTAACTGATTTTGAATCATTTTGGCTCCTGGATAACAATCCTAAATCTCTTGCTATTCTTCCAGTATGGACATCAAGTGGGATTGAGAGCTCAGACTTTCGTATTTTTTTCCATATACCAAAGTCAACACCTTTTTTATTGCTCCTAACCATCCATCTTAGGAACATGTTAAAGCGTTTTGCACTAGATCCATCTATAGGTGAGGGAAGATGTTTCTTTGATCTCTGAGGATGTTCAAGGCTAAAAAATATTTTTTTAAATGATGATATGCGCTCTTGGATATTTGAACCATTCTTTTTATCAGAAATTATATCTTCAATACCTCCGAAGTTTTCATATATATGTCTTAAGGAGAGTATGAAGTAATTTAAATCTATCATATTAAAAGTTCTATGGATTGATTCATTTGTGTCTCTTAGGTCTTCTTTGCCGTGATTCATTATAAAGTCATATGGTGAGTAATCCATATAGGCCATAATATTTCTGCTACTTTTAATAATTGATTTTCTGTTTCCCCAAGATATAATTGAAGTTATAAAAGCTGAAATTTCAATGTCTCTTTGATTTGTGAATTGATGTGGAATCAATATTGGATCATCTTTAATAAATGATGGACACTCGTATTTTAAGGCTTTTTCATCTAAAAATTCTTTTAGATTAGGAATTTTAATTTTTAATTTTCCCATCAACAATCAATAGTTTTCTATCACAAATGTTTGCACTGTTTTCATCATGTGTAACAATTACAACAGAGCAATTATAATCATCTCTTAATTTAAAAAATAGTTCAAAAAGAATTTTTGAATTTTTTGAATCTAAATTACCAGTTGGTTCATCAGCAAAAATAATTTTAGGATTATTAACAAGAGATCTAGCTATTGCAACTCTTTGTTTTTCACCACCTGAGAGAGTTAATGGTTTTTTATTAGTAAAGTCCTCTAAGCCAAAGTATTTTAACAGTTCTTCAGCCTTTTTTTTAACATCATTATCCTTTTTAATCCAACCAGGTAGACATACATTTTCTAAAACACTTAACTCAGGAATTAACTCATGAAACTGAAAGACAAAACCAATTTTTTGATTTCTAAGATTAGCTAAACCATTTTTACCCAAACTAAATATTTCCTCGTTATCAATAATTAATGAGGACTTATTGCTTTCATCTGGTTTATCAAGAGTACTTAGGATATTAAGTAAAGTAGTTTTACCAGCACCGGAAGGTCCAGATATAGCTACAATCTCAGCATTATTAATTTCAATATCAATATTATCTAGTACTCTTCTGCCTTGAAAAGTTTTTGAAATATTTTTAGCCGATAGTAAGATTTCCATACATTTACAATATTAATCTTTTAGTTTAAATTCTAAAAATGAATAGTGTCATATATTTAGGTGGTGGTTGTTTCTGGTGCACTGAATCAGTCTTTAAGAAAGTTAATGGGATTATTTCAATATCCCCTGGTTATATGGGAGGTGATAATCCTAATCCAACATACGAAGAGGTATGTGAAGGGTATACAAATCACGTTGAGGTTATTAAAGTTGAATATGATGACAATATAAATTTATCTCAAATCCTCTCAATATTTTTTTCTACTCATGATCCAACATCTATAAATAGGCAAGGTGCAGATGTTGGAACTCAATATAGATCTGCAATATTCTGTAACCATCATGAAAGAAATACGATTGTGAATTTTATAAAAGATCTTGAAGCTAAAAATATCTTTACTGATAAGATTGTTACTGAAGTTAACAATATTGTTTCATTCTTTGTAGCCGAGGATTATCACCATGATTATTTTACTAAGAACCCACAAAATGCTTACTGTCAGGCAGTTATAAATCCTAAATTAGCTAAATTAA
>CABYAF010000027.1 GCA_902516925.1 uncultured Bacteroidota bacterium
TTTCAAGAAATATCATGAAACTGGAATGTTTGATGAAAAAGAAATTTATCCATACTCAACTGAGGGTATTGGAGAAGATATTCTCCCTAAAAATGTCGACTTTAGTGTAATTGATCATTTTGAAAAAGTAACTGATAAAGATGCAGCTATTTATTCAAGAAAATTAGCTAAAGAGGAAGGAATTTTTGCTGGTAATTCTTGTGGAGCAGCAATAGCTGGTTTATTACAGTTAAAGGAAAATTTTAAAAAAAATGAAGTTGTTGTTGCTCTACTTCATGACTCTGGTAGTAGGTATATAGGAAAAATCTATAATGATGACTGGATGAAAGACAAAGGATTTATTTAAATTGTGTATTTAAAGATTTGTTATGAAAAAATTATTTTTTGTATTAGTTATATTTTCTTCATTTAATTTATTTAGCCAAGATAGGATTACAGGTGAAATGTTCTCAACAAGATCAGAGGTTATCTCCCAGAATGGTATGGTTGCTACCAGTCACCCTCTTGCAAGTCAAATTGGAGTAGATGTTTTGCAAAATGGAGGAAATGCTATAGATGCTGCTATTGCAGCAAATGCTGCTTTAGGCTTAATGGAACCAACAGGAAATGGTATTGGTGGTGATTTATTTGCAATTGTTTGGATAGAAAATGAGAAAAAATTATATGGTTTAAACGCGAGTGGAAGATCTCCTGAAGATCTTTCTCTCGAATATTTTAAAGAAAATGATTTTAAAAGTATACCAGCATATGGTCCACTTCCAGTTAGTGTTCCTGGTTGCGTTGATGGCTGGTTTGAGCTTCATGAAAAATTTGGAAAAATTAAAATGAGAGATATTCTTAGCCCCACTATTAAATATGCTGAGGATGGTTTTCCAGTTTCTGAATTAGTATCATATTATATGAAAAATGCTTCAAATAATTTTAAAGAATATCCAAATTTTAAAGAAACTTATTATATAAATGATTCAACTCCAAAAAAGGGTCAAATATTCAAAAATCCAGATCTTGCAAAAACATTAAGAGTGATTGCAAAAAAAGGAAAAAAAGGTTTTTATGAAGGTGAAGTTGCAAACTCAATTGCAAATTTTATTCAAGATCAAGGAGGCTTTCTTTCTTATGATGATCTTAAAAATCATAAATCTGAATGGATAGATCCTGTATCGACCAATTATCGTGGATATGATGTTTGGGAGCTACCACCAAATGGTCAGGGTATTGCAGCTCTTCAAATATTAAATTTATTGGAAGCTTATGATATTAAATCTATGGGCTTTGGTTCTGCTCAGTATATACATCACTTTGTTGAAGCAAAAAAAATTGCCTTTGCAGACAGAGCAAAATATTATGCAGATATGGATTTTAATAAAATTCCAGTTGAGTATCTTATCTCAAAAGAGTATGCTGATATAAGAAGAAAAGAGATAAGTTCAGAGAACGCTGCAAAAAGGGTTCTTCCTGGAAATATAGAAAATGGGGATACTATATATTTAACTACAGCTGATAGTGAAGGAAATATGGTTTCTTTAATTCAAAGTAATTATAGGGGGATGGGCTCTGGAATGATTCCTACAGGTCTAGGATTCATGCTCCAAGATAGGGGAGAGCTTTTCTCGTTAGATCAAAATCATTTCAATGTATATGCACCTAAAAAAAGACCTTTTCATACAATTATACCTGCATTTATTACTAAAGATGGAAACCCATTTGTAAGTTTTGGTTTGATGGGAGGAGCTATGCAGCCCCAAGGTCATGCGCAAATAGTAATAAATATTGTAGACTTTGAAATGAATCTTCAAGAAGCTGGTGATGCTCCTAGAATTAGGCATCAATCAGACCAGCAACCTACAGGTGGAAATATGACTGATGGAGGTGAATTAGCTTTAGAAAGTGGATTTGATTATAAACAAGTTCGTGAATTAATGAAAAAAGGTCATAAAATTATATATGATCTAGGTTCATTTGGCGGGTACCAAGCCATTATGATTGATTATATAAATAAAGTTTATTATGGAGCCTCAGAGTCGCGTAAAGATGGAAATGCAATTGGATATTAGAATTTCTAAAAACAGTATTTGTTTTCTGAAATAATTTTATCAGCAATCTTGGTTTTCAATTCAAATACATTAGGATTTTTTCTATACTTAAGCCTGTTTGAAATAGAGCTGAGTATCTTATCCTGACTTTCTGGATCAACTATACTATTAATCACATCATTAGACTTCTTTAAAACTATTTGGGATGCCTCATATATGTAAAATTTGGTCATGTTTATTTGATCATATTGATCCTCCAGTGAAGTTCTATTAATATTTTTAATTGTCCTTTTTAGAGTCGATTCCGATAAATATGCTTCAATAGCAAGATCAGATAAGCTTAAAAGTACTTGTTGATTTTTATCAATCTCAGGCCCATATTTTTCAAAAGCTTTTCCTAGAAGTAAAATAAATATTTTCTTGATATTTTCAACTAAAATAATTTCATCCTCAAAGTCGTCACATTTTTCATCAATGGATAGTGGCTCATTGTTTAGAATGTTTTGATAAGGAGTCATAATATCAAGATTCCCTTTCATGGCTTTTTTTAATAACATGCCTATAATGAGCATTCTATTTATTTCGTTGGTTCCCTCGTATATTCGACCAATTCTAGCATCTCTCCATGCACTCTCAATTGGTGCTTCTGCAGAAAACCCCATTCCACCAAAGATTTGAATACCTTCATCAGCACATATTTGCATATCTTCTGAAATTGCAACTTTTAAAATTGAGCATTCTAGAGCAAATTCCTCAACCCCTTTTAATTCAGATTCTTGTTTGCTAAGTCCTGTTGATTCATATTCATCAATCTTAGATTGAACATCATTTGCAGCTCTATAACATGCAGATTCACCTGCATAACATGATGTAGCCATTGAGGCTAATTTTTCTTTTATTGCTCCAAAATTAGAGATTGGTTGTTTAAATTGAATTCTATTATTAGCATAATCGGTAGAAATAGAAATTGTTCTTCTTTGTCCATCAAGAGCACCAGCACCAAGTTTTATCCTTCCAACATTAAGTGCATTCATTGCAATTTTAAATCCTCCATTTCTTTCACCTAAAAGATTTTCTACTGGAACTTTTGTATCTGTGAAAAATACTTGTCTAGTTGATGAGGAGTGAATACCGAGTTTTTTTTCTTCTTCACCTAATTCAATTCCATTTTTAGAATCATTTGGTACAATAAATGCAGTAATATTTTTGTCATCTTCAATCCTAGCAAATACAATAAAAATGTCAGCAAACCCAGCATTAGAAATCCACATTTTTTGACCTGAAATCATGTAATGTGTTCCGTCATTACTTAACACAGCTTTTGTTTTTCCTGAGTTTGCATCAGATCCTGCGGTTGGTTCTGTTAAACAATATGATCCAAACCATTCACCCGAAGCAAGTTTAGGTAAATATTTCTGCTTCTGATCTTCATTACCAAATAAATAAATAGGCAATATAGCAATACCGGTATGAGCACCATATGCCGTAGCTACAGAACCTGACGTACCAGACACATAATCAACCGCTAACATTGTTGAGGTAAAATTCATTCCCATACCACCATATTTCTCTTCAAGGGAAACGCCAAGCAGTCCTAATTCCCCAATTTTCTTCATTGCCTTTAGAGTGAGATCATAATTTTTTTCTTCATATTTCATCTTATCAGGCCAGATTTCTCTATCCATAAAATCTATTATGGTTTCCTTCATCATCAGTTGCTC
>CABYAF010000028.1 GCA_902516925.1 uncultured Bacteroidota bacterium
TACGAAACTATCTTATTTCAGGACTTCTTTTTTGGATTCCTTTGATTCTAACTATTATCGTCATTAAGTTTTTTCTAGAGTTTATTAATGGTCTAGTTCCGCAAGAATATCTCCCTGAAGCTATATTTAATTTAGATACTGCTATTCCAGGGTCTGGAATAATCCTGCTGTTTTTAATTATACTTATCACAGGTATATTAGTTACTAATATATTAGGAAGAAGATTAGTAGCTCTATGGGAGAAATTACTTAACAGAATTCCAGGATTTCGAAACATATATAACATATTAAAAAAAGTTTCTGATACAGTATTAAATACCTCATCTCAGAGTTTTAAAAAGGCATTTTTAATCCAATATCCAAGTAAGGGTATTTGGGTAATTGCATTTCAATCAGGTGATTACAGAGGTGAGGCAGAATCAATTATAGGTGAGAAAACCATAAATCTCTTTGTACCAACCACCCCTAATCCAACCTCAGGTTTTTTTGTTTTGATACCAAAAAAAGATGCATTTGAACTAGATATTAGTGTTGAAGATGCATTCAAGCTTGTTATATCTGCAGGTGTTGTGACGCCTAATTCTGTTAAAATTAAGGATAAGAAATGATTCATATTAAGCCTTAATAAAATTCTTAAATTAGAGTTATGAAAAATTTTTTAATATTATTTACAGGTTTAATTATCACTAATGTTTCTTATTCTCAAAACAAAGATGTAATTGTTGATGAAATTTATTCTGAAAGTATCCAAAAGCTAAGTGCTAATACAAAAGTTAAAAAAGCATTTAAATACATTATAGATATTGAAGAAAAAACAATGAAGAATTTAATTGAGCTAACTGAAATTGAGGCTCCACCATTTAAAGAGGAAAAGAGAGCAAAGGAGTTTGCAGAAAGGCTAAAATTAGCAGGAATAGAAAATGTATGGATTGATTCAATTGGTAATGTCATAGGATTGCTAAAAGGGACAGTTGGAAATAAAAATATTGCAATTGATGCACATATGGATACTGTTTTCCCAGAGGGTACAGATGTTAAAGTAAAGATTAAAAATGATACTCTGTATGCTCCTGGTGTTGGAGATGATACAAGAGGGCTTGCAATGATTCTTACTTTAGCTGAAACAATTAAGAAAAATGGTATACAACCAATAAATAATATTTTATTTATTGGTACTGTAGGTGAAGAAGGATTAGGGAATCTTAGAGGAGTTAGGTATCTATTTGAAAATAATAATCCAAAAATAGATTCATGGATTGCCATTGACGGTGGATCTATAGGTAGAGTGAATAATCAAGCGCTTGGTTCGTATAGATATGAAGTAGCTTTTGATGGCCCTGGTGGTCATTCATGGGGAGCTTTTGGACTTGTTAATCCTCACCATGCTTTAGGTTATGGTATCAAAGATTTTATTGAAAAAGCAGATAAATATACCTCATCTGGACCAAGGACATCTTATAATGTTGGTATAATTAGTGGAGGAACTTCTATCAATTCAATACCTTTTAAATCATCAATGCAAATTGATATCAGATCAGTTGAACCATACAGGCTTGATGATATGGAGGAAATTCTTTTTAATTCAATGCGTTTAGCTTTAAAAAATCAGAATGAAATTAAAAGGAGTGGACCTGACCTGAAGCTAACTATTGATAAAATTGGGAATAGGCCTTCAGGAAAAGTAGATGAGTCAGTCCCATTAATACAAAGAACAATTGCTGCTACACAACATATGGGTGTTGAGCCTCGTTTAACAATTGGTTCCACAAATTCAAATATACCGATTTCAATAGGTGTACCTTCTGTAACTATTGGTCGAGGTGGAGATGGAGCAGGAGCACATTCCTTAGATGAATGGTGGCTTAATAAAGATGGGTATAAATCAATACAACTAGCACTTTTAGTATTATTATCTGAAACAGGAATTAATAGCCTTGATTTAAAAAAATTTTTAGATTAAGATTGAAAAAAATTTATATCTACATAAGCATATTATTGCTATTGAATTGTGCTAAAGAAGATTCTGAAAATTCAAAGACATACTCTTCATTTTCTGGCCCACAACATACTTTATTAATAACAGCCGGAGAAGGAGGAAGATTTAATGCTGCAGCTTGTCCAGCCGCAAGTGAAGATGCTTGTCGAAATATATTTCACAATAGTAGTAGACTTAAAAATGCAAGAGTTAGTTTTCCTGCAGGAACATATGTTACTATCAGAGCTTTTCCTAATGATGGATATAGACTTGCCTCTTGGTCCAGTGGCTCAACTGATGAAATTATAGTTATTTTTTTAGATTCAAATAAAGATGTAGAAGTCTACTTTACTCCTGAATCTTCTTAATATTACACAAAGTTATTTACAATTAGATTTATTACGTATCCAGAACAAAAAATCCCAATCCCATAAGCAATATATCTTAATATTGCAGGAATGTAATTAAGTTTCTTTTTGGCATATTCTTCAGCTTTAAATAGATTATACATACTTCCAAAAAAGACGAGTAAAATACTTAACGTTCCAATTATTTTCCAAATGTATTCCATATTATAAAGTTAGAGGTATTTACTTAAATATTAAGTAAAGGGGGTTTTTTGTAATTTAGTTAAATGAAAAAACTATTATTACTATCGCTAATATTTACAGGATGTCAAAATATATCAGACAATATTATTGTAGATGCTGATGTTGAAGACATGTATTTAAGATATAACCAAGCATGGAGTAACGGAGACTTTGAAACAATCACTAATGAAATTTATAGTGCACCATTCTCCTTATACCTTCAAGATTCAACTGTTATTTTAAATTCATCAGAGGAAATCAAAAACTTTCTTATTATGACATTTAATGAGCTTGAAACAAACAATTACGGATATTCAATAAGAAATTCATGGGAAAGCTATAAAATGGATGATAATCTTGTAATTGTAGAGCAAAATTTTACAAGGTTTTTAAAAGATAGTTCTATCATGGGACCAGAGGAAAGAACAGCATCATATATATTAAGAAAATCTGATGGTAAATTTCAAATTAGCGGTATGGTTCCACATACAACTATTGCAAAATAGTTTTCTACCAATTTAGAATGTATTCAAATATGGACGTGACAACTATTATCACTCAAATCTTTTTACCAATTTCTTTAGCAATTATTATGTTTGGTATGGGCCTAACCCTTGTATTTAGCGATTTTAGTAGACTTTTTGCTTATCCAAAAGAAGTTCTTATCGGCCTAGTTAATCAGCTAGTCTTTCTCCCTTTAATTGGGTTTTTAATTATTATTTTGTTTGATCTAGATTCATCTATGGCTATTGGAATTATGATACTCGCTTTATGCCCTGGTGGACCTACTAGCAATCT
>CABYAF010000029.1 GCA_902516925.1 uncultured Bacteroidota bacterium
TGTAAAATCGTAAGGCGAAAAGGACGATTGTACGTAATAAATAAAAAAAATCCAAGATTTAAACAAAGACAAGGTTAATTATGGCAAGAATTTCAGGAATTGATATACCAAAGGATAAGAGAGGAGCTATTGCTCTAACATATATTTATGGTATTGGTAAAAGTTTAGCAATGACAATATTAGGAAACGCGAAAGTTGACTATAATAAAAAGGTTTCAGAGTGGGATGATAAAGACATAGCTAGTATAAGAGAAGTTGTAGGAAATCTGACAATAGAAGGAGAATTAAGATCAGAAACCCAATTAAATATTAAAAGGCTAATGGACATTGGAAGTTATAGAGGTATTAGGCATAGAACTGGCTTACCGTTAAGGGGTCAAAGAACAAAAAATAACTCTAGGACAAGAAAAGGAAAAAGAAAAACTGTAGCTAACAAGAAAAAAGCGACTAAGTAATTATGGCAAAATCTACAAATAAGAAAAGAAAAGTAATTGTTGAATCAAATGGTGAAGCACATATAAATGCTTCATTTAATAATATAATAATATCAATTACAAATTTAAAAGGAGAAGTAATTTCATGGTCATCTGCTGGTAAAATGGGATTTAGAGGTTCAAAAAAGAATACTCCTTTCGCTGCCCAAACAGCTGCTGAAGACTGTGCAAAAATAGCATTTGATGCTGGTTTAAGAAGAATTAAAGTCCTTGTTAAAGGACCAGGGAATGGCAGAGAGTCTGCAATAAGAACACTTCATAATAATGGGCTTGAAGTTTCAGAAATTATTGATGTTACTCCAGTTCCTCACAACGGTTGTAGACCACCTAAAAGGAGAAGAGTTTAATTAATTATAATATAAATGGCAAGATATACAGGACCTAAAACAAAAATTTCAAGAAAGTTCGGAGAACCATTATTTGGAGAAGACCGAACTCTCGAAAAGAAAAATTATCCTCCAGGTCAACATGGAAATAGCAAGAGAAGGGCAAAAAAATCTGAATATGCTATTCAATTGATGGAGAAACAAAAAGCAAAGTATACCTATGGGATACTTGAGAAGCAATTTAGAAATATATATGATAAAGCTAATAGAGGTAAAGGTATTACTGGTGAATTGCTCCTTCAGCTTTGTGAGTCTAGACTTGATAATATAGTTTATAGAATGGGTATTTCAAAGACAAGAGATGGTGCTAGACAACTTGTATCTCATAAACACATAACTGTTAACGGATCTATCGTTAATATACCATCCTATACACTTAGACCAGGTGATATAGTATCAATTAGAGAAAAATCTAAATCTTTAAAAGCGATTGAGAGCTCTCTTATTGAAAATAACTCTGAATACGAATGGATTAAGTTTAACAGAGAAAGATTAGAAGGTGAGTTTGTTTCAATCCCTGAAAGAGAACAAATTCCAGAAAATATTAAAGAACAATTAATAGTTGAATTATACTCAAAATAAAAAATATGGCAATTTTAAATTTTCAAAAACCAGATAAAGTAATCATGATTGATTCTACGGAATCTCATGGTAAATTTGAATTTAGACCTTTAGAACCAGGATATGGTTTAACGATAGGTAACGCTCTTAGAAGAGTTTTGCTATCCTCTCTTGAGGGTTATGCTTTTACATCAGTAAAAATTGATGGTGTCGATCATGAATTCTCTACTATTGAGGGTGTTGTTGAAGATGTAACTGAGATTATACTTAACATTAAACAGATCAGGTTAAAAAGACAGATTGATGATGTTGAAAATGAAAAAATTAATATTATTGTCGGTAACCAAAAGGTTTTAAAGGCTTCTGATTTACAAAAGTTTATCTCAGGCTTTCAAATTTTAAATCCAGATCTAGTAATCTGTAGTTTAGAAAAAGATGTAAAGCTTTCTATTGAACTTAATATTGAAAAAGGAAGAGGTTATGTACCAGCTGAGGAGAACAAAAAACAAAGTGAGTCTATAGGTGTAATTGCCATTGACTCAATCTATACTCCTATTAAAAATGTAAAGTATGAAATAGAAAATTATAGAGTAGAGCAAAAGACAGATTACGAGAAACTTGTATTTGAAATTGTAACTGATGGATCAATTCATCCAAAAGATGCTCTAACAGAAGCTGCAAAAATATTAATTCATCATTTCATGTTATTCTCAGATGAGCTTATAACATTAGAGGCTGACGAAATTGCTCAATCTGAAACATATGATGAAGAATCTCTTCACATGAGGCAACTACTTAAGACTAAATTAATTGATATGGATCTATCAGTAAGAGCTTTAAACTGTCTTAAAGCTGCTGAGGTTGATACACTTGGAGACCTTGTCTCCTTTAATAAGAATGATTTAATGAAATTTAGAAACTTTGGAAGAAAATCACTTACAGAACTAGAAGAACTAGTTATTCTTAAAGGTCTTTCATTTGGAATGGATCTTACAAAATATAAATTAGATAAAGATTAAATTTTAAGAAATGAGACACGGTAAGAAAATTATAAAATTAGGTAGAAAATCTGCTCATAGAAAAGCTATGTTGGCTAACATGGCTGTCTCTTTATTTGAGCATAAAAGAATTACAACTACCTCAACTAAGGCAAAAGCTTTAAAAATATTTATTGAGCCATTAATTACCAAGTCTAAAAATGATAGTATTCATAACAGGCGATTATGTTTTAGTAAACTTAGGAATAAACTTGGCGTTCAAATTCTATTTGATGAGATATCCAAGAAAGTCGCTAATAGACCTGGTGGATATACAAGGATTATTAAACTAGGTAACAGGATGGGTGATAACGCATCAATGGCGATGATTGAACTTGTTGATTTTAATACTATTTACAATAGTGTTTCTTCTAATGAAACTCAAGTCCCTGCCTCGGAAACAACTTCTGAATAATACCTTATAAAAAGTAATTAACAAAAGGATATATGTTTTTTCATATGTCCTTTTTTTGTTTAATTTTATGATCTGAAATGTCCAATCAAAAAAGAAAAAAAGCTCTCGTACTATTAGCTGATGGTACGATTTTTTATGGTCGTTCTGCAGGTATTGATGGCACTTCTTATGGTGAAATTTGTTTTAATACAGGAGTAACCGGGTATCAAGAAATATTTACTGACCCCTCCTATTT
>CABYAF010000030.1 GCA_902516925.1 uncultured Bacteroidota bacterium
CATATTTTGAATTAAATATTAGCAATTCAGAGTTTAAAAGCATAAGATCAGTATTATTTGGATGTTGATCTAGCCCCATTTTAATTGATTTTTCAGCTAAAGAATAATTAGCCTGATCTATATAGTGATGAGAAATTGAGACGAAATCAGTTGAGTCAAAGTAGAAGACAGTATTAGTCTTTAGCATTTCCTCGAATCTTAAAATTGAACTACTTAGATTACTCAAGAATAATTTTTTATCTAAGTTAGTTATCACATAAACCTGAATTATTTTACAATGAAATTATTTTCAACAAAATAATTAACATGTTATTTTACTCTATTTCAATAATTTCAAGCTCTTTATCTGACTCACTAAATAAATCATCAATGGTATCTGGTCTTTCATCTTCTCTCCAAATAAACCCTGGAAGTTTCATCTCATTTAAAATAATTTTGTTTTCAGAGATAACATTTCCATCTGGATTTCTATAAAATGAGACTTCAGATATTTCATTTTCTTTGAATCTAATTAAAATTGAGCTAGCTAGAGTATTATTCATTCCTATAAAATCTCCTTCCTCTGAGTACATGTAGTAGAGGAGAGTAGAATTTTTTACTATATATACATTATCTAATGCACCATCTCTAAAAAATCCATCAAGTTTATCTCCTTTTATCTGATTAAATCTATCACTAACCAATGAATCTTTTTGACTCATAAAAACGTTTCCTCTAATAATGAGAGAATCAAGCTCTTCTGTCTGCATATTTGACTTTAAAAATATTTGATCTCCAGTAATTTGATTCTTACCAAACCAAATAATTGGGTTTATTTTATTTCTTTCTTCATCAGTTAAGGTTTTTAAGAACTTCGAGCTTTTTGGTTGTTTTAATAATTTTATTAGACCTGTTTCTTGATTGAAATGAATAGAATCAGACAAACCTCTTATATCTGATTTTAAAATTCTAACATCGTAATAACCTTTTAGTATCTTTCTTTCATCGGGTCCAGTTATTGTAATAGTGTCAGAATGTATGTACAAAGAATCATTTTTTATAATATTAACTGCAAGTGCATTTCTAGTAATAATTGCAGAGTCCTTTTCCTTGAATATTTCTCCATAGTGACCTGTAATTATTGAATTATTTATAGTATCATTAATTCTCACGTTGTATGTTGCTGAGGCATATGATTTTTCATTTTCAAAAAAAATACTATCACCATGTATTATTTTCCCATCATAATTAATTACTGCATTGTCTCTAAAGAAACCTTTTTGACTATATGTATCGTAAAATCCATTCTTACATAATATTGAATAATCAATTCCAGTAATTAGAGTTTTGTCATTAAAATATGTATAGTTAGATTCTGTAAAATATTCAAGTTCCTCAGAATCTACATTATATTCTGGATTTTCAATAGTTACATTAGACTTAAATATATATTTCTTAGGACCCATAAAATATGTTCCGGAGTTACTCCTTAAAGTATTCTCATTATCAATTATTTTTCCTTTAGAATTATAAAAGGCAATGTTTTTATTTCTATCTAGATATAGCGTATCAGTTTCAAGTTTCATATCAGGTCTAGTTAGAAGAACATTTCCATATGCAAAGGCTTTTTTTGTTTTACCATCATATTCGAGGAAATCAGAATTAAGTAATAAAGAGTCTCCTTGATTAAAATTAACTTTTCCGTTAGCTTTAAATGAATTTTCGTTAAAGTAATAATATGAAAGGTCTGATTCTATTCTAGCTCCATCATGAAAAAGGATGACTCTTAAATTATTATCCTTCTGCAATATATTGGTGCCAGGAAAATCAGTGGAGTTCCTTATAGATTTACCTGCTTGAATTATTTCAATGGTTCTTTGCTCTTGACTATTAACTAAGTTAATAGTTAATAGAAAGATTAAAAAACTTTTAAAAAATTTCATTTTTTTCTAATGATTGTTTGTTTTCTATCAGGTCCTACAGATATTAATTTGATAGGAACTTCAACAAATAACTCAATAAAATTTATATAATCAATAAGCTCATAGGGAAGATCATCTTCATTTTTAATTTGTGTAATATCTTCATCCCATCCTTGAAACTCTTTATAGTTAGGAGTTATTTTTTTTGATACAATATCATACGGGAAGAAATCAACTTCTTCTCCATCTATATTGTATGATGTACAAACAAGTAGTTTTTTAATTGAGCTTAGCACATCAGATTTCATAATATTCAATTCAGTTACTCCATTTATTTGAATTGAATATTTTAATGCAACTAAATCTAACCATCCACATCTTCTATCACGACCAGTAGTTGCGCCATATTCATGGCCTATTCTTCTTATTTTTTCCCCTGTTGAATCAAATAATTCTGTTGGAAAAGGTCCAGATCCAACTCTTGTAGTATATGCCTTAAAAATACCTATTATGTTTTTAATTTTATTAGGGGGGACACCTAGGCCAGAACATGCACCTGCTGAAGTTGTATTAGATGATGTTACATATGGATATGTTCCAAAATCTATATCTAAAAGAGAACCTTGAGCTCCTTCTGCTAGTATTTTTTTACCCTTATAAATTGATTGATTCAAATAGTTTTCACTCTCTATTAAATTAAATGACTTAAGACATTCAATACCTTTGAAAAATTGCTCTTCAAGTAATTCAATGCTTAAATCAATCTCTTGATTAAAATTTGATATTAGATTCAAATGCTTCTCCTTTAGAATTTTATACTTATCTATCCATTTAGTGTCAACTA
>CABYAF010000031.1 GCA_902516925.1 uncultured Bacteroidota bacterium
TTCTCTGATCTATCAGGATACCTATCATCAAAAAGACCTGGTGATAGAGTTAAAGTCATTTTTGCAAGAGAAGGTAAATTAAAAACAGTTATTGTAACTTTGAAAAAAAGCTCAAATTAATGAGAATAGATGTGCTTACACTATTTCCAGATGTCTTTGATAACCTTAATTCCTTCTCAATAATAAAAAAAGCAATTGACTCAAAAAAGGTTGAGATTAAATCACATAATTTAAGAGAGTTTGCCGATAATTCAAGAAAAGTAGATGATTACCCTTATGGAGGATTTCCAGGAATGGTAATTAAGATTGAACCAATTGATAATTGTATTCAACATCTAAAAAAGTTTAATAATTATGATGAGATAATCTATCTAACTCCTGATGGAGACCTTCTTAATCAAAAAACATCAAACTATTTATCTACATTAAAAAATATTATTATAATCTGTGGTCATTATAAAGGAGTTGATCACAGAGTTAGAGAGCACCTCGTTACTAAAGAAATATCGATTGGAGACTATGTTCTATCTGGAGGAGAACTACCCCAGCTGTTCTGTGTGACTCAATAATTAGACTTCTACCTGGAGTTATTGGTGATGAATCCTCTGCTTTGTCAGACACTTTTCAAGATAATGTTTTATCTCCGCCTATATATACAAGGCCAGAAGTATATAAAGGCATGCAAGTCCCTAAGGTTCTTTTATCAGGTAATGAAAAAGAAATTCAAAAATGGAATGATGAAAAATCAATCGAAAGAACAAAATTACTTAGGCCTAATCTTTTTGATAATGATTAAAAAAGGTTTATTTTTGCGCTTGTTTGAAATTAATCAAACTTTATAAAATAAACTTCAATGGAAACTGTAGTAAATTTTGTTCAACAGAAACTTATCAGCAAAAATGATTTTCCAACTTTTTCATCTGGTGACACCATAACTGTATATTATGAAATTAGAGAAGGTGATAAAGTTAGGACTCAATCCTTCAAAGGTGTAGTTATTCAAATTAAAGGAAGAGGAGAATCTAAAACATTTACAATCAGAAAAATGTCCGGTACTGTAGGAGTTGAGAGAATTTTCCCATTAAATATGCCTGCTTTAAATAAAATTGAAGTCAATAAGAAAGGTAAAGTTAAACAATCAAGAATTTACTACTTTAGAGAACTTAGAGGAAAGAAAGCAAGGATTAAAGAAGTATAAATCTTATGTTAAAAATTAAAGTAGCCAATCCCATAGTTGAAATTGATGGTGATGAAATGGCTAGAATTATCTGGAAATTTATTAAAGAGAAGTTAATCTTAGACTATATAGATCTTGATGTTGTGTATTATGATCTTGGTATAGAATCTAGAGATAAGACAGATGACCAAATTACAGTTGATGCTGCTAATGCTATAAAAAAATATAATGTAGGCATAAAGTGTGCAACCATTACTCCGGATGAACAAAGAGTTGAGGAGTTTTCTCTAAGCAGAATGTATAAATCACCAAATGGCACTATTAGAAACATAGTTGGAGGAACTGTTTTTAGAGAACCTATAATATGTAGATCAATACCAAGATATGTTCAAGGATGGTCAAGACCAATATGTATTGGAAGGCATGCATTTGGTGATCAATACCGTGCTACAGATGTAACAACTCATGGGCCAGGAAAACTTGAGATGAAATTTACACCTTCAGATGGCTCAGAGTCAAAGACTTGGGAGGTTTATAATTTTGAAGAAGATGGTATTGCAATGTCAATGTATAATATAGATTCTTCTATATACGGGTTTGCAAGATCTTGTATGAATATGGCTTTGACAAAAAGATGGCCTCTCTATCTTTCAACAAAGAATACAATATTGAAAGCCTACGATGGACGGTTTAAAGATATTTTTCATGAAGTTTTTGAGAATGAGTTTAAACATAAATTTGAAAAAGAAAATATAACATACGAACATAGGCTTATTGATGATATGGTTGCGGCTGCAATTAAATGGAAAGGTGGATTTGTTTGGGCATGTAAGAACTATGATGGAGATGTTCAATCTGATGTTGTAGCTCAAGGATTTGGTTCTCTTGGACTTATGACATCTACTTTAGTTACACCAGATGGAAAAACTCTGGAGGCTGAAGCAGCACACGGAACTGTAACCAGGCATTTTAGAAGACATCAGGAAGGTGAAGAGACTTCTACTAATCCTATTGCATCAATTTTTGCTTG
>CABYAF010000032.1 GCA_902516925.1 uncultured Bacteroidota bacterium
GAGATTGAGAAAGATGTATCTAATGTTTACAAGTATACAAATAAATCAAATTTAGTCGCAGTTATTTCAAATGGTACTGCTGTTTTGGGTCTAGGTGATATTGGTCCAGATGCATCAAAACCAGTAATGGAAGGCAAAGCCCTTTTATTTAAAATTTTTGCAGATATAGATGTTTTTGATATTGAGATAAATGAAAAAGATCCTGATAAATTTGTTGATGTTGTTAAATCAATATCAACAACTTTTGGAGGTATAAATCTCGAGGATATAAAAGCACCAGAAGCCTTTAAAATTGAAAAGGATTTAATAGAACAACTAGACATTCCTGTAATGCATGACGATCAACACGGTACTGCTATAATTTCTGCAGCTGCACTTCTGAATGCCTTAGAGCTTGTAGATAAAAAAATTGAAGATGTCAAAATAGTTGTTTCGGGTGCTGGAGCTGCAGCTATTGCTTGTACAAACCTATATATTTCATTTGGTGCAAAAAAGGAAAATATTGTAATGACAGACAGTAAGGGAGTAATTAACAAAAGCAGAGATAATTTAACAGACGAAAAAAAATACTTTGCTACTGATAGAAAAATTAGTTCTTTAGAAGAGGCAATGGTAGATTCAGATGTTTTCATTGGATTATCAATGGCTAATATTGTTTCAGAGGAAATGCTCAGTTCTATGTCAAAAAATCCTATTGTTTTCGCAATGGCCAATCCAGACCCTGAAATAAACTATGATAAAGCAATGTCTGTAAGAAATGATATAATATTTGCTACAGGAAGATCTGATTTGCCAAATCAAGTTAATAACGTATTGGGTTTTCCTTTTATTTTTAGAGGAGCACTTGATGTTAGAGCAACTATGATTAATGAAGAAATGAAGAAAGCTGCTGTTATTGCCTTAGCTGAACTAGCAAAAAAGCCTGTTCCAGAACAAGTAAACATTGCATATGACGAAACCAAATTAAATTTTGGTAAAGACTATATAATTCCAAAACCTTTTGACCCTAGATTAATATCAGAGATCCCACCTGCAGTTGCAAAAGCAGCAATCGAATCTGGCGTTGCACAGGAGCCAATTTCTGACTGGGATAAATATACTCAAGTTTTGGAGGAAAGATTGGGGAGTAATCAGAAACTAATTAGAATTATTCATAGAAGAGCAAGAAAGGCTACAGACAAGAAACTAGTATTTACAGAGGCAGACCATTTGGATGTTTTAAAAGCTGCTCAAATTTGTTTTGAAGAAGGGATTGCTGAGCCTATTTTGCTTGGTGGAAAAAAAATTATTGAAGAGTTAATGGAGTCTTTAGAATTTAATGAGGAAATAGAAATTATAGATCCAAAAGATAAAATTAATAAAGAAAGGATAGAAAAATATTCTCAAGTACTTTTCAAAAAATTAAAGAGAAAAGGGAAAACACTTGATGATGTAAAAAGACTCTTAAGAGGTAGAGATTTTTTTGGCTCTATGATGGTTGAAAATGGGGATGCAGATTGTATGCTTTCCGGTTATTCTAAAAGTTATCCATCTGTATTTATACCAATAATAAATTCAATAGGGAAGGCTCCTGGTGTTGAGAAAGTTGCTGCCACTAATTTAATGATTACAAAACAAGGCCCTTTATTCTGCTCAGATACATCTCTAAATATAAATCCCTCACACAATGAGATAGCTAAAATTGCAGTTAATACGGCAAAGATTGTAAGTATGTTTGGAATTGAACCAGTAATAGCTATTCTGTCATATTCAAACTTTGGTTCTTCAGATTATGATGATGCTAAAAAAGTTTCAAGAGCTGTAGAGGTTTTACATAAAAATCATCCTGACCTAATTGTTGATGGTCCAATACAATCAGATTTTGCTTTGAACAGAGAGATGTTAAAAAACAGATTCCCTTTTTCAATTTTAAACGGAAGAAAGGTCAATACTTTAATATTTCCAAATCTTGATGCTGCAAATATAACATATAAGATTATTAAAGAATTAGATAGTGCAGTTTCTGTTGGGCCAATTTTAATTGGCCTTAATAAGCCCATACATATTCTACAATTAGGTGCATCAGTTGATGAAATTGTAAATATGTCAGCAATTACGGTTATAGATGCTAACCAAAGAA
>CABYAF010000033.1 GCA_902516925.1 uncultured Bacteroidota bacterium
CTGCATTCTTCTTCTCAGCTATGAATATGGTTGCAGATAAGTGGAAAACTTCTATGCTTGTATCAGCTTTAATTACTGGTATTGCAGCTCTTCACTATTACTATATGAGAAATGCTGCTATGGAAGGTGACATTACTACTGCCTACAGGTATGTAGATTGGATCTTAACTGTACCACTTATGTGTGTAGAGTTTTATCTAATTTTAAAGCCATCAGGTGCTACAAAAAGCCTGTTGTGGAAGTTAATCGGTTTATCTACATTAATGTTAGTAACAGGTTACTTCGGAGAAGCAGGTATTGGACCTCTAGACGCTCAATTATGGGGTCTTGTTTCCGGTATAGCTTATTTCGCTATAGTTGCTGAAATTTGGTTTGGTGGAGCTTCAAAGCTTGCTAAATCAGCTGGCGGTAACGTTGAGAGTGCACATAAAATGCTATGTAAATTCGTACTTATAGGTTGGGCTATTTATCCGATAGGATATATGGCGGGAACTGATGGTTGGTATAGTGGTATCTTTAGTGGCCTTGCTGGTCAAATGGATGTTATTTACAACGTCGGTGATGCAATTAACAAAATCGGTTTCGGTCTTGTTGTGTATAACCTTGCAGTATCTAAGTAATTTACACTCAGATAATTTAAAAAGTCACCTTCGGGTGACTTTTTTTTTACATTTTATTTGGCAGTTCAATCCCAAGTAATTCACAGCAAGACTCAATAACATGGCTAGTCTTAATTGATATAATTAATCTGATTGATGTTGAATCTGAACTCTCGGAATTTAGAATGTGATGATTTTGATAAAGAGAATTATAGCTCTTAACTAAATCAAATAGATAATTTGCTAATAAAGCTGGTGAAAGCTCTTTATATGAATTATTAATTACTGAAGGATAATCATGAATAATTTTAATTACCTCTTTCTCTTTTTCATTTAACGAATAATCCAAATTAATATCAATATCCTTATTAACTTTTTTAAGAATTGATTGGATTCTAACATACGCATATTGTATGAAAGGACCAGTATTACCAGTTAAATCAATTGACTCTTCAGGATTAAATAAAATATTCTTTTTAGGATCAACTTTAAGTATATAGTATTTAAGGGCGCCTAATGCAATCTTTCTATATTCATCATGATTTAATGCTTCATTCGATAATTGGTACTTTTCTAAGCTCTCGGTTGTTTGTTTAACAGTGTTTACTAGATCATAAATTAGATCATCTGCATCAACAACAGTACCTTCCCTACTCTTCATTTTACCTGAAGGTAAGTCCACCATTCCATAACTTAAGTGATATAAGTTATCAGCCCAATCATAGCCTAATTTCTTTAAGATTTTAAATAATACTTTAAAGTGATAATCTTGTTCGTTTCCAACAGTGTAAATCATACCCCTAACATTAGAATTATCAGCAATCCTTTGAACTGCAGTACCCAGGTCTTGAGTCATATATACTGATGTTCCATCTGATCTTAGTAAAAGTTTTTCATCTAGACCTTCATCATCAAGATTTATCCAAACAGATGAATCTTCTCTTTTGTAAAATACGTTTTTATTTAGTCCATTTAAAATTATATTCTTACCCAAAATATATGTCTCACTTTCATAATAATTCTTGTCAAATGATACTCCAAGTAGTTTATAAGTAGTTTCAAAGCCATCATAGACCCAATTATTCATCATCTTCCAAATTTTTCTTGTTTCTAAATCATTATTTTCCCACTTTGTTAATTCTTCTTTAGCAGATTTCATTATTTCTGTGTTTTCGGATGCTAAATCTTTATCAGTCCCTGAATCAATTAACTCTTTCATCTGCTCTTTATGAACTTTGTCAAACATTATATAGTAATCACCTACAAATTTATCACCCTTAATATTGTCAGAATCTGGAGTTGATCCATTTGCAAATTGTTTCCATGCAACCATTGATTTACATATATGGATTCCACGATCATTTATGATTTGAACTTTTTTTACTTTTTTTCCATTTGCCTCTAAAATTTTAGAAATCGAGTATCCTAATAAATTAT